>NZ_CP118747.1:0-352500 GCF_030996345.1 Acidithiobacillus sp. AMEEHan | reverse complement strand
CGGTAGAGTTTGGCCGCATTGCCGCGCAGAGTGCCAAACAGGTCATTTTCCAGCGGGTGCGCGATGCGGAGCGGGATCGCATCGTTTCTGACTATGCCTTCCGCAAGGGCGAAATCATCAGTGGGCTCGTCAAACGCATGGACAAAGGCAACGCGATCGTCGACATGGGACGTGCCGAAGCCATCCTGCCGCGCGATGAAATGATTCCGCGCGAGGCGATTCGCCCAGGTGACCGCATCCGTGCTTACCTGAAGGATGTGCGACGCGTACAAAAGGGGCCGCAGTTGTTCCTTTCCCGCACGGCGCCAGAGCTGTTGCTGAAGCTCTTTTCCCAGGAAGTGCCGGAGATTGCCAACGGTATGATCGATCTCATGGGCGCCGCCCGTGATCCCGGTTTGCGCGCCAAGATGGCCGTGCGTTCAAATGACCCCCGCGTTGACCCGGTCGGCGCCTGCGTGGGTATGCGCGGTAATCGGGTACAGACCGTGGTCAATGAGTTGCGCGGCGAGCGCGTCGACATCATCGTCTGGTCCTCTGATCCCGCCTCCTTTGTGATTAACGCCCTTTCTCCCGCCGAGGTTTCGAGCATCATCGTCGATGAAAACACCCACAGCATGGATGTTGTGGTGGATGAAGAGCAGCTATCACTGGCCATTGGCCGGGGTGGACAGAATGTTCGCTTGGCCAGTCAGCTCACCGGCTGGACCATCAACATTCTGACGCAGGAGGAGGCTCGTCAAAAGCGCGAGGAAGAGGACGCGCGATTCCAGGAAGAATTCATCTCTGAGCTGGGTATCGATACTGATCTGGCGCAACTGCTGGTCGAGGAGGGCTTTACCTCGCTGGAGGAAATTGCCTACGTGCCAGCGGCAGAAATGCTGGAAATCGAGGGGCTGGATGAGGAGCTGGTGACCGAGTTGCGGCGCCGTGCTCGCGATCGGCTGCTGAGCAAGGCGATTGCGCAGGAGGAGCAGGTTCGTCTGAGCGAACCGGCTGAAGACCTGTTGCAGTTGCCTGGGATGGACGAGGCCCTGGCGCACCAATTGGCCGCAAAGGGCATTGCCACGGCGGAAGACTTGGCGGAACTGGCGGTGGATGAGCTCGAGGAAATGGTGACGATCGACGTTGAGCGCGCCAAATCCCTGATCATGGCGGCGCGTGCACCTTGGTTTTCCTGAAGACGGAAAGGGTAAAGCCGGGTTATCGCGACAGCGAGTGGAGGGATAAGACAGTATGACGGTTACAGTTGCGGGTTTCGCGAAAGAACTTCAGTTGACCAGTGAGCGCCTTCTGGAGCAGTTCCAGGCGGCAGGCATTGCCAAAAAGACTGCGCAGGACAAGGTGACCGAGGAGGACAAGCAGAGACTGCTCGGCTTCTTACGTGGCTCAACGGAGAAGGCCTCCCTGCAACGGATTACTCTTAACCGCACGAGTACCAGCGAAATCAAACAAAACGTTGGAGCGGGCAAATCTCGGACGGTGCAGGTTGAAGTGCGGCGTAAGCGCACCTATGTGAAGCGGGAGGCTTTGCATCCTGAAGCGGCTGAGGAGAGCACCATCGAAACAGCGACGGCGCACGCGGAGACCCCGGTGGAGCAGCCGGCGCCAGTGGTCGAGGTGACGCCGGAGAAGGTTCAGGAGCTGCCCGTAGAGCCGGAAATCGCAATATCGGAAGCCGCGTCGGCAGACTCGGATGTAGAAGCTCTCGGGGAGCCTGCGGTGGAAGCGCCCACCACGATTCACACGGCCAAGTCGGAGCCGAGCGAACCGGCGCGTCGTCCGGAGAGCGCGAGGGACACCGCTCCTGGGCGACGTCGTCCGGTCGCCGAGAGAAGCGCTGCCTCCACGCGCGGCGCCGCGGGTGCTGCGCGTCCGCTGACGCCAGCTCCGGCACCCAGTGCAGCGCCTGCTGGCAAGAAGAAAGCAGGTCCTGGTCGGCGCGACGAGGATGATTGGCGTGGCAAGCGGGGTGGACGACGCGAGGAGCGCGGCTCCGATGTCGCCATGCGGCGCCGACGCAATGAGAAGAAGACGGGTTCGGCAGTAGCCAGTGATTTCAGTGCTGCGCCGGTGGTGCGGGAAGTGCCCATCCCGGAGACCATCACCGTTGGCGAGCTGGCCAGTCGCATGGCCGTCAAGGCCAGCGAGCTCATCAAGACGATGTTCAAAATGGGCGTAGTCGCGACCATCAATCAGGTGATCGATCAGGACACGGCCGCCATTGTTGTCGAGGAGATGGGGCACAAGGTGAAGATGGTAACCATTGCCAGTCCAGAAGCCCTATTGGAGGAAGATGCCTCTGCAGAAGAGGCGGTGATGGTTCGACGGCCGCCGGTCGTCACGGTCATGGGACACGTCGATCACGGTAAGACCTCGCTGCTCGATCGCATTCGCTCGACGCAGGTTGCGAGCGGGGAAGCGGGTGGCATTACCCAGCATATCGGTGCATATCATGTGCAGACGGATAAGGGCACCATCACCTTTCTCGATACGCCCGGCCATGAGGCTTTCACGGCGATGCGTGCGCGCGGTGCACAGGCAACGGACATCGTGGTCCTGGTCGTGGCGGCTGATGACGGCGTCAAGCCGCAGACCATCGAAGCGATCCACCACGCCAAGGCGGCAAATGTGCCGATGGTGGTGGCGGTGAACAAGATCGACAAACCCGGTGTGGATCCGGACCGGATCCGCCAAGAACTGGCGCAGCACGATGTGCTGCCCGAAGAGTGGGGCGGAGATACGCAGTTCGTCAATGTCTCGGCCAAGCAGGGAATCAATATCGATGCCCTGCTGGATGCCATTTTGTTGCAGGCGGAGCTTCTCGATCTGGAGGTACAGGGCAATGGTCCGGCCAAGGGCCTAGTCATTGAATCTCGCCTGGATCGTGGGCGCGGCGCGGTGGCTACCGTTCTTGTCCGCCAGGGAACTCTGCATGCCGGGGATATCGTGCTGGCCGGTGCGCAATATGGTCGCGTGCGCGCCTTGATTGATGACGGTGGAGCGCAGGTGGAGGAAATCGGGCCTGGCCTGCCGGCTGAGATTCTCGGCCTGAGTGATGTGCCGCAAGCGGGTGACGAGGTGCTCGTGATGAACGACGAGCGCAAGGCACGCGAGGTTGCACTCTTCCGCCAGGGCAAGTTCCGTGACGTGCGCCTGGCGAAGAGTGCCAAAGGCAGCCTGGAGAGTCTCTTCGAGGCCGCCAGTGAGGGTGAACTGCAGCAACTCAATCTGCTTATCAAAACCGATGTCCAGGGTTCTGCCGAGGCTCTGCGCAGCACCCTCGAGGGGCTCAGCACCAACGATGTCCGCGTGCAGATCATTCATTCCGCAGTTGGCGGCATCACCGAGTCCGATGTCAATCTGGCTCACGCCTCCGGCGCGGTCATCATTGGCTTCAACGTGCGTGCCGAGGCGCAGGCACGACGCCTGATCGAGCAGAGCGGCGTGGACGTGCGCTACCACAGCGTCATTTATGATGCGGTGGACGAGGTGAAAGCGGCGATGACCGGGATGCTGGCGCCGGAGATTCGCGAGCAGATCCTTGGCCATGCCGAGGTTCGCGAAACCTTCCGCGTGCCGCGCGTGGGCACCATCGCCGGTTGCATGGTGACGGATGGTATCGTCCGGCGAAATGCCAAGGTGCGGGTGATCCGCCAGGCGGTGGTGATCCACACTGGGGAAATGGATTCCCTGCGCCGCTTCAAGGATGACGCACGCGAGGTGCGCGAGGGTTTCGAATGTGGTATTGGGGTGCGCAATTTCAACGATATCAAGGTGGGCGACGTGATCGAGGCCTTTGAAACGATTGAAGTGGCGCGTACCCTCTAAAGGCGGCACGCATGAGCACCTCGCATCAGCGTAGCTATCCGCGCAGCGACCGCATTGCGCATCTCCTGCAGACGGAGATTGCTGCCCTGTTGCCCAGGCTACATCGCCTGGCGGGGATTGGTTTGTTGCCAAGCATCACCGAGTTGCGACTGGCGCCCGACCTGCGTCAGGCCACCGTGATGTTTTCGCTGATGGATGGGCCGGGGCGCGCGGCTCTGGTGCGCGAGCGCTTGCAGGAGGAAGCCGGCGAGATGCGCCAAATCCTCGGCAAAAAGCTGCATCTGCGCCGTATTCCGCCGCTGCACTTTGTCTACGACCCGCGTTTTGACCGTGATGCCGAGATGGCAGAACTCCTTGCGCATCTGCCGCCGGCACCGGCCGAGGACGAGCCATGAGCGTCTGCAGCGACGGTATTCTCCTGCTCGACAAGCCTGCGGGGGTCAGCTCCAACGCAGCGTTGCAGCGTGCTAAGCGGATCATGGGAATTCGCAAGGCCGGGCACACCGGCACCCTGGATCCTTTTGCAACCGGATTGCTCATCCTGCTATTTGGTCAGGCGACGAAAGTCTCTGACTATCTGCTCAATGCCGATAAGCGTTATCGGGCAACTTTGCGTTTGGGGCAAGAGACGAATACCGGGGATCGGGAAGGTGAGGTCGTGGCGAGTGGGCGCGTGGACTTTGATCAGGCGCAGCTGGATGCCGCCCTTTCCCGTTTTCGCGGACGAATCTCGCAGATCCCGCCCATGTTCTCTGCCATCAAGCGCGATGGTCAGCCCCTGTACCGCCTGGCGCGCAAAGGGGTGGAAGTCGAGCGGGAAGCACGTAGCGTCGAAATCTACTCCCTCGATTTGCTCTCTTGGGTGGGTGATGAATTGATCCTCGACATCCACTGCTCCAAGGGGACCTATGTGCGCAGTCTGGCACAGGATCTTGGGCGTCTGCTCGGTTGCGGTGCCCATATTCGTGAGTTGCGACGGATCAGTTCCGGCAGTTTTTCCTTGGATGCCGCTTACGATCTCGACCGCTTGGCGGCGGCACGAGAAAGCGGTCAGTGCCCGCTGCAGGCAATGGATCTGGCGCTGCAGGATTTGCCCGCGGTAATCCTGACGGAAAACACCGCATACTATGTTCGACAAGGCCAGGGGGTGGTGATTGCCCATGCCCCAGCTCCGGGCCGGATTCGCCTTTACGGACCGCAGGCACAGTTTTTGGGTCTGGGAGAGGTAATGGAGGACGGCAAGGTGGCGCCACGTCGCCTTATGGGCGTAAACTAGGACTATTTTCCAGATTGATTGCGTAGGAGAAGTACAAGATGTCCCTGACTCGTGAAGTGAAGTCCGACGTGGTGAAGGCCTATGCCACGCATCCCAGCGACACCGGTTCACCGGAAGTGCAAGTCGCCTTGTTGACCACCCGCATTGAAGGTCTATCTGAGCACTTCAAGGCGCACCACCACGATCACCATTCCCGCCAGGGTTTGTTGAAGATGGTCGGGCAGCGTCGCAAGCTGCTGGATTACCTCAAGAAGAATGACTACGAGCGCTATCGCTCTTTGATCGAACGTCTGGGTCTGCGTAAGTAATTCACCACCGTCGAGGAGAGTATCTTGAGCATCGTGCGGAAGGAAGTGCAATTTGGGGGCCGGACGCTGGTCCTGGAAACGGGACGGATGGCTCGCCAGGCCGATGGCGCGGTGTTGGTCAGCAGCGGCGACAGTGTGGTGCTAGTCACTGCGGTGGGTCGGCGCGACTCGAAGCCAGGGCAGGATTTCTTTCCGCTGACGGTGAATTATCAGGAAAAGACCTACGCTGCGGGGAAGATCCCCGGCGGCTTTTTCAAGCGGGAAGGACGTCCCTCGGAAAAGGAGACGCTGACCTCTCGCCTGATCGACCGTCCGATTCGGCCGCTGTTTCCCAAGCAATTCATGCACGAAGTGCAGGTGATTGCTACGGTGCTCTCGGTCGATGGGGAACAAGATCCCGACATTCTTGCCATGATCGGCAGCTCAGCGGCTCTGGCCATTTCCGGCATTCCCTTCGATGGTCCGATCGGCGCCGCACGCGTTGGCTACCGGGACGGTGAGTACCTGCTCAATCCGAGCTTTGCGGAATTGCAGAGTTCGGAGCTGGACTTGGTGGTGGCTGGCACGGAGTCGGCGGTGCTGATGGTGGAGTCCGAGGCCAAGGGTTTGTCCGAGAAGGTCATGCTCGAGGCGGTCATGTTTGGTCACGCCAGCTTCCAGCCGGTCATTGCGGTCATCAATGAGTTGGCAGCGGCGGCCGGTAAGGAGCGTTGGGATTGGCAGGCGCCCAGCAAGGACGCGGAGTTGCACGCCGCAGTGGTCGCCGAGTCGCGCGAGGCGCTGCAAGCGGCCTATCAGCTGATGGAAAAGCAGGCGCGCAGCAAGCGTCTGGAAGATATTCGCGCGGAGGCGGTTGTTTCCTTGGCCGCGGATGACGCCACCCGCGCCGATGCAGTGCGCGCAGCGCTCAAATCGATCGAGACCGAGATCGTCCGCGGTCGAGTTCTCGATGGCGCACCGCGTATCGATGGGCGCGATCGCTTCACCGTGCGTCCCATCAGCATCGAGGTCGGCGTGCTGCCCCGCACTCACGGTTCGGCACTTTTCACGCGAGGAGAGACCCAAGCCCTGGTTACGGCAACTCTCGGCACCAAGAGCGACGAGCAGATCGTCGACGCCCTGCACGGTGAAACCCGCGATCGTTTCCTCCTGCATTACAACTTTCCGCCATTCTCTACGGGTGAAACGGGCATGGTGGGTTCCCCCAAGCGGCGGGAAATTGGTCATGGACGTCTTGCCAAACGTGCCATCGCTGCCGTTCTGCCGCCAGAGTCGGAATTTCCCTACAGTCTGCGGGTGGTTTCGGAAATCTTGGAATCCAACGGCTCTTCGAGCATGGCATCGGTCTGTGGCGCCTCGCTGGCGCTGATGGATGCCGGTGTTCCCCTGCAGGCACCGGTGGCCGGTGTGGCCATGGGTTTGATCAAGGAAGGGGAGCGTTTTGCGGTCTTGACCGATATCCTGGGTGACGAAGATCATCTGGGAGACATGGATTTCAAGGTGGCTGGCACGGAAACCGGCGTGACGGCCTTGCAGATGGATATCAAGATCCAGGGCATTACCCGGGAGATCATGGCGCAAGCGCTGGAACAGGCCCGAGCCGGGCGTTTGCATATTCTTGGCTTGATGAAGAATGTGCTCGAACATGGGCGGGAAACCCTGTCCGAGCATGCACCGCGCATCATCAGCATCCGCATCAATCCGGATCGGATCCGCGACGTGATTGGGCCGGGTGGCAAGATCATTCGCGCGCTGACGGAAGAAACAGGGGCCACCGTCGATATCCAGGACGATGGTCTGGTGACCATCGCCTCCGTCGATGGGGCTTCGGGCGAAGAAGCCAAGCGGCGCATTCAGCTGCTCACTGCCGATGTCGAGGTCGGTGTGATCTATGATGGTAAGGTGGCGAAGATCATGGACTTCGGTGCCTTCGTGACCATACTGCCCGGGCGCGATGGTCTCTTGCATATCTCGCAGATCAGCGCCGAGCGCGTCAATGACGTGCACGACTACGTCAAAGAAGGACAAACCGTACGGGTCAAGGTCTTGGAGGTGGACCGCCAAGGCAAGATCAAGCTGAGCATGAAGGATATTCCCCAATCCTGAATCAGCAGCCCTTGTCGCAGCGACCTCCGCCGGAGGGTCGGGGGTTGATGGATGCCTCGCTTTCCCTGCAGCAACTGCCCAACGGCGTCCGCTTTCTGAGTGAGAGGGTGCCGGGTCGGCGGCAAGTAGCGATCTCCGTTACCGCCCTGCGCGGCAGCCGTCATCAGCAGTCGGGGGAAAACGGTTTTGCCCATCTCCTCGAGCATATGTTGTTCAAAGGAGCGAAGGGGCGTGATGCCTCTGCAATCAACCGCCTGGGCGAACGCCTGGGTGGTACGCTCAATGCCTTCACCGACCGGGAATCGGTTACCCTGCATCTGACGGTATTGGCAGAGGATCAGGAGGCTGGTCTCGATCTGCTTGCCGATCTGCTGCTGGAACCTCGCTTGGCGGCAGTGGACCTCGCCCTCGAGCGGACCGTGGTGGCGCAGGAAATTGCCATGGCGCAGGAGGATCTCGAGGATCATTTGCAGGAACTCGCGACCCAATCTTTTTGGGGAGAGGATCCGTTGGGCTGGCCGGTCTTGGGCAAGGCGAGTCTGGTGCGGAGAGTGAGCGCCCGGCGCTTGCGCGCCTTTCATCAGCACTATCTAGCCAGTGCTCCTATCCTGATCGTCGCGGTGGGCGCGGTAGAGGAAGACGCTCTTGCGCGACTGGTGGAGAGCCGTTTTGCTTACCTTCCAGCTCGCCCTCAGCACGTTGCCCCGGCGCTTCCCAGGGCGATTTTTGCAACGCGGCACCGACGCTCGGCGCACGCCCGTCAAGCCCATTTGTTGTGGATGGCACAGGCCAGCGCCTTCGCAGATCGAAGTCACCTGATGGAGCTTTTTGCCAATCACATACTGGGCGCGGGGATGGCTTCGCGTCTCTTCCAGGAGTTACGGGAGCGGCGCGGGCTCGCCTACCAGACCTATTCCCAGCTCGAGGCACTCAGCGATACCGCCGAGTGGACGCTCTACGCGGCGGTGCCGCCGGAGAAGCGTCGCGCCACCCAGGAAGCCATCGCGGGAATCCTCAGGGCTCTGATGCAGGATGGACCGAGCGCTGAGGAAATGGACTGGAGTCGCGCCGGCCTGCGTAAGCAATGGCTACTGGGTCAGGAGGATCTGGAAACGCGGATGGCGCGGCGAGTGCGCCAGCTTGCCCAGGGTGGGCGCTTGAAAAGCGAAGAAGAAATCCTCGACTCGCTACAACAGGTTTCCGCAATGCAGGTACAGGAAGTATTTGCGCGCGCCTGGGCACAGCGACTGGAATGGACGGTAGTTCCCGCCTGATTAGTGAAATCGATCTTTCCAGTGGCGTAAGGCGGCGAATACCTCCACTTCGGAGTCGTTCCGGGCGCCGTGCGCGCGTGCGGCGCGGATCACGTCAGCTTCCCGGCAACGGAGAAAGGGATTGCTCTGTCGTTCTTCTTGCAGCGTCGAGGGTAGACTTGGGCGATGTTGCGCGCGCAGCCGCGCTACCTGTTGTTTCCGTTCTTCGATCGCTGGGCGTTCCGGCTCGACCGCCGCTGCGAAGCGCAGGTTGCTCTCGGTATATTCGTGGGCGCAGCAGATCTGCGTACTGTCGGGCAGGGCGGCGAGCTTTTGCAGGCTCGCGTACATCATCTGCGGGTCGCCCTCAAAGATTCTTCCGCAGCCCGCCGCAAACAGGGTATCACCGCAAAAGACATAGTCCTGCCAGTGATAAGCGATGTGGTCTAAGGTATGCCCGGGCACTTCCAGCACCTGTACCGCCTCGCCATCGATCTCCAGTGAACCCTCGGCGACGGGGTGGCTGAGCTGGGGAATCCGCGCACCGTGGCCGAAGACCGGAATGTCATAATGTTCTACCAGGGCGCCTACGCCGCCGACATGATCGGCGTGGTGGTGGGTACAAAGGATGGCCGTGGGCCGGAGCTGCTGCGAGTCGAGGTAATTCAGCACCGGCTGGGCATCACCGGGGTCGACGATCCACAGCCCGTGAGCGGTAGCCACTAAATAGATGTAGTTGTCCTGAAAAGCGGGAATGAGGGTCAGCATATGGGCTCCGACTCTAGATCAAGGTAACATGCAGCCATGATCAAAACACAGCCCGTTCCTCATGCCTAGGGGGATCGTTCCTTCTTCCCTGCGACAACGACGGGCGGCGCGCTGGTGGACAGGCCGCAGCGGACGCTTGTTGTTGGAACGTGCCAGCCAGATTCTGCCGCCTTGGATCGAGCGTTTGCACGCCGATACGGTCCTGCAGTTGGGGCAGCCGGTCTACTGGAACCCCTTGGAGACGGACAGATCCTGGGTGTTGCTCAATGACGGCTTTGTTTGCGCTGCGGAAGGCTATCTCCAGGTCTACGGGCGCTGTGATGCCCTACCCTTCGCTGATCTGCGTTTTGATCTGGTGCTGGTGCCGTTTTGTCTGACCCGTATGCCCGATACCCGACGCATTCTCGAGGAGTGCTGGCGCGTGTTGCGTCCAGAAGGGCATATTCTGATCATGGATTTCAATCCTAGTGGGAGTCTGGGGATGCTGCGCCGCTGGCACCTCTGGCGTCGCGACCGTAGCTGGCCGTGGCGCGAACCCTTTTTGCCGTTGACGCAACTCCGTCGCTTGCTGGAGGAGATCGGTTTCGGCCTGCGCCAAGGACGCTATTTCCAGTATACCGTTCCGGGTTTGGGGCATGGCGCCCAATGGCTGGAGCTGGTCGGTGATCGCTGGTGGCCGGCGGGGGCCAATGCCTATATCCTGCTCGCGCAGAAGCGCGAGAATAGCCCCACTTTGGTGGGCCTCCTATCCATGCGCCAAAAGAAGCGCCGCCCCAAGCTGGCGACGGCAACGGCCAACCTGCAGCGTTTTGTGGGGTCTAACCGTGACTGAATCCACCCTGCGTCTGATTACCGATGGCGCTTGCCGCGGAAACCCGGGTCCCGGTGCCTGGGGCGCTTGGCTGCGCCAAGGCGGGCATGAGCGCGTCTTGTGGGGCTATGTGCCACAGACCACCAACAACCGCATGGAGTTGGCTGCCGCAGTGCAGGGATTGCAGGCACTGAAACGCCCGAGCCACATATTGGTACGTGCGGATTCGCAGTATCTGATCAAGGGCATGACCGAGTGGCTGGCGGGCTGGCAAAAGCGTGGTTGGCGCTCGGCGGGGGGCGCAGCGGTGAAGAATCAGGAACTCTGGCAGGCACTCGCGAGCTTGGCGCAGACCCACCAAATACGCTGGGAATGGGTGCGGGGTCATGCGGGTGACACGGAAAATGAGGCGGTCGACACCCTGATCAATCGGGTGCTCGATCGTTTCGCCGGAGCTACACAGGAAGCGAGTGGGGAGGGATGGCTATGAGGCAGATCGTATTGGACACGGAAACCACGGGCCTGGATCCTAGCAAGGGGCATCGGGTCATCGAGATCGGTGCTGTGGAGATCATCGACCGGCGACTGACGGGCAACAACTTTCACGTCTATCTCAATCCCGGGCGTTCCTGTGATCCCGATGCGGTGCGCATCCATGGATTGACCGACGAATTTTTACAGGACAAACCGCTCTTTGCCGATCTGGTGGAGGAGTTTCTAGCCTATCTCGGGAGCGATGAGCTGATCATCCACAATGCGCCTTTTGATATCGGCTTTTTGTCCGCCGAGTTGAGACTGCTGCAACGGGGGAAATTGCAGAATCCCGTCATCGATACGCTGGTGGAGGCGCGACGTCGATTCCCAGGTCAGAAAAATGATCTCGATACCCTTTGCCGACGCTACTCCGTCGACAACAGTCAGCGCAGCCTGCACGGTGCCCTGCTGGACTGTGAATTGTTGGCGGAGGTCTATCTGGCCATGAGCGGTGGTCAGGTGGATATGGGCCTGATGGATGCTGCGCCAGCCGACGCGACGGGCAAAACCGGGACCGCCGCTCGCCCCACGGTCCGCCCCCAAGGGCGGCTGCGAATCATCGCCGCCTCGCCCGAGGAAAGAGCAGCGCATGACGCCTATCTGGCTGCGATGGGTAACTCCCTGTGGGAGAAGATCTAGAGTTCTCTCACTGGCGTTCGATGAGCTCGATGCGGTAGCCGTCGGGATCTTCGACAAAGGCGATGACCGTCGTGCCGTGTTTCATCGGGCCGGCTTCGCGAACTACCCGACCGCCGCGGGCGCGGATTTGCGCGCAGGCAGCGGCGGCATCCTCTACCGCGATGGCGATGTGCCCAAAGGCATTGCCAAGCTCGTAGCTATCGACGCCCCAGTTGTAGGTGAGTTCGATGACGGCGCCGCGGTCTTCTTCTTCGTAACCGACAAAGGCGAGAGTGAATTTGCCCTCGGGATAATCTTTGCGACGCAGAACGCGCATCCCCAGCACCTCGGTGTAGAAGGCCAGAGAGCGGTCGAGATCGCCGACCCGTAACATGGTATGCAAAATGCGCATGGCGTCCTCCTAGCCTTGCAGGCGTTTTTCGATGCGCAGGCGCAGGGCGTTGAGCTTGATGAAGCCCTCGGCATCCTGCTGGTGATAGGCACCGGCATCGTCCTCGAAGGTGGCGATACGCGGATCGAAGAGGCTTTGTTCGGATTTGCGGCCGACAACGGTGCAGGTACCTTTATAGAGCTTGAGGCGCACCACGCCGGTAACCAGGCGCTGGGTCTGGTCGATGAGGGATTGCAGGGCGCGGCGCTCCGGACTCCACCAGTAGCCATTATAGATGATGCTGGCATAGCGCGGCATGAGATCGTCCTTGAGATGCGCGGCTTCGCGATCCAGGGTGATGGATTCGATGGCGCGGTGCGCACGGAGCAAGATGGTACCGCCGGGGGTTTCGTAGCAACCGCGAGACTTCATACCCACGTAGCGGTTCTCGACGATGTCGAGACGACCGATACCGTGTTCGCCGCCAATGGTGTTGAGGTGGGCGAGGAGGGCGGCAGGAGGCAGGGCCTCGCCATCGATGGCGATCGGGTCGCCGTGGGCAAACTGGATTTCGATGTAGCGCGGCTGATCCGGGGCCTTCTCTGGCGCCGTGGTCCAGCGCCACATGGATTCCTCGGCCTCGGCCCAGGGATCTTCCAGAATCCCGCCCTCGTAGGAGATGTGCAGCAGATTGGCGTCCATGGAATAGGGTGACTTCTTGCCATGCCGTTCGATGGGAATGCCATGTTGCTCTGCATAGGCCAGAAGCTTTTCCCGCGAGTTCAGATCCCACTCCCGCCATGGGGCGATCACGCGGATTTTGGGGTCGAGAGCGTACGCGCCGAGCTCGAAGCGCACCTGATCGTTGCCCTTGCCGGTGGCGCCGTGGGCGACGGCATCGGCGCCCACTTCTGCGGCGATCTCCACCATCCGCTTGGCGATCAGCGGGCGGGCGATGGAGGTACCTAGCAGATATTCTCCTTCGTAGATCGTGTTGGCGCGAAACATGGGAAAGACATAGTCACGTACGAATTCCTGCCGCAGATCATCAATGAAAATCTCTTTTGCACCGAGCCGGGTTGCTTTGGCACGCGCAGGCTCCAGCTCCTCGCCTTGGCCGATGTCGGCGGTGAATGTGACGACATCGCACTGGTATTGATCCTGCAGCCACTTGAGGATGACCGAAGTATCCAGTCCACCGGAATAAGCGAGTACGACTTTCTTTACCATATCAGACTCCTTGATCGGCCAGGGGCCCAAAGCCTGCCAAAAATTCCATCAGTGCTTTCTGCGCATGCAGGCGATTCTCCGCCTCCTCCCAGACCAGAGAGTACGGCGCATCGATGACCTCCGCCGTGACTTCCTCGCCACGATGCGCGGGCAGGCAGTGCATGAACACGGCTCCGCTCCGCGCCTGAGCGAAAAGCTCGGCATTGACCTGGAAGGGAGCGAAGAGGGCACGCCGCTCGGCATTTTCGGCCTCCTGCCCCATACTGGTCCAGACGTCGGTAACGACCAGATCCACCCCGGCGACGGCAGCGTGCGGGTCGCAGAAAATTTGTGTATGACTGCCATTTTCCCGCTCCGCATCGGCACTGGGCTGGAAACCCGCGGGTGCCGCAATCCGCAATTCGAAGTCGAGAAGTTGCGCCGCTTCCATCCACGAGCGTGCCATGTTGTTGGCACCATCGCCGATGAAGGCGACCTTCCGTCCCGACAATCCGCCCCAGAGCTCCTGTGCCGTCATCAGGTCGGCGAGGAGCTGGCAGGGATGATGGTCGTCCGACAAGCCGTTGATGACCGGCACCCGGCTGGCGCTGGCGAAGGTTTCGAGGCCGGCGTGAGAGAAGGTGCGGATCATGATCAGATCGACCATGCGCGACAGTACCCGAGCGGTGTCTTCGATGCTCTCGCCGCGCCCCAGTTGCGTGTCGCGCGGCGAGAGGAACAGGGCATGTCCGCCCAACTGTGCCATGCCGGCTTCAAAGGAAACCCGGGTACGGGTGGAGGATTTCTCAAAGATCATGGCCAGGGTGCGCTGGGCGAAGGGGGTGTAGTGCTCGCCGGCGCGCAGCATGCGCTTGAGCTTGATGGCGCGCGTGAGCAGGCCCTGGAGTTCCGTACGTGAGAGGTCCTGCAAGCGCAGAAAATGACGCACTGGTTTCATGCTTCCTCCTGCAGGAGCTTGGCCAGGGTATCGACCAGCAGATCGATCTCGGCAGGCCCGAAGATGAGGGGCGGCAGCAGGCGGATCACCCGTCCGGCCGTTACATTGAGCAGGACGCCGGCGTCCAGGGCGCGGCGCACGAAATCCTTTGGCTCCTGGCGCAGGACGACGCCCACCATCAGACCAAGGCCACGCACTTCCTCTACCGCCGGGTGTCCGCGGAAACGCTCGCGCAGCCGGCCTTGCAGGAGCTCCCCCACGGCGGCGGCATGGGCCGGAATATCCTCGGCTTCCATGGTCCGTAACACGGCGCGGGCGGCGGCGCAGACCAGGGGGCCGCCGCCGAAGGTACTGCCGTGTTTACCTGGACCGAAGAGATCGGCGGCGGCTTGGCGGGCGACGATGGCGCCAATGGGGACGCCATTACCCAAGCCTTTGGCTAGACAAAGCACGTCCGGCAGTAGGCCTTCCTCATGCTGAAACGCAAAATAGCGCCCGGTGCGGCCAATGCCGGTCTGTACCTCATCGCAGAGCAGGAGCGCCTGGTGTTCATCGCAGAGCTCACGCAGTCCGCGCAAAAATCCAGCCGGGGCAGGGCGTACTCCGCCCTCGCCCTGTACCGGTTCGGCAAGTACGGCGGCAATATCCGGATCGGCGCTGAGCATGCCCCGTACCGTCGCTAGATCGCCGTAGGGGGCGCGTACGAAACCTGCCACCAACGGGGCAAAGCCCTCCTGAATCTTGCGATTGCCGGTGGCGGTGAGCGCTGCCAAAGTGCGGCCGTGGAAGGACTGGGTAAAGACCAGGATCTTGGGTTCGGCAATGCCGCGCGCATGGCCATGCAGGCGGGCGAGCTTGATGGCCGCCTCGTTGGCCTCGGCGCCACTGTTGCAAAACAGCACCGCATCAAGGCCACTCAAACGGCACAGGTCGTCGCTCAGAGCCGCCTGTTCGGGGATCTGGTACAGATTGGAGGTGTGCAGGAGTTTGCCGGCTTGCTCCTGCAAGGCAGCGGTTACCGCCGGATGGCTATGACCCAGGCCGCAGACGGCGATCCCCGCTAGGGCATCGAGGTATTTACGTCCGCTTTCGTCGTAGAGCCACACCCCCTCGCCGCGCACGAAGGCGACGGGCAGGCGCGTGTAGTTGTTCATCAATGCCATCAGGGTGCCGCCTTTTCCAGACCGAATGCGCTGTGCAAGGCGCGCACGGCGAGCTCCAGATATTTTTCGGCGATGACCACCGAGATCTTGATTTCCGAGGTGGAAATCATCTGGATATTGATGTTTTCCTGGGCTAGGGCGGCGAACATGCTGGCGGCGATGCCGGCGTGGGAGCGCATGCCCACCCCCACCGCCGATACCTTGACGATGCCGGTATCGCCGCGCACGTCTTCCGCCCCCAGTTCGTTGGCGACGCCACGCAGAATACCCATAGCGCGTTCGAAGTCGTTGCGCTCGACGGTAAAGGTGAAGTCGGTCTTGCCGTCCTCGGAGATGTTTTGCAGGATGACATCGACGTTGATGTTGGCCGCCGAGATCGGGCCGAGGATGGCGGAGGCGATGCCTGGACGATCGGGAACGGCGACGACGGTGATCTTGGCCTCATTGCGGGAGAAGGCGATACCCGATACGCGGGGGGCTTCCATACAGTTTTCCTCACTGGTAACAAGGGTGCCGGGACCATCTGCAAACGAAGAAAGGACGCGCACTGGCACCTGGTAATTCATGGCAAACTCCACCGAACGGGTCTGCAGGACCTTGGCACCCAGACTCGCCATTTCCAGCATTTCCTCGTAGGTGATCCGGTCCAGGCGACGGGCCTTGCCTTCCACCCGTGGATCGGTGGTGTAGATGCCATCGACGTCGGTGTAGATGGCGCATTCATCGGCCTGCAATGCCGCTGCCAAGGCCACGGCGGTGGTATCCGAACCGCCCCGCCCGAGGGTGGTGATGTCACCCTGCGGATTGACGCCTTGAAACCCGGCGACGATCACCACTTGCCCGGCGGCCAAAGCTGCCCGCAGACGTGCACCGTCGATGCGTTCAATGCGTGCCTTGTTGTGTGCGCTATCGGTCTCGATGGGTACCTGCGCGCCAGTGAGAGACAGGGCCGCTTGTCCCTTGCTGTGCAGGGCCATCGCCAGCAGCGCGATGGTAACCTGCTCGCCCGTACTGAGCAGGGTATCGAGCTCGCGAGGGTGCGGCTGAGAATCGATCTCGTGCGCGAGCCTGAGCAGGCGGTCGGTCTCGCCAGACATGGCCGACACGACCACCACCACCTCGTGCCCCGCGGCCCGAGTCGCCAATACCCGATCTGCTACTGCCTGAATCCGTTCGATGTTGCCGACGGAAGTGCCGCCGAATTTCTGTACGATGAGCGCCATAATCTAAGGAATGCCGTCAAAGGCCGAATGATAAAGGCAGATGCCCGAGCTGTATAGGGTGACGCGTCTGGTGGAATCCCAGGCAGTCGGGCGATATTGGGTAGGCCAGAGGAGAGAATTGCCTGCACAACAGAACGCAGGGGCTTCGTGTCCCCGAAATCGCTGCCGTTGCAGAATCCGTCCAGTGTGCGGTCTCGTAGGCTAGAAGTTGCGCACGGGTTCTGGAGTCTAGCGCGGTGGATAGTGCCAAAGCGCACACTCGCCCGTTGCCGAGCAGCGCAGCAAGGTGGCACCCGTCGTCTGCCAGTCGCTGAGCACAAAGCGATGCGCGTTAAGAGCTGGAAGATCTTCATCGATGGCTTGGTGGGTGTGACCGTGAACGAGGATACGATAGGGCGCAGAAGAGCTGGCAAAGACGCCCTCTCCCCGGATCGCCATGGCGATGCCATTGTCTGTCGCCTGCATCATGGTGAACGTCTTTTTCTGCAACTCCTTTTGGCTGCTGCGTCGTAAACGACGGCCGATTCCCAGCAGGACGGAATAGGGCAGGGTACGCAAGAGGCGGAGCAGTAGAGGGTTGCGGATGATCCGGCGAAAGCGCAGATAGCGGTGGTCCTGGGTGCAGAGTAGGTCTCCGTGGGTCAGGACGATCCCGCCCGGAAGCAGGGTCGGATCGGGTAACGCTGCAATCCCGAACTCCGCTAGGACCGAGGGAGCCAGGGCAAAGTCGCGATTGCCAGGCATCAACCAGACGCGAATACCCTCCGCCCGCACCGCTTGCAGGGCCCGCAGCACGCAGTTCTGCGGTTCTTCCTGCGCCTGCGCGCGGTGCACCCAGAAGTCGAAGAGGTCGCCCAGAATGCAGAGATCACTGACGCCCGCCGGAATCTCCTGACAAAAGCGCAAGAAGCGTTCGGTCAGCTCCGGTCGCTGTGGGCCGAGGTGCAGGTCGGAGAGGCAGAAGAGGTCCCCCTGCCGCTGCGCGAGGGCGGCTGGCGCCAGGTGCACGGATCAGGCGATACGTTCGGCCTTTTCGATCACCACGGCTTCCTTCGGGACATCCTGGTGCATGCCATGGTTGCCAGTGGCCACCTTGGCAATCGCGTCGACCACCTCCATCCCGGAAGTGACCTTGCCGAAGACCGCGTAGCCCCAGCCGCTGCCCGAGGCAGAGCGGAAATTGAGGAAATCGTTGTCCACCAGGTTGATGAAGAACTGCGCTGTAGCGGAGTGCGGATCGTTGGTGCGCGCCATGGCCAGGGTGCCACGCTCATTCTTCAGGCCGTTGTCCGCCTCATTCTTGATCGAGTCGTGGGTGTTTTTCTGCTGCATTTTCTCGTTGAAACCACCGCCCTGTATCATGAAACCCGGTATCACCCGATGGAAGATGGTTCCGTCAAAGAAACCTTCGTCGACATATTGCAGGAAGTTGGCGACGGTTTTGGGGGCCTTGGCGTCATCCAGTTCGATCTGAATGTCGCCGTGATTGGTGCGCAGTACCACTTGTTCCATGACGGACTCCTGTCTGTGAGAAAATTTTGCCCAGAGTAGGGGCCCCGCTGCCGCTTGTCGAGCCTCTTGCCCGTATGTGGACTCTTGATTAATATTTGCAACAAAGTTGCAAATATGGCGGGAGCAAGATGAATGCAGGTCGTCTACCTGTGCAGGCAGGTTTTGCTGCGCTGTGCTCGTTGTCATTGCTGGTCAGTGAGTATGCGCAAGCTGAGGATCTCGGTACGGTGCAGAGCGGTGGAACGGCGTCGACGCTGGCACCGGCTCTGGGAGAAAATCCCCCAGGCCACAGTGCCAGCGCCTTTCGTTTGCAGCAGCAACAAGTCGAGACGTTGGCTGGCCCCGGCGGGGCTAATGCCGACGCAGCATTGGGCTTTCTGCCCGGGGTTTCGTACAACGCGCCGGATGCCCTCAATCTTGCCAATGTGCAAAGTGCCAACAAGGGCTTGCGCGTGCGCGGTGAGACCGCCCAGCATGGCGCCGGCGATCTGCTCGCCGGCGTGCCCCTCATTGCTGGCTTTTCCGGTCCGGGCCAATGGCTGGTAGACCAGGAAGATCTGCGCAGCGTGACCCTTTATGCCGGTGCGGTGCCACCCTTTCTCACGGCAGCAGGGACGATCGCCGGGGTGGTGGACAGTGATCTGCTCTGGCCGCAGGCGAAGAGCTCGTGGCTGCTGCGGCAAAGCATTGGCAGTAACTGGTTTTCCCGAAGTTTTTTGCGTTGGGATAGCGGTCTCCTGCCCGGGGGATCCAGTCTCTTTATCTCTGGCTCTTTTACCCGTGCCGATGCTTGGCGCGGCAACGGTTACACGCCCGCGGGTCGCGGCAATGTCGCGTTGGCTTGGCAGCTGCCGTGCACCAGCGGGCGCCTGCGCCTCTTCTATGTGCATGACGACTATCGTAGCGACAATTACCGCCCCCTGACCTTCGCCCAGTCCCAAGATTTGGCCCGTTTCGGCGAGTTAGGATACAACGCCACCCCAACCTCTGATCCTCGCTCCGCCGAGGCCGCCTGGTACCAAGGCTATAACCGTCAATATTTTCGGGACGATGCCCTGCTGCTGCTCTGGCTGCAGCGTCTGGGCCGTCTGGGCACAGTGCAACTGGAGCCCTACGGCATGAAAGAAACGGGCTGGTACCAGCGAGGCCTGGTACAGGGGACGCAGCCTCTCGTCCAGCGTACTGATATCGATACCTGGCGCTGGGGTCTGCGACTGCAGTGGGAGAAAAGTCTGGGGCCCTGGCGCTGGCAAGCGGGCTATTGGCATGACGAAAAGATCGCACCGCACCCGGCCACCAACAGTGTTCTGTATGCGCCGACCACCGGCGGTGGCCTGCGGTTCTTGCGCTGGTCACTGCTCAGTGCTCCCACCCGTGCGGAGCGCTACGACAGTCTTTTTGCCGAACAATCCTGGCAGTCCGGCGCGCTGGCGCTGACCATTGGCGGGCGTTATCTCTGGGATCGGCTGCCGAGTTTGCAGGCCTACGCAACCAGCGGGGTTACCGCCGATTCTCTCGACCCTGCATTGGCGCAGGCGCAGCCCGTTGCGCCGCTCTCGGTTACCGGCCGCACCCTGGGCGCCTTCTTACCCTATCTGGGCTTCCGCTGGTTGCTCAGCGAGGATTGGCTCTTGCGTGCCAACGCTGGGAGCAACGTGGCTTCCCCCGGCTACGACCTCTGGCCGGCTTATCAGGCCAATGTTGCCGCGTTTCGCGCGGCGGGTCTTTCGATTCAGTCCTTGTGGGATGCCCAGCGACTGCAACGCTCGGACCAAGGCGATTTGGCGCTCCGCTGGGCCAACGATTCAGGCTTTGTCGAAGTTCTGGGGTATTACGGTATCTTCCATAACAAATCGGTGGCCGTTTTCGATCCCCTGTCACAATTGCTCTACCCGCAAAACGTCGGTGACGGTGCCAGCTTCGGCGCCAGTATCAGCGGCGGGTGGCGCTTTGCCGCGCACTGGCAGATCGCCGGCAACGGCAACTATACCCGCAGCATATTCCGCCGCGACTTCCGGTCGCTGGGCGGCCGGACCCTGGCGGTTGCCGGTCTGCAGACTCCGGACACGCCTTTGTGGACCGGGAATTTCCTGCTCCGCTACGAAAAGGAAGATTGGCGTGCTTCTTTGGCCGGACGTTATCTAGGGAGACGTTGGGCCGACAGCCTGCACCAAGAGCCAGTGCCCGCCTATTTTCTCGCAGATCTCAATGCCGGCCATCGCTGGCGCTGGGAGCGTCAGGAACTGGACCTGGATGTCTGGCTCTACAACCTCTTCGACCGCCGTGCCATCGGCTTCGTCAACACCGGTGGTTTGACGGTAGACACCGGGGCAAATTTTTACCCCCTCTCAGCGCGCACTCTCGCCCTGACCGTCACCTGGCGCTATCGCTGAGCTCCTGTCTCGCCTCTTGCGCCGCCGCAGGAGACTGTAGATCGGACAATATCCGGTCGCTGCGGTGGCAATCAGGAGCAGGCCGGAGAAGGTCCATTCCTTGTAGGGGAAGGGGTTCATGAAGTAGATAGCGAGAAGGATGACGCCAAAATACAGGCGCAGCCAGCGCTCGATGGGCAGCATGTTCGGTCGGATCCCCATGGCGATTCCTCCAAATCGGATGCCAAGGTCCTTACTTTAGGCCTTTCTTCCGGGGCATGCAATGGCAGGCTGCGCTGCTGCCTAGATCGGTAGTGCAGATTTTGGCGGGCGGTACCAGATTGTTGAGGCTCCATATCACGGCCATAGATTTATGGCATTTTTTAGTCTTCTTCGCCAGACTTTCAGCAAATTTCCGCGAGAAAGAGATCGCGATTGTCAAAAGATGTGTCAAGCTTGGTCATCTATTGAGTCTTGTGGTGTATCTGCAATAGAATGTTGCCACGGTATGACCAGTAAGCGCCGTGGTCTGCATGGAGATGCGCGCGGTGATAGCTCGGATGCCGGTGATAGTGCTTGATTTTTTTGCTCGTTATTCCACCCGAAATGAGGAGACCGTTATGAGCAAGCTGACCACCACGTTGAAAGTTGCAGCCCTGATCCTGCCTTTGGGTCTGGCTGGCTGTGCCACCAACTCCGACCTCGCCAAGGTTGCTTCCAAGGCTGATGCCGCGCAGTCCACCGCCAACGAGGCGCTCGCCAAGGCCAATGCGGCGCAGAACACCGCCAATGACGCCCTGAGCAAGGCCAATGCCGCGCAGAGCACCGCTGACCAGGCGATGAGCACCGCCAACGCCGCCAATCAGAAGGCTGAAGAGGCCAACGAAAAGGTTGAGCGGATGTTCAAGAAGGCGATGATGAAGTAAGTTTTACCGTTTCGGTAAACTGGAAAGCCCCGCTTCGGCGGGGCTTTTTCTTTCAGCCTGCACTGGCTGTTGGATCACGGATCGCCATGAGTGTCGGCACTCCATTGGCCTCGCGAAACACCTGCAGCGCCTTTTCCCACGATATCTGTAGTCCCGCCGGGATTTGTTCCTGCAGCCAGCGACGGAAGGCCTGCTCGTTGGCTGCACCCTGCTTTTCCTGTATCGCCGGGAATACCTGCAAATAATAGGAGCCGTCGCGCTCGCCCCAGAGCCAGGGTTGATCAACGACCTGCACGACGGTGCCCGGCGCAACCTGCGCAAATAATGCCGCAATGTCGTTCGGCAAGAGGCGAATGCAACCGTGACTAACCCGCATACCCACTCCGTAGGGTTTGTTGGTACCGTGCAGCAGATATCCGCTCCAGCCAAGACGCAGCGCAAATTGCCCCAGCGGATTGTCGGGACCAGGGCCGACAATGGCGGGTAATGGATCGCCATTTTGCGCGTGTTCGGCGCGAATGCTGGCCGGAGGCGTCCAGCTTGGATCGCGGATTTTGGCGATCACCGTAGTGGTGCCAGTGGGAGTGTCCCAGCCCTCCCGGCCAATGCCAATGGGGAAGGTTTCCACGGTGTTGCCGTGCGGCGGATAGTAAAACAGACGCATCGCCGGCAGGTTGATGACAATCCCCCGGTGCGACGTTGCGGGCAAGATATATTCACTAGGGATCAGGATCTGTGTTCCCGCCTTAGGTAGCCAGGGATCCACCTCGGGGTTGGCAGCACGAAGAGCATCGTAGCCAATGTCCTGTTGCCGAGCGATATCGGCCAAAGTATCTTCGTGGCGCGCGCTGAGATAGCGGATCTCTCCCACCATCCTGTGGTTTCCCTGAGGTAAGGGATAGGTGGTTGCAGAGGCGGAGCAGCTACAACAGGTGAAGGAGAATAGGAGAACAGCTGTCAAGCGCACCGGAAGACCCTGATCAACTGGAACCGGCAGAGTCTGCCAGAATGTACGGGCCGGTCAAGCATCACGGGTCTCCTGCCGATAAAAGAGATCCATGACCATGCCGAAGCGGTGCAGCTCCAGTCCGCCCGCGTTGGTGACGAGCTCAGCGTGGGCAAAGGCGCCTAACAGGGGACAGTTGGGGAAATACTCATGCCACAAGGTCAGCTCATCTCCCGCTGGTGGGGAAAAACCCATCGCGCGGGAAGAGGAGTAGCTGAGCCAGGCGAAGTGCGGCATGCCTCGCTGCCTGGTTGCTTCCAAAATTACCCGGGTATCCCGCAAGGCCGCGTCCGGATTGCGCCAGGCGAGAAAGACCTGACTATTCGCCCGCAGGGGTCGCTCCAGCCACAGGCCGCTGCGATTGCTATCGGTTGCAACAATGTGCAGGTAGCGGATACGGGCTTGCGCATCGCGCTCCGCCACGAGCAGTTGCTCGAGGGGCAGCCTGCGTGCTTCCCGCAAGGCAAAGGGGATGTTGCGCGCGAGGAGTGGCAATGCTGAAAAACGCTCCAGTTGCAGGAGCAATGCGCCCTCTTGGCGGAAATACGGAAACAGCTCCGTCAGTGGGCTGATGCCCGAGGAGATCTCCTGCTGGTGCTGCAACGGGCCCAGCAAAGCCGTACGCAGCAGTGGTCGGCGCTGGGGATGTTGCCAGAACCAGGAATGTTTACTGGTAATCACCCCCATCGTCGCATCTTCTTCTGCGGGCAACTCCCCCGCGTTCAAGTCCTGTGAGCCAGCCCAGAGCAGCGTGTTGCTGCCGTGCTCACCGAGTCCAAGAGGAGAAGAGAACAGTAATACGGCACAGGCCGCCCGTCCCAGTGCGCTGCCATGATCGCTGATGACTCCGGGGAAGGATCCGGCCCGAATTTGTAGACAGGCTAGACGTCTTGCGAGACGCTGCAGGGCTACACGCGGTTGGGGCAGATGGCCCGGACTGAAGACAATGAGGGCCCCGCTCACCGGCCCCGCAAGCTTCTCGAATGCCATCGCGACGGCATCGTCGAGCAGGACCTCTGGTCCCCTGTTACCCGTCGCAAACCCAGAAGAGACGGTTTTCTCAGTCAAGATTTTTGTTGGGCCAAGCGCAGCAGTCGTGCAAGACACAGGCGCCGCAGCGGGGTTTGCGTGCAGTACAGGTGTAGCGGCCGTGTAGGATCAGCAGGTGATGCGCATCGAGCACAAATTCTTGGGGTACTACACGCATCAACTGGTCTTCAACGGCGCGCGGGGTTTCTCCCGGGGCAATGCCGGTGCGATTGGCCACGCGAAAAATATGCGTATCGACGGCAATCGTGGGTTCAGCAAAGACCGTGTTGAGGACGACATTGGCGGTTTTGCGTCCGACGCCAGGCAACGATTCCAATGCCTGACGATCTCGCGGAACTTCTCCTTGATAGTCGCGCAGGATGATTCCTGCCAGGGCATGAACATTTCGCGCCTTAGTGTTGAAGAGTCCGAGATGCCGTATGTGTTCTCGAATTCTTTCTTCGCCCAGATCCCATAGCCCCTGCGCATCGGGCGCAACGGCGAAGAGTTTGGCTGTGCACTGGTTCACCGCTTTGTCGGTACTCTGCGCCGACAAAACCACGGCAACCAAGAGTTGAAACGGGGAGGCGTAGTGTAGTTCCGTGCGCGGCTGGGGAATTGCCGCCCGCAGGGCGGCAAAACAGTTTGCTATGGTATGTGCGTCCATCGCGAATCCCGCTGCTGCGGGATGCAGACCGTCAGACGTGACGATAACGACCGATTTCCGGTGCTTCTGGACGGGGATGTTCGGCACTGACGGCGTCCGCTGCCTTGACCCACTCGTGGTGCTCCTGTTCCAGCGCGTGCAGGGCGTCGTGATCCATCTTGGGGAGGATGGCGCCCTTGATGAACTCGCCAAGGTCGAGCAAACGGGTCGCAATGGCGTAGCCATGCAAATGAAAGTCATGGTCCGCGTGCGTCCCGAAGTGGAAATGTTCCCCGGTGAACAGAACGCCTTTGCTGGCTTTCAGGTCGGCGTCGTTGAGGACGTAGTTCTTGGTCCATTCGTACCAATGCTCAAAATATTTCTCCTGCGCTTCCAGACTCCAGTCGTGTGCTTCAAAAAAGGCATAGACAGAAACGCGGTTGGCTTTGCCAGAGAACGGAAAATGACCTGCCATGGACTGCTCCTATGTGCGGAAAAACTGCGCGATTATAGACCGGTTACCGCTTTTGCGGGTAGTCAGGGATTTTTTAGAGGGAATAATGATCTCCAATGACCGGGCAGTGGTAGCGCAGATTGCGCTCGCGCAGCACCTTGGCGATACCCTCACGACCGTTGTCTTCGCCGTGGACCAGAAAGGTATTTGCAGGGCGTTGTTCGGACCCGTACCAGCGTAGGAGTTCGTCGTGATCGGCATGGGCAGAGAAGCCGCCGATCGTATGCACCTTGGCGCGCACCTGGATTTCTTCGCCAAAGATCCGCACGGTCTTGGCACCATCGATGATCCGCCGGGCCAGAGTTCCTTGTGCTGCATAGCCGACGAAGATGACGCTGCTGTCGGCGCGCCAGAGGTTGTGTTTGAGATGATGGGTAACGCGGCCACCACTGGCCATACCGGAGCCGGCCATGATCACTGCTCCCCCTCTGATTTGGTTGATCTGCATCGATTCCGCCGTCTCCCGGGTGAAGTGCAGATTGGGCAGCGCGAAGGGATCGACACCGCCCTGAAAAATCTTCCCGGTCGTGGCATTGAAACATTCCGGATGGCGGCGAAAGATCTCGGTAGCGGAGATGGCCATAGGGGAGTCGAGAAATACCGGCAGTTGTTTCGGCAGTTTGCCAGCCTCGATCATCTCGCGCAGAAAATAGAGCAGATCCTGGGCACGCTCGAGGGCGAAGGTGGGAATGATGGCATTCCCACCACGCTGTAGGGTATCGAGGATGGCATCCCGCAACTCGCCGATGGAGGGCTGCATGGCCTTGTGCAAGCGATCGCCGTAAGTGCATTCCATCACCACGACATCGACCTCGGGCGCCGGGCTGGGGCTGCGGATGATGGGTTTTCCCGCATTGCCCAGGTCACCGGAAAAGACAAAACGTTGCCGTTTGCCGCCTTCCTCGGCGTCGAGATACACCCACGCGGAGCCGAGGATGTGGCCGGCATCACCGAAGCGTACGGTAATCTCTGGACACAACTCGATGGGCTCGTCGTATTTGGCTAGGCGACCGAATTGGTCCATGGCGTCCAGCACATCCTGCACCTCATAGAGGGGCTCTTGCAGCTCGTCACCATGCCGCGAAGCGTGCCGGTTGGCTCGTTTCGCCTCTTCGGCAGCGAGTCCGGCGGAGTCGAGCATCACCAGGCGCGCCAAGTCCCGGGTGGCTGCAGTGCAGATGATTTCACCGCGAAAGCCGCGCTTGACGAGCAGAGGAATGCGTCCGCAGTGGTCCAGGTGCGCGTGGGTCAGCAACAGATAATCGATGTCCTTGGGCGTAAAACCGAAATCGGCGGCATTTTCCTTGGCAATGTCCCCTTCCCCCTGAAAAATCCCACAATCCACCAGGATCTGGCGCTCGCCAATCTGCAGGTGGTGACAAGAGCCGGTGACACCGCCCGCCGCGCCATGAAAAGAAATTTCCATGATCAATTCTCCTCTTTGTTATCGTGGGTTCTGATCATGCGCTGGGCAGCAGTTTTCTGTAAAGCGCTATGTATTCTCGCGCCGCCCGTTGCCAGCCGTAATCGCCCTGCATGCCACGGCGTTGCAGGTCCTGCCAGTGTTCGCGGTGTTGAAAGTGGCGGAAGGCTCGTTGGACGGCATCGCGCAGGCCATCAACCCCGGCGGGCGCAAAGGCAAAGCCGTTACCGGCGCGTACATCCTGATCGACATCGACGACGGTATCGGCAAGTCCCCCTGTTGCATGGACAATGGGCGGGCTGCCGTAGCGCAGACTGAACATCTGGTTGAGACCGCAGGGTTCGAAGCGCGAAGGCATGAGAAAGGCGTCAATGCCAGCCTCGATACGATGAGCGAGACTCTCGTCAAAACCAATGTGCACTGCCATCTGCCCGGGATGCAGATGCGCGAGTTCTCGAGCCCGGTTCTGATAGTCTTTCTCACCACTGCCCAGCACGATTAGCTGGATGCGTTCGCGCAGCAATTCTGGAGCCAGTTGCAGAACGAGGTCGATCCCCTTTTGTTCGACGAGTCGGCTGATCAACCCCAATACGAATACGCTCGGGTCGGGATAGAGTCCGAGTTGACTCTGCAGCGCACTTTTGCAGCGCGCCTTGCCGGAGAGATCATTCCCGTCGTAGTGAGCGATCAGGTAGGGATCGCCCTGTGGGTTCCAGCGCGCTTCATCGATGCCGTTGAGGATACCGGTCAGGCTGGCCTGGCGGGCCCGCAAAAGACCATCCAGTCCCATACCGAAGGTCTCGGTCTGAATTTCCTGGGCATAGCGCGGACTGACGGTGCTGAGGGCGTCGGCATAGACCAGCCCGGCTTTCAGAAAGGAAAAACTGCCGTACAACTCGGTACCGCCAGGATGAAAATCCGCGACGGGCAGGTGCAGGGGAGCAAGTAGTTCCGGCGAAAAGCGACCTTGGTAGGCCAGGTTGTGAATGCTGAGCAGGGTGACAGGCCGTGGCGCGCCGATGCGACTTTCCAGGTCGAGGAGATAGGGCGCCAGACCCGCCTGCCAGTCATGGGCGTGCAGGAGATCCATCCGCCCGGGCAAGAAGGGAATCCGCCCTTGGGCCAGTTCCACTCCCATCCGATTGAGGTAGGCATAGCGTTGGGCATTGTCGGGCCAGTCCTGTCCAAAAGGGTCCTGGTAGATGCCGCCACGCTCGTAGAAGGCGGGTTCCCGCAAAAAGAGGGTGTGCGGCTCGGCAGGCGAGCACCAGAGCTCTCCCTGGCGTCCGGTATACGGAGGGGTGAAGCTACCCAGATAACGGAGAAGTGGTAATTCGGGTTTGCCATAGTACGGCTGCAGCACCCAGGTCTCGATTCCTTCCGCCCGCAATTGTCCGGGAAGGGCGCCGATAACGTCGCCGAGCCCCCCGGTTTTTGCATAGGGGGCCATTTCCGAGGCGAGAAAAAGAACACGCACACTGCACTCCTCAACCGGTAAAATCTGTGCTGAAAATAACACTACCCGATATCCGCGCCAATTTTGAAAGTTCTCCCGGCCTGCCGTAGTATGCCGAAGGCTGATACTCGAAAGCGGAGAAGAAGGAAATGGAAGTCTGCGAGCGCTTCAAGGAATTTCGCGACCGAAATCGTTGCGTGGTCTATTTCCCCAACACCCACAGTGACGAAGAGCCGGAGGCATACAGTAGCTTTCTGGCGATGATGCGGGTGCAGATGGGAATCATGATTCTTGCCCCGGATCGCGAGGAGCGCTTCGAACCCGTCTACCGCGATGCCCTCAAGTACCACCTGCAAACCATTCGCCACAGTCGCCTGTTCACCAGCTATGTGCCGATCAAGACGCGCGTCTATTTCGTGGAAACCATCGCCCTGCGTGATGCTTTCTATGCCTGTGCGGATTTTTGTGTGCCGGGTGGTACGTTGAGTGGCGGAGTCGTGGACCT
The DNA here is from genome assembly GCF_030996345.1 of Acidithiobacillus sp. AMEEHan. Classification (NCBI taxonomy): domain Bacteria; kingdom Pseudomonadati; phylum Pseudomonadota; class Acidithiobacillia; order Acidithiobacillales; family Acidithiobacillaceae; genus Acidithiobacillus; species Acidithiobacillus sp. AMEEHan. The sequence goes on along the minus strand of NZ_CP118747.1, from coordinate 324,665 downwards.
GGAAAGTCCGATCCGCGCGGGCTGCCCCATCCTGTTTGGACCGAAGATGCCGGATACGGCCGAGCGACGGGGCCTGCTGGAGGCAGGCGGCGCACGCTATGCAGCGAGTAGCGAAGAGATTGCCGAGCAGGCGCGGGACTGGCTCAAAGACCCGAGCAGTGCCAAGGAGACAGCCACCCGCGCGCAAGCCTGGTGGCGTGCCCAGGGGCACAGCCTGTAGAACTCAGCGCGTAGGATTGTCATCGATGCGGAACGGGTAGAGCGACTCGTAGAAATTGTCCATTGCTGCACCCTGGGTATCGTAGCCCGTCACCTGAACACGGCCATCGACAATGGCAACATAGACATGGCAAGCTCGCGCTTGCCGGTTTTCTGGCGCCTTACCCAACACGAATGCCGGACTCTTTGCGCCGCAAGCCGGGGTCACTGCCGCCTTGTTCCACTCTTGGAGAAGGGCCTGTCCCCAGCGCTGTGCATCGCTCCCTACCCAGAGCGCCCGGTGCTCTGCCCATGCCGACTGTAGCTCCCCGCGGACGGCTGGATCATTTTCCAAATCGATTTGACGCTGATGCAGGAAATCCATGGAGTTCAGGGCGATGCTGAGGTTGTTGCGGACACTGTCTTGCGCCTGGATGACTTGCCAGCTGAGGACTGCCGCAAAAAGCCCGTACAACCCGATGAGAGAAAACAAAACGATAGCGAAATATCGCCGCGAAGCCGGACCCGCTGTCATCAAGAAGAGCGCCGAGAGTCGGACTGCTTGGCGATTTTCTGGGCGGCGCGCCGCTCGGCGAGGGTGCCAAGCTCATAATGGATCATCAGGTGATTTTCCTTGGCGAAATGCAGAATTTCCTTATAGGCTTCGGGGCGCAATTGCTCCAGCGCCTCATCCATGATGATCGCCGCATTGCCGTTGATGGTGGCCGGTTCGATCATCGGCAAGTAGTGGATCTTGTGGTCACTGCCGAAGTGCGCCAATCCAACCCCCTCGATGAGCATCTCTGCCCAAGCCGAGGGGCGGAACTTGCCGCCTTTGTCAGTGACACCTTCGATGATGATCATGACGCCCCCTTTCTCTTCAGCGCGCCATAGCATAACCCAAGAGGCGCCAGAGCGGAAAAGGTAGGAGGCTTTCTAGAGCGAGCGCCGGTCAATCCGCGGTGCTCATGCTCTGGCATTGTTCCTGAAGGTAGCGAGCGAAGGCAGAGCCGACTTCGGGATGGCGTAGCGCAAAATTGATGGTAGCCTGCAGGTAGCCCAATTTATCGCCACAGTCGAAGCGCTGTCCGTGAAAGCGATAAGCCAAGACCTGACGCTCGCCTAGCAGCCTGGCGATGGCATCGGTGAGTTGGATCTCGCCACCGGCGCCCGTGCTGACACTCTCCAAAAAATGGAAGATTCGGGCAGGGAGGATGTAGCGCCCCACTACCCCCAGATTGGATGGCGCCTCCTCGGGCTTGGGTTTTTCCACGATGCGGCTGACCTGATAGATCTGCTCGTCCCAGGCGCGCGCTTCGACGACACCATAGCGAACGCTGTGTTCATAGGGGATTTCCTCGACGCCGAGAATCCCCGCCTGGTAGCGATGATATTGGTCCACCATTTGCGCTAGTACCGGCTCGTCGGCCAGCATCAGGTCGTCGGCCAGGAGGACGGCGAAGGGTTCGTCGCCCACCACCGGGCGCGCCATGGAAACGGCATGACCCAACCCGAGGGGCAAGGGCTGGCGCAAGTGGATGACACTGACATTGCTGGGAACGATCGCCCGGACCTGTTCCAAGAGGGCGTGCTTTCCCTTTTTTTCCAGTTCAGCTTCGAGTTCGTAGGATACGTCAAAGTGGTCGGCGATCGCCCGCTTGCCGCGTCCCGTGATGAAAATCATCTGATCACAACCGGCCGCGATCGCCTCCTCGACGGCGTATTGAATGAGGGGCTTGTCGACTACAGGCAGCATCTCCTTTGGGCTGGCCTTGGTTGCCGGCAAGAATCGGGTACCGAGGCCGGCTACGGGGAAGACTGCTTTGCGCACACGATCCATGTTCACTCCATTGGGGCTAAAAAACTATCGCGGTTCTGCATGATCCGCTGGCAGCGGTTTGTCCCGCGCTGCCCGACCACTACCGAGACCACCCGCCATGGCAAAGCGCAGAGCCTGCTGCGGGCTGAGATCGGGTAGCGGAATAATCTTGCTGCGCGGCACCACGCAGGTGAATCCGCCCACACCGTAACTCATGGGAATGAATACGGCTACACAGTCCTCGTCGGCGATAGTCGGTAACTCGGGGAGATGATCGCGGGTAATCAGTCCTACGACATAGCCTAGGTCGCCGCCTTGGCGTAGCAAGACGGCGCTGCGAAACCCTTTCTCTTTGCCGCCAAAGAGCAACTCCACGGTTTCCTGAATGGTGCTATAGATGCTGTGCAAGACGGGGATTCTTTCGAGCAGGGCGTTGAGACGCTCGAAAATCCAAGCCGTAAGGACATGTGATGCCAGAAAGCCCACCGCAAAGATGCAGAGCAGCGTCAGGATAATACCCAGGCCCGGAATATCGGCACCGAATATGGCATGGATCGGGGCCGCAAAGATGCTGTCAATCCAGCTTCCGACCATCAGGACGACATAGATGGTCAGGCCAATGGGTAGGGAGATCAGTAGGCCTTGGATAAACCAGCGGCGTGGGTGCCAGCGCCGCTGGATGGTTACCCTGGGGTTTGGCATTGGCAACATGGCTTTTCGCAGGTTCCATAAATCGACATGAGGGAAGTATACGCACTACTGCAGGGGAAGATCATCTGCGCGGCGTGGGTCAGGGCTCCGTCTCGCCATCGTCTTTGAAGTCTTCTGTCCGCAACTGGTGTTTGCGCATCAATTTGTAGAGATCCGTACGATGCCGTCCGGCAATGCGGGCAGCGCGCGAGATATTGCCATCCGTGCTGCGCAGCAGCCGTTGCAGATAGTCGCGCTCAAACTCGGTTTTGGCCTCCTGCAACTGGGTAAACGCCGGGGTGCTTGTCCCGCGTCCCGAGTCGGGTATGGCGCTGGCAGGAATCCAGTTGTCGTTGCTCAAGGCGACGGCTTGGGTCACGACGTTTTCCAATTCGCGCACATTGCCCGGCCAGGCCCGTTGCAGAAGCTTGTCGACCGCCTCGGAGGCAAAACCCTGTATTTCCCGGTGCAGACGAGAGGCTTCGCGGTCGAGAAAATGCTGCGCCAACAGCAGAATGTCTTCGGGACGTTCCGCAAGACTGGGGACCCGCAAAGGAATCACATGCAGTCGATAATAGAGGTCCTCACGAAAGCGACCGGCGCTCAGCAGTGCGTGAATATCCTGGTGCGTGGCACTGATGACGCGGATATCCACCGGAAACTCCTCACGTCCGCCGACGGGCCGCACCCGACCCTCCTGCAATACCCGCAACAGCTTGACCTGCAGGGAAAGCGGGAGGTCGGCCACCTCATCGAGGAAGAGGGTGCCGCCATGCGCGCTGCGAATCAGTCCGGGGTGGTCAGCGCTGGCTCCGGTAAAGGATCCTTTCACATGACCAAAGAGTTCGCTCTCGGCGACATCGGCTGGAATGGCACCGCAGTTGATCGCCAGAAATGGGCCATCCCGACGCGGGCTGGCGCTGTGGATAGCACGTGCCACCCGCTCTTTGCCGGCACCGCTTTCGCCCGACAAAAAGACGCTTGCCTGCGTGCCGGCGACCCGGGTCACATCGTCCATCAGCCCCTGCATGGCACGGCTGCGGTACAGCAGCGACTGGTTGGCCTGCTGGCGGATGGCTGCACGCAAACGACGGCTTTCCTGTTTGCCTTGCCACTGCTCCAGGGCCGCCTGCATCTGTTCTTGCAACTCTTCGTAGCGAAACGGTTTGGCCAGATAGGCGAAGGCATTCCCGCGCATGGCAGCGACGGCATTGGGGATGCTGCCATGCGCGGTGAGAAGGAGGACGGGCAGCTCTGGCTCGCGTTCCTGCACCCACTCGAGGAGTTCCATTCCGTCGATTTCCGGCATGCGCAGGTCACTGATCAAGAGATCCGGCAATTTTTTCTCCAGTTGTCTTTGCAGCTCTGCCGGATGCTCGAAGGTGACAACTTGATATCCCTCGCTTTCCAGCCACAGCCCTAGAACCCGCAGGAAATCGGGATCGTCATCGACTACGTAGATGGTTGCTGACTCTGGCTCATCCCTCATTTTGCTTTCTTCTCCAGAGTCTTTTGGGCCTCTGCCTGTAACAACGAATTGAGCTGCGCGAGTTTGGCTTTTTGCTCGGCATTTTCCGCTGTCAGTCGTGCAATTTGGGCGGTCAGTGCAGAGCTGTTCTGGGCGGCGAATTTGCCCGGGCTTTCCGGGCGCGCGGCAAGCTGCAACCAGGAGGCGGTCAATCTCCGCCAACCGTCGGTCTGCTTTGCCAGTTCTGGATTTTGTGCGGCCATTTGCAGCTCGGAATGGGCTGCTGCCACGTTCGTGCGGTTGAGTGGTTGCTGGCGCAGATAGCCCTGGGCCAAAGCCAGATGAATTTGGGCGCAGGCGAGGGAATCGGCGGCGCCACAGTGTGCCAGGGCCCGGAGCAGACTGCTTTCGCTGCTGCTCGGAAGGGGGCTGGCAACGGTCGACGGTGGCAGACGCTGGGCACAGGCGCCGAGCAGGAGGGGCAGACCCAAAGACAACAGAACGAGATACGATTTAGGCACGGACATCTCCATAAGGTAGCCAAAATTCCGCTAGGAGTCCTGGGCTCGCGTTGTGTAGGGAGATTTCGCCACCCTGGGCCTCGACCAGCTCCCGGGTGATGGCCAGCCCGAGACCCGTCCCTTTGCTCAAAACCCCTTTCTCCTGTACCTGGAAAAATTCTTCGAACACCTTTTCGAGCAGTGGTTCAGGAATTCCCTTACCGTAGTCGCGCACGCGAAAGTTCACCCCCTCCGACCCTTCCGCAACCGCAATCTCGATGCGACTCTCCGCTGGTGCATATTTATGGGCATTGGTGACCAGATTGCTCAGAATCTGCAGCAGACGCTGCGGATCGGCACGTACCTTTCTGGAGGTCTGGACGCTGCATTGCAGTTTTTGTCCCTTCTGTTCGAGCAGGCTACGAAAACGCAGTTCCAGTTCTCGCAGCAGCGAGGCCGGCGCGACAGGCTCCAGCTGGTAATCGAGATTGCGGGCGCGCAGGGCATGTAAATCGAGCATTTCCTGAATGGCGAGGAAGAGTTCATGCACCTGCCGGTTGATGATCTCGAGAATTTCTCGTTGCCGTGCATCGAGGGCACCAAAACGCTCGCTCAGGAGCAGCTCTGCCCCCGAGCGGGCCGATGCCAGAGGGGTTTTCAGTTCGTGAGAAATCTGGCTGAGAAAGAGATGGCGCAATTTTTCTTCTTCTGCCAGGCGCTCCTGCATCAGGGAAATGCTCTTTGCTACGGCGCGCAACTCGGGCGGGCCAGCCTCGGCAACCAACGCGCTCCTGCCCGCCGCCATCTCTTCCAAGGCGGCCAGAATGCCATTCAATGGACGGGAAAGACTGACCTGTACGCGCCAGATCACCAAAATGGCCAGCAAGGCACTCAGAAGGACCAGAGCCAGAATGAGCCAGGTGGCATGCTGGCGCGCCTTGGCGGCCCGATCCGCCTCCTGCTGAAAAAGCTGTTGTAGGTCGCTGCTGAGTTTTTTCAGCCGGGCATCGAGCAGTACCTGCGCGGCATGTAGCTGATTGGCATCAGCCTGAGCAAATGCCTGCAATTGCGTTTGCACGGCACGTAAATCCGCTGCGATTTGCGGGTATGCCGCCAATTTTGGCAACAGCTCTGTCAGCTGGTCTTGCTCCTGCTGGACCAGTCGGGCGCTGGTCTCGTGGTAGCCCTGGTGCGGCAAAACTGCCGCCAAGCGTTCGTAGAATTCCGCCTGTTGCTGCAGCGTGTTGATCCGCAAAGCGTCACGCTGTAGCGGAATGGCAACCCGGAGCAGGGTGTTGCTGCTATCCTGAAGAGTCTGCACGGCGCGCAAGGCGAGGGCGCTGATGGCAGCCACGGCGATCACGGTGGCCAAGGCAAAGCCCAGTACACGTCGTAGCAAGGAGGACGCACGCGGCGGGGCAGATCCTGCGTCTGTGGGGGGCAGACGGGGATGGGACAGATCGCTAACGCCAGCGGCTCGAAAGTTCTGCATGTTCGACAGTCTACCCATTCGCGAGCGTTCTGCCACTGTAGCCTTTTCACTACGGTAGACCCGGTCAGCAGATCTCCAATCCGTTGATTTTCTCCGACCGCGATGTTGGCATAGGGATTGCATTAGAATAAACGCATATTCTAATTCGTCTCAGGAGCTCTGCCATGCGTCTTTTCTGTTTGGAGAAAGTCGGTTATGCCAATCGCTACGCCGTTTCCAGCAGCAAGAAAGAACTATTGCTGCTCGATTTTCAGGACGAGACCCTGGAAGCGGATCTCGATAGGATTCTGGAATGCCTGCCTGATCCCCGTCGCATCTGGCTTTTGCAAACGCACCGGCACCCGGCCCTGAGCGCGGCACGGGAGCGCCTCGAATACCTGTTACCAGATGCAGAAAGTCTGGGTCCGGGGGACGACCCTACGGCGCTGACGCCCTGGCGGTTCTCCGGTCATCTGCTCAATATTTTGCCCATGGGTAATGACCATTGGGCTTTTGCGCTGGCGAACTGGCTGTTTTTAGGAGCAGTACGCGATGCGCGTGGACGCTGGTGCGGAGATGAGCTGGGACGCAAGATAGTCGCGCAAGAAGGCGCGCTGCGGCGTCGCCTGTGGGCATTTCCAGCATCGGCCGAGAAGGTGGTTGATTTAGCGGCGCTGCGTGCCTTGCGGGCTGCCTGATCCGCGTGCGGCATCTTGCAGGAGCTTCTGCGCCGCGGTCTGTAGGCTGGCGTCGATCTCGCTGCCGCCCAACATGCGAGCGATTTCATCGCCCCGCTCGGCGCTTTGCAGCAGGCGCAAACGGCTCTCGGTCTGTCCGTCGACAACGGCCTTTTCCACATAGAGATGCTGGTGTCCATGCGCCGCTACCTGGGGCAGGTGGGTGACGCAGAGCACCTGGTGGGTTGCACCCAATTGGCGCAGCAACCTGCCGATGCGCTCGGCGACTGCCCCACCGATGCCCACGTCGACTTCATCAAAGATCAGGGTCTCCACCCCTTCCAGTTTGAGCAGCACCTGCAGTGCGAGACTGATACGGGCCAGCTCGCCTCCGGAGGCGACCTGGGCGAGCGGCTGGGCCGGGTGGCCGGGGTTTACGGATATCCAGAATTCCACCTGATCGATGCCGCTGGTCGTCCACGACTTTTCCGCTGTCCGGACTTCCAGGCGAAGTTCCACCACGGCATGCTGCATACCAAGAGAGCGGACCTGCTCTTGCAAGGCCATGGCAAGGCGGGGCGCTGCCTCATGCCGGGTGGCGCTGAGGGCCTCTGCCTGCTGCAGATAGCTGCGGCGGCATTTCTCCAGGGTTTCTGCAGCATGTCCCAAAGGATCTTTGCCACTGTCGTCGGCAGCAAACTCTGTCGCCAACTCGTCCTGCAGGGCCAGAAGCCCGACCATGTCGCAGCGATGCTTGCGCTGCAGGTCCTGCAGCTCCTGCAGGCGGCGCGCAACCTCTTCCAGACGCTCGGGTTCCGCCTCCAAGTGATGCAGATAGCCTCGCAGCCCTTCGACGAGCTCATTCGCCTGGATCGTCGCCGCGTCGAGCAGCTGTAGCGAGTCTGCCAGGTGTGGGTCTTTGTGTGCAGCCTGGCTCAGTCCGCGCTGTGCTTCTGCCAGACGTAACAGGGCGCCGCCCTCTTCGTCCAAGGCATGCAGCGCGAGATCGACGCCGGCACGAATCTGCTCGACGGCCGCGAGGCGTTGCTCTTCCTCCTGCAACTCTTCCCATTCGCCGGGGCGGAGCCGCGCCTGCTGTAACTCCTGGTACACAAACTGCCGCCACTCGCGTTGGGCAGCATCGTTTGCCTGATTCTGGACGTGCCGTTCCCACTCCTGTTGGGCCGCCCGCCACTGCTGCCAGGACGCGGCAACGGCGGCGCGCAGCGCGTCATTGTTGGCAAAGCGATCAATCAGGGCCAATTGACGCTCGGGTTTGAGCAGCTGGAGATGGGCATGCTGCCCCAAGACATCCAGCAGAAACGTTCCGAGATCACGGGCCTGTTGGCTGCTGATTGCGCGGCCATTGAGAAAGAGACGGCTGCGCCCCTGAATGGGCAGGATACGCCTCAGGACGAGGATGTTGTCTTCGGCAGATAGCCCCTGTTCCGCAAGCCAGGCCTCAGTAGCCGGACTGGCGGAAAAACTGCCGATGATTTCTGCCTGCTCGGCACCGTGGCGTACCATCTGCGGACTGCCCTTATCGCCTAGCAACAGGGCGATGGCATCAATAAGAATCGATTTGCCCGCGCCGGTTTCTCCGGTCAGTACCGTAAGACCGTAGTCGAATTCGATGTCGAGTTGGCGAATCAGGGCAAAATCGCGGATCTGCAGATCAAGTAGCATCAATCCTCGCCGGGGGGCTCGGCCCAGTGGAGCTTGCTGCGCAGGATAGCAAAAAAATCCTGCTCCTGGGGATGAATGAACAGTGCATCGCAGTCGGCGCGACGCACATGGACTTCGTCACCGACGACCATGGGGAAAGAACTATGGCTGTCCAGGCTGAGGGCAGCCGGGAAGCGCGCTGCTGTCAGTTTGAAGCGCAGGGGCAAATGATCGGGCAGAACGATGGGGCGGGTGCTCAAAGTGTGTGGGCAGATGGGCACGAGCAGCAGGGCACGCAGCTCGGGGGTGAGAATGGGGCCGCCAGCTGAAAGGGCATAGGCAGTGGAGCCTGTGGGGGTGGAGAGAATCAGGCCATCGGCGCGTTCAGTATAGAGCTGCCGGCTTCCCAATTGCACGCCAAGCTCGATCATGCTTTCGCCGCAGCCTTTGTGCACAAAGACCTCATTCAGGGCAAGCCCGGAAGAGATCGGAGTCCCCTCGCGCCAGAGCTCGGCGTGCAGGACGCTGCGCCGATCTTCGACATAGTTACCGGCGAGGATCGGCGGTAGCGTCGCGTCGATGTCGGCAAGGGGAATGTCGGCAAGAAAACCCAGGCGACCGGTATTGATACCCAGGACGGGAACATTGCGACCGGCCAGCTCGCGGGCGCTGCCAAGGAGGGTGCCATCACCACCCAGGGCAATGACTAGATCGCCTGGCTCCGCCTCGTGCAGGGAGGAAAAAGGAAGCAGGCCGGGAATTTGGTCCCGATAGCGAGCATCGATGCGCAGATCGCAGCCCCAGGCCTGCAGGGCCGAAGTGAGCCGGATGAGAGCCGGGGGGGCCCCGCTGTCGCGGTATTTACCTAGCACCAGGATCCGCGTGAAGACTGACATGTAATGCTCTATTTTTCCGGCGGCTGACGTAGGGCGTGACCGCAGTAGGCGCAGAAGAGATCTTCCGGCCCGACGGCATGACCACAATGCGGACAGAAGGCAGCAGCGCCGGTTGGCGTTGGCGGCGCCGTCATGATGGCTCTCGGCTGCGGGCTGATCGGGGGATTGCCGCTGGCTGCGGCAATGGGAACCTGCACATATGCGAAGCCTTTCTTTTCGTCGAGCAAAGCCCAGATCAAGGATCCCACCCAACCCAGCAGGCTCCAGCCGAGAAACAAGTTGACCAGAAAGATGGCCAGAAAATTCTGGGTGCGCCGCGCGTAGGCGACAATACTTGGAACGAAATAGACGACGATGGCGAGGGCGAACGCAAAAATCATGACTGCAACCATCATCGGACCAAAAGAGGAGTAATCCATCAGCATTGCCGTACTGTCCAAGATCCCGACCCCCGTTCTGCAGGAAGCAGGCTGGATTATTTCACAAGCAGCGAGATCCGGCGACTTGGCCCATCGCGCGGCTGGCGCTATCCTCTCAGCTTGCCTTTAAGAAAAGGAATGCGGTCAATGCGCGTGGAATTTCCCATCATCAATCGTCTGGGTCTGCATGCCCGGGCCTCGGCCAAATTCGTCAGTATCGCGGCGCGCTTTCCTTGTCAGGTCTGGCTCGAACGCGACGGGCAGCGGGTGAACGGTAAAAGCATCATGGGGCTGATGACCCTGGCCGCCTCGCAGGGCACGGTGCTTACCCTGGAAACCGAAGGCGAGCAGGAGGAAGAGTGCAGTGCCGCGCTGCGCGCCCTGGCGGCAGACTATTTTGGAGAAGGTGAGTGACCTTTGAACTGGCAGGAATCGGCGCGGCGGCTGGTATTGCCATTGGTATGGCCGTCGTCTTGGAACCTGCCAGCATGGAGATTCCGGATTACAGCGTTGCGCGGGACGAACTCGAGACCGAAGAACAGCGTTTGCGCACCGCCCTTGCCCTTGCTCGCGATGAGCTGTTGCGCGTGCGCGAGGCCATTCCCAAGGATGCGCCCCAGGATACCCGCCTGTTCATCGACGCCCATTTGCTCATGCTCGATGATCCTGCGCTGCGGGATCGTCCCATTGCCCTGATTCGGGAGCAGCGGCGCAATGCCGCCTGGGCCCTGCATCACGAACGCGAGCGTCTGGTCGAAGTCTTTGAGCGCATGCAGGATCCCTATCTGCGTGCCAAGCGGGAAGATATCCTGCAGGTGACCGACCGCGTGCTGCGGCACTTGCTCGGCGCGCAGGTGCCCAGCCTTCAGGCAGAGGCGGAGCGCATCATCGTTGCTTCCGAGCTGAGTCCCGCGGATACCGTTCTGCTCAAAAACGGATCGGTGTTGGGTTGGGTGACCGACTTCGGCGCGGCAACCTCGCACTCGGCGATTCTGGCACGCAGCCTGGGTCTGCCGGCGGTGGTCGGTACCCACCACGCCACGCGTTTGCTGCGCAATGGCGACCAACTCGTCGTGGATGGCGAGCAGGGCACGGTGCTGGTCAATCCCGGTCCGGAGCTGCTCGCTGAGTACCGGGAGATGCAGGCGCGGCGTGAGCGGCGGCGCCAACTCCTGGAAGAAGAGCGGCACCTGCCCGCGCTTACCATCGATGGTACTGCCATTCGTCTCTTCGCCAACATCGAACTGCCCGAGGACGTCGAGTGGGTGCAGCGCAGCAATGCCGAGGGAATCGGTCTGTTTCGTAGCGAATTTCTCTTCATGAACCGGGCGGACAGCCCCAGCGAGGAGGAGCAGTACGAGGCTTTTGCGCAAGTCTTGCGGGCTCTGCCGGGGGCCGAAATCACCATCCGTTCGGTGGATGTGGGTGCCGACAAGCTCCTCGCCGATAGTGACTTGCAATTGCATCCCAGTGGTCTAAACCCCGCCCTGGGATTGCGCGGCCTGCGCCTGTGTCTGCGGCGGCCAGAATGGTTTCGCCGTCATTTGCGGGCGATCCTGCGCGCCTCCGCCCTGGCGCCCATTCGTCTGATGTTGCCGATGGTGAGTACGGTGCACGAAGTCCATCAGGCGCGACACCTGATCGAACAACTGCGCAGCGAGCTGCGTGCCGAGGGGCAAAAAGTGGCCGAGCATCTGCCTATAGGCATCATGGTCGAGGTTCCAGCGGTGGCGATGGCCGCTCACGCTTTCGCTGGCGTAGCCGATTTTTTTTCCATCGGCACCAACGACCTCACCCAGTATGCCTTGGCGGTAGACCGGAGCGATGATGATGTCAACGCCCTTTTCGACCCCCTGCATGTGGGAGTGCTGTCGATGATCCAGCACACGATTGCCGCCGGCGAGGCAGCGAATATCCCCGTCGCCATGTGTGGTGAGATGGCCGCCAACCCTCAGTGGACGGGTCTGCTCATTGGTTTGGGTTTGCGCCATTTCAGCATGTTTCCTGGTGCCATTCCCGAGGTGAAGGCGGCAATCCGTGAGACTTCCGTGGACGATGCAAAGGTGATGGCCCTCGCCGCTCTGGCTGGCACCTCCGAACTTTTCGCCCCCGTCGACGACATTGAAACGTAGGTACCTGCTTTGGCTGGCCCTCAGCCTGCTCGGTGTGGCTCTGCTCCTCTATCTATGTATTCTTGCTGGACTGCCAGCATGGCTCCTCGCGCGCTTGCTGAGTGCGGAGCTGCGGCAGCCCGTGACCTTGGCGAAAAACCCGCAGATCACGCTGAACTTCCAGCATGTCGGCATTACGCTCCGGGGTCTGCAGGTCGGCAGGCGCCTGCTCGTGCTGCGGCAGACGCGGGTAGACTGGGCCTGGACCGCCCTGCGCGCTGGCCGGTGGCTGGACCTGGAATTGCGGGTCGACGGGCTGGATCTGCACGGGCCCTGGCCAACGACGGGGCCCAGCAGTGGCCAGGGCTTGGTTCTACCGCAACGGCTCATCGTCCGGGATAGTTCGGTGCGCTGGCCGTTGGGAAAACAAATGCTGCAGGTCTCAGGACTACAGGCCGATTATCGTGCGGGACAGGGCGCCATGATGGCTGGCCAGCTCTCCTACGCCGGACGAACGATGACCATGCAGGCGCGATATCGGTCTCCGCAGCCCCGGCGAGCTGGCGCCATCTCCTTGCTGGTGCAAGCGCAGAAGGAGGTGCTGAGTCTACAGGCGGAAGGAGTCACTGCGCCCGCGACCGGCACCCTCGCAATTGCGCGCGGCATGCTGCGTCTGGTCGGGAAACCGATCGATGGGGAGCTGCGCTGGCAGGGGCTGCGTTATGCGGCGGACGCGCATAGCCTGGCGATTCGAAGCTGGCGCATCACGGCGCATCCGCAACTTTTGGGACAGGGCAATCTGCTTCTGCACTGGCAGCGCGCCTTCGGCATCAGCGGTCAGTTCGAGTTGCAATCGGAAAATCTGCCGGACTGGTTGCGCTTGCTGGGACTGTCCGTGCCCAAGATCCGCGAGGGAGAGGCGTTGCGGCCAGCGGCTTTGTCAGGGAATCTCGCATGGACGCAGGATGGCCCAATCCAGTTGGATCCGCTGCGCGGCATCCTGGGCAAGACCCAGTTCCAGGGCTCGCTGCTACGCGACAATGCAGAGGCCCCGTGGCAGGTTACCGCGGTGATTCCGCGGCTGGATCTCGATCCGTGGCTCCCTCCTGCGCCCGCCAGGGCGCCATCCCAGAAAGTTCTCCCGACCTTGCCGAAGTCCTGGCCTCCCATCCATGGGCAGGTTCGGATCGGCGAGCTGCGCTGGGGCCGCTGGCAGGCCCGCAATCTGCAGATTCGTCTGCGGGCAAAATCAAAATGACCCGGCCAAACATCGCCAGTCGTCTCCTGCCTTGGTATTGGCAGTTTGGTCGGCATGATCTGCCTTGGCGGCAGAGTCGTGATCCCTACCCTTTGTATCTTGCCGAGGTCATGTTGCAGCAGACCCGGGTGGAGACGGTGAAGCCCTATTTTCACCGCTTTCTGGCGCGCTTTCCCAGTTGGCAAGCTCTGGCCGATGCCTCCCTCGATGAGGTGCTCTCGCTCTGGAGCGGGCTGGGCTACTACGCCCGGGCACGTAACGCGCACGCAGCAGCGCAGATGGTGGTCGCTTCATATCATGGGCAATTCCCTGCGGACCTTGCCCAGGCGGTCGAGCTTCCTGGTGTTGGCCGGAGTACTGCTGCCGCCGTGCTTGCCAGCGCCTATGGACAGAGGCAAGCCATCCTCGACGCCAATGCGCGACGGGTGCTCTTTCGCTATCACGGTCTTACGGGTAACGCGCGCAGTCTCCAGAAGGAGCGCCTGCTGTGGCAATTGGCAGAGCAGGAGACACCGGCCGCGGCCCATGAGTACAACCAGGCGATACAGGATCTCGGTGCGTTGCTTTGTCTGGCGCGCAAAGCGCGGTGTGGCGAGTGCCCCTTGCATGGTCCCTGTGCGGGTCCCGCCACTCCCACGCCTCTGCTGCACCCGGATAAACCAGTGCGTTTTGCCTGTTTTTTGCTGTTACGCGCGGAAGATGGCCGGGTTCTGCTGGAGAAGCGACCCAACCGGGGGATCTGGGGAGGGCTGTGGGCGCTGCCCTGGTATGGGTTTGCAGGTCCAGACGAGCCGCCGGAACTGGCAGAAACCCTGCACAATTGGGCGCAGGAAGAATATGCCCTGCGTCTGCGGCTAGGAGAGTGGCATCCGTGGAAACGTCATACTTTCACCCATTTTCATCTGGAGTATCAGGTCGTGGAGGCTGGCGTATCGGTCGGTGCCATAGGCGAGGCGAGGCGGGCGCTGTCCCTATTCGCCCCGGAGCAACTCGCGCAGCTTGCCTTGCCCAGCCCCCTGCGCCGCTTGTTCTCCTGAGCGCAACATTCTGGACATCCCCTATGGCTCTCGCTACCCTGCGGGCTGTTCTAACTAGGGCTACGGATTGACAAATTTTTCGGAGGTGTGGATATGGCGAGAATCGTACATTGTGTGAAATTGGGCAAGGAAGCCGAGGGTCTGGATCGTCCACCCTATCCTGGTCCCCTCGGCGCACGGATCTACCAAGAGGTCTCTAAGGAGGCATGGCAAGACTGGCTCAAACATCAGACGATGTTGATCAACGAATATCGTCTGTCGCCGATCGATCCCAAGTCTCGCTCCTTTCTGGAAAAGCAGATGGAGGCCTTTTTCTTTGGCGAAGGGGCGCAGACACCAGAAGGATTCGTGCCGCAGCAGTAGGTACGGGCTGTCGTTTCTCCGCGACAGGGAGAGGGGGACAGCTTTTGCCCTCCTCCTCAGTCGACCAGTCGCCAGTCAATTGAATAATCATCTAAAAAAATATGAAAAAGTTTTATATGGCAGTGGTTGTGTACGCTTCCCCGGTCCTGTTCCTGATCTCATCTTGCCATTTTCCGACAGTGTCTCGCTGAGCACTGCCCCGCTGCGCCAGATCCCCATTGATTTTTCGATGAATAATGGACCTGGCACATACTGTGCATATGGCTGGCTGCTGAAATGGATCAGCCCGCACAAGCGGAATTCTATTCTTATGGAAGGAGTGAGTTATGAAAAAGATCGTTGCCATTACGGCGGTCCTTGGTGTTCTGATGGCCAGTGCCAGTTTTGCGGCGGAAGAGACCTCCGCGGTCTCCCCGTCCACCGGGACTACCACGTATGGAAGTCAGCTCATGACGCAGCAGGAGCGCGCGGAGCATCGCAACAAGATGCAGTCCGCCAAGACGGAGCAGGAGCGTCAGCAGATACGTGCAGAGAACCATGAGGCCATGCGCAAGCGTGCCCAGGAGCAGGGGATGACTATGCCGGAGAATGCGCCATCCACTGGCATGCACCAGGGCAGAGCCATGCAGGGTGGTTCCGGCATGATGGGTGGTGTTGGCGGCGGTATGATGGGGGGTGCAGGTATGGGGCGTGGTGGCTCCAATCGCTAAGTACCTATCCCTAGGGTGATTGAGCACCTAGGGGGCACTTGCTGTTTTCTCTTGGCCGGGATCGTTGATCCTGGCTTTTTTTGCACCGACATTCGGCCAGAGTACCGTGACTCACCGCGAGTAAATGGCGTATGCGCAGAATGGTTGAGTTTGTCGTGTACAAGCGACAGGCTACGGCGCATGCTGCTTGAATCCGCCACGGTCTGTGCCCCGGTCGAGACCTCAATCGATCAAAGAGATAGACTGGGCGATTCCATCTGACCACAGCAAAGTTGGCATGAGGCGTTGGCCTCATGCTGCTTCTTGTTCGCTGCTTCCCGACAGATTTTGTCTGCCGAGATCGCGAGAAAAATCGCAACACTTTGAATATAAGAAGTTAATTTATATGGCATGAGATATGCTTAGAAGATATCGCTGAAATGGATCAGCCCGCGCAAGCGGAATTCTATTCTTATGGAAGGAGTGTTTATGAAGAAGATTGTTGCTCTCACGGCTGCCCTGTCTTTCCTGACCGCCAGCGCCAGTTTCGCTGCGGAAGAAGCGCCTGCTGCTGCTCCCGCCGAAAAGCCGGCGGTTGCTGAGAAGGCTCCGGTGAAGAAGATGGAGCACCACGCGACGAAGCATCACTATGTCAAGAAGCATCACACGGTGAAGAAGGCTGAGCCGAAGAAGGCGGAAGCGCCGGCAGCTGCGGCCCCTGCCGCCGCGGAGTAATTCAGCGCGACAGCGGAAAGGGCCGGAAGCGAGAGCTTCCGGCCCTTTTTATGTTCGTTGAATACAGCCACATCCCTTTGGCGTGCGGCTGCGCTTACGTCATGCCTGTTTCCAGGCCTTGAGGAAGATGCTGGCAAAACGAACAGCGAACTTCAGCACGAACTGGGTGTCCTTGGCAAAGAAGATCTTCATCAGACCAAAGATGCCGCCACCCTTATTCGCTTCGTCCTTCATCTCGACCTGGGTCTGAGCGAGGGCCTTGACTGCTTTATCGACGCCGCTGGCAAAAACGGCATCCGAGGGGATGAGGGGCAACGCCTTGTCCAAGACGAGATTGACTTTATGTAGGAGCCCAGCCTTCTGCAATTTGCCCACCAGAGCGATGGCCTCTGGCAGCATGGCCATCAGGTTCGCCTCATGCAGCTCCTTGACCAGACCTTTGACGCGAGTGGTGATGTCGGGTGCGTCTCCTTTCAGCGCGGCGGCACCCAACTGTGCAATTTCCATCCAGGCAAGGGCGCCCTGGCTGATATCGGCGCCAATCGCCTTGATGGTACCATCGCGCCACATTTCACCGATAAAATCCGTTGCCGTGCAGACGGCAATACTGAGATCGCCGCGGGGCGAGAGGATGTCGCCGAGGTGAATGCCCTGCCGCTCAAGGTTACAAGCCAAATTACGCATCGTCTCGGCAATGGTTTCCGCATGGTCGAGGAGACCATTGACTTGGTCGGCCAAGTCACTGGCCCTGGCATCGCCGAGGGCGATACGCTTGGCGCGTTGGGCGATCTTTACCCACTTTTCTGCCTCTTCCGCCAAAGCATCGAGCTTCTCCGGCAGGTCGAGCTCGGTGATGATTCCCTGCACTGCCGCCAGACCATCCTTGCCAGCCTGCAGGTAGAAGCCAGCGCCACTGGCGTAACCCGCCAACTTTTCGACCTGGTCGAGGAGGTTTTCGACGCGACTGACGAGGTCGCCATTCTCCCCGGCGGCGAGCTTCTTGACCCGCATGGCGACATGCAACCAGCGCTTGCCGGCCACGCCAACGGTGCCAATGGTACTGCCCAGATCCGTGTTGTTCAGCAGCTCTGGGGCCGTGTCCTTGAGAGTGCCAAAGGCCACGCTCATCTGGCCGCCGAGAATCTCCGCCATGTCAAGAAGGCCCGAGAGGCGAGCTTGCAGGCTGGGGGCATCTCCTTGCAGCAGTTTCTGTGCGCGTTTGGCCATCTGCAGCCACTGGTCCGCCATTTCCTGCAGCTCGTCGAGACGATCCGGCAGATCCAGTTCACCAGCCATGTCGCCAATGACACCGATGCCCTGTTTGGCGCTGGTCCAGTAGTATTGCAGGTTCTCCATGGCGCCGCGCAGCTTGTTGACCATGTCCTCGGGGCTGTCGCCGATGAGAGGGCATTTCAGCTCGCCGCTCAAGGTCGCCAGGGAGGCGAAAAAGCCGGATTTCTGCAGGTTGTTGAGGATGGTGAGTAATTCGCCGATGGTCTTGTCGAGTTGCGCGTCCTTGACTTCGCTCAGGAGCTGCTTCAAGCGGTCGACACCGCCGTCGACGGTGAGCATCCCCTGCAGGGATTCTGCGGCCTCACGCAGGGCGTCGAGTTGCGGCTGGTATTTCGCAAGGAGTTTGTCGGTGTCGATGGCGTTCGGGAGTTCATTGAGGACGTCGCGGAACATCTGCAGGAGATTCTGCAACTGGAGGGCGGCGTCGCCGACCTTGCCGAGTCCTTCCCACTGTTTGGGGGTAAGAGCTACCACTGCTTCCGCTGCTGCATTTCCGTTGGCCATGACGTATTCATCTCCCGCTGAATGATGTTGATCCAAGCCCCAATTGGCCGAGCCGAGCTTATTTAACACAAAGAACTACGATTTTTCCAGTTATCAGACCGATAATCCGGAATTCGCAGACTTCTTGCCCCAGCTTTACGGGGACGTATGATGGAAGAATCTGATGCTGTTGGGTAATGAATATGCTTTATGGAACTAGGAGAGAAACCTATCGTCAGCTGTTCATTGACTACTGGCAGCGCTTTCGTGCCGGTCAGCCCCTGGACGCCATGGCGCAGCGCGTGGTGGAGGTCATTCGCGCGCACCCCGAGTACCACAAACTGCTGGAAAATCCGGAACTGGCCCTGGAAGCAGATTTTCCGCCTGAGCTTGGACAGAGTAATCCTTTTGCGCATATGTCCTTGCACGTGGCAATGTTGGAGCTCTTGGCGACCGGTCAACCGCCGGGTATCGTGGACGCTTATGCGCGTCTTCGGGCGCGCCATGGAGAGGCAGTCGCCGAGCATCAGGTAGTGGACTGCCTGGGAGAGTTGCTCTGGCAGGCGCAGCGCGCCGGCCGGGAGCCAGACCTGGGCGCCTTGTTGCCTTGCATGCAGGCAGCTGAGGAGCGCGGCAAATCGTGAGGAGAAGGTAGATGGCGGAAGCGAAGACGGGAGCGGAATCGATCCATTGGCAGCTGGAGGATCTCTATTCTGGACGAGAGGACCCACAGCTCCAGCAAGATATGGATTGGGCCGCCGCCGCGGCGAGTGCATTCGCGCGTCGCTATCGAGTCGATTTTGCGAGCTTGGCCGCCGCTGAATTGGCGCAGGCCATGCAGGACCTGGAGGCGCTGCGCAGTCGTCTGGCGCGGGTTGGCGCGTATCGCTACCTCAGCTATGTCACCCATGCCGACGATCCACTGTACGGTGCTGCCCTCCAACAGTATCAGGAGCAGGCGACGCAGATCGGTAACCAGTTGGTCTTTTTTGATATCGCCTGGAATGGACTGGCCGCGGAGCGGGCAGAAGCGCTGCTGCGGGCCCCGGAGCTGGCGCATTGGACGCATCTCCTGCGCAACTGGCGCAACTATGCCGCCCATCTGCGCAATGAGGCAGAAGAGCAGATACTGGCGGAAAAGGCGGTAACCGGCCGCAGCCTGTGGGAGCGGCTCTTTGACGAAACCCTCACCGAAATGCGCTTTTCCCTGCGTGGTAAGGAGCTGAGCGAGCAGGAAGTGCTCAGCAAGCTCTCCCACGCGGATCGCAGTTTGCGCCAGGATGCGGCGGAGGCATTGAGTCATGGTCTGCGCGCACGTCTGCATACGCTGACCTTCTGCTTCAACGCCGTCCTTGCCGACAAGGCCCTCGACGACCGCCTACGGCGCTATCCGCACTGGCTGGCGGACCGTAATCTCGCCAATGAGATCGATGACACCATGGTCGAGGCCCTGGAACGCGCGGTCGTTGCCCGTTATCCCCTGGTAGGCCGCTACTACCGCTTGAAGGCGCGGTTGCTGGGTATCAGTCCCCTCTACGACTACGATCGCTATGCCCCCTTGCCTGGCTCTTCACGGCCCTATTCCTGGGCCGAATGCCAGTCCATCGTGCTCGGTGCTTTTCAGGACTTCTCTCCGGAGCTCGCCGCCATCGGCCAGCGTTTCTTCGACGAGGGATGGATCGACGCCGCCCTGGCTCCCGGCAAGCGCGGTGGTGCCTTCGCCCACCCCGTCACCCCCGATGTGCATCCTTATCTCCTGGTCAATTACACCGGGACGGTGCGCGATGTCATGACCGTGGCACACGAACTGGGGCATGGCATACACCAGTATCTGGCGCGCGAACAGGGATTTCTCAATGCCGACACGCCCCTGACCACTGCCGAGACGGCGTCGGTTTTCAGCGAAATGCTCACCTTTGAACGCCTGATGCGCAATGAGCCCGATGCGGGCAAACGACTGGCCCTGCTTTGTGGCAAGATCGAGGATACCTTTGCGACGGTGTTCCGGCAGATGGCCATGCACCGTTTCGAGGCGCTCATGCATGAGGCCCGGCGCAGCGAGGGAGAACTCAGCAAGGAGCGTCTGGCGGAATTCTGGATGCAGACGCAGGAAGAGCAGTTTGCCGGCTCCATTCAGTTTACCGAAGGATATCGCTGGTGGTGGAGTTACATTCCCCACTTTATCGGTTCGCCAGGCTATGTCTATGCCTACGCCTTCGGCGAACTGTTGACCCTGGCGCTGATCCAGCGCTATCGCTCTGAAGGTGATTCTTTTGTGCCCAGATATCGCGCCATGCTAGCTCTGGGCGGTAGCCGCACGCCAACAGAGGTGGTGGCCGCCGCGGGCGTGAGCCTGGATGATCCACGGATCTGGGATAGTGCTCTGGACTATCTGGAAGCTATGGTGAATGAGGCGGAGCACTTGGGGGAGAATCGCTGATGCGTTGGGAGCGCGACAGTCTGGGCGAGGTAGAAGTTGCGGACGATGCCCTGTGGGGGGCGCAGACCCAACGTTCCCTGCGTTTTTTTGCGATTGGTGAAGAGCGCATGCCACTGCCCATCGTCCATGCCCTGGCGCAGATCAAAGCGGCGGCGGCGCGGGTGAACGGCAAGCTCGGCGTGCTTGCGGTCGATCTTGTCGATCCCATTGCCCTGGCTGCCGACGAGGTCGCTGCTGGTCAGTGGGATGCCCAGTTTCCCCTGCGGATCTGGCAAACGGGCAGTGGCACCCAGAGCAACATGAACGTCAACGAGGTGATTGCCAATCTTGCCAATGAGCGCCTGGGTGGGGCCCGCGGCAGCAAGAGTCCGGTACATCCCAACGACCATGTGAATCTCGGGCAATCTTCCAATGATGTCTTCCCCAGCGCTTTGCATATCAGCGTTGCAGCGGCAATCCACGGGCAACTCCTTCCCGCCCTGCAAGACCTGCGCGATCTTTTACAGCAGCGCAGCCAGGACTTCGCCGATATCCTGAAAATCGGCCGTACCCATCTGATGGATGCGGTGCCGATGCGATTGGGGCAAGAGTTCTCGGGCTATGTCGATCAGCTTCGTCAGGGAGAGACGGGAATCCGCGCGGTGCTGCCCAGACTGTATGCCCTGGCTCTGGGCGGCACGGCGGTGGGCACTGGGCTCAACACCCATCCGGATTTTGCGCGGCAGGTGTGCATGCTGTTGGAAGAGCGGCTTTCCATGCCGCTGCATCCGGCGGAGAACGCCTTTGCGGCCCTGGCCGGCCAAGAAGCGCTGTGCCAGCTCAGTGGCCAGTTACGCAGCCTGGCGATGTCGCTGCTCAAGATCGCCAACGATATCCGCTGGATGGGGTCGGGGCCACGCGCCGGACTGGGAGAATTGGCGCTGCCCGAGAACGAACCGGGTTCCTCGATCATGCCGGGCAAGGTCAATCCCACCCAGGCAGAGGCGTTGAGCATGGTCTGTGCCCAGATCTTCGGCAACGATGCGACCGTCGCCTTCGCTGCGTCGCAAGGAAATTTTGAACTCAATGTCTATAAACCCGTCATAGGCTACAATGTGTTACAGAGCATTACGCTGTTGGCCGATGCCATGCGCTCCTTTGCCCTGCATTGCGTGCAGAATCTGCAGGCGCGCAGGGACAATTTGCAGGCCCATCTCGACAGCTCCTTGATGCTGGTCACGGCCCTCGTACCCAGTCTGGGCTACGAGCGTGCCGCCAAAATCGCCCAGCGTGCACACCAGGAGGGGAGCACGCTGCGCGCTGCGGCGCTGGCGAGCGGCTGGATCGATGCGGCACAATTGGATGAAATTTTGCGACCGGAGCGCATGTTGGCGCCGGATAGAAACTAGCGTGGGCGAGAAAAAGGATAGACGATGATTTTGATTCTTCGAGAGGATCTGCAGGAGAGCGCGCCAGAATATCAGGCGCTGCTCCGCTATCTGGATGGCCTGGACGGCATCGAATACCGGGTGCATCGGGTACAGGGTGCCGAACAGTTGTTGAGTGAGGTCTATCTGATTGGCAACACCAAGGCTTTGGATCTGGAACAGATGGAGTCCTTGCCGGGGGTGACCAAGGCCATTCGCGTGTCGCGCGAATATCGGGTGTTGGGGCGGCATCAGGACGATGCCCGAGCCTGCGGCTTCACCTACAATGGGGTGGAATTCAGCCAGGATAGCCTGAACGTATTTGCCGGCCTCTGTGCCGTCGATACTCGCGAGCACGTCGAGCAGATGCTCTGTGCCCTGCAGGAAAACGGCCAAGTCTGCACGCGAATGGGTGCCTACAAGCCGCGCACCAGTCCCTACGCCTTTCAGGGGCACGGTAAGGAGTGTTTGCCCTACGTTTTCGAGCTCGCGGGAAAATACGGGATCAAAGTGATTGCCATGGAGATCCTGCACGAGCAGCATATGGACGAGATTCGCGAGGCGCTGCGGCAAACCGGCAGCCCGACCGGTGTCATGCTGCAGATTGGCACCCGCAACACGCAGAATTTCGAGCTGCTGAAGGCGGTGGGCAGGCAGCAGGAATTTCCGGTTCTGCTCAAACGGGGCTTCGGAATTACTTTGGAGGAGTCCCTGAATGCAGCAGAATACTTGGCCTCGGAGGGGAATAGCCAGGTGGTCTTTGGCCTGCGCGGCATGAAAAGCAACCTGGGAGATCCGCATCGGAATTTCGTCGATTTTGCGCAAGTCCCAGTAGTCAAACGTCTCACGCGGATGCCTGTCTGTATCGATCCCTCGCACTCGGTAGGTAGTCGCGATGCCGGCCCCGATGGCATACCCGAGGTCTTCCATGTCACCGCGCAGGGGGTGATTGCCGGCGCCAATATGGTGCTGGTCGATTTTCACCCAGATCCGGCTACGGCTTTGGTCGACGGGCCGCAGGCGCTGTTGCTCAAGGAACTCCCGTGGTTTTTGGAGGACGTGCGCCTGGCGCGAGAGGCCTACGAAGAACGTCGTCTGCTGGCTGGAGCGCAGCGGGACAGCAACGGGTGAGGAGCAGGTGACGGGAGATTTTCTGTGCAGGCGGGCGCAATGGTAGCTTCGTTTGCTGCTCTATGGCGAGAGCAGATGATCCTGCGCCTGTTGGCTTGCCGGAACCGACGGCGGACTGGTTGCTCCACTCGGTGACTCCGCCTAAGAAATTTAGACTATTTACAAATTTGGATTTGGTATGCTATCGTTCGTCTGTGCTCGAAAGGCACGCGACGGTTTTCCCTGGATACAACTTGAGGAGAGTATATTATGTCCATTCGTATCAATGACGTAGCTCCGGATTTTACAGCCGACTCCACTGCCGGTGAGTTGAATCTTCACAAGTGGATCGGCGATAGCTATGCCATCCTGTTCTCCCACCCGCGTGACTTTACGCCGGTCTGCACCACCGAATTCGGTGCCGTCGCCCAACTGGCACCCGAATTTGCCAAACGCAACACCAAGGTGATGGGGGTGTCGGTGGACACCGTCGAGGAACACAAGAAGTGGAAGCGTGACATTGAGGCAATGGCCGGCGCTCCGGCGGATTTCCCGATCATTGATGATACGTCCCTACACGTCTCCAAGCTCTACGACATGCTTCCCGCCGAGGCATATCTGCCCGAGAATCGTGACGCCAAGAACACCGCCACGGTGCGCACGGTGTTCATCATCGGTCCGGACAAGAAGGTGCGCCTGACTATGTCCTATCCCATGTCGGTGGGCCGGAACTTTGCGGAGATCCTCCGTGCCCTCGACGCCATTCAGGCCACCGACGGCGTTCCGCTGGCTACTCCTGCCAACTGGGTGCCAGGCCAAGACGTCATCGTCGCCCTGTCGTTGAACGATGCGCAGGCCAAGGAAAAATTTGGCGAAATCGACATCAAGCTTCCCTATCTGCGTTTCGCCAAGGCACCGAAGAAGTAACGCGCGGCTAAGGCTTCCAAGCAGCTCCCCGGTCGTTCGGCTGGGGAGCTTTTTTGCGGGTGTTTTCGAAAGTCGCCGCCATTTGCGCAGCTAGCCGCGCGAGATAGAAGGGGCCACTGCCTCAAGCCAGCGGCAAGGATACCGCTAGCATCGCATCAGGCAGCATGCTACAGTAATCAGTCAATGGGTCGCCAATCTGATAGAAGGTAAGGCCGTGGCGGGAATGCTGGAAGCCCTCAATTGACCATGAGCCATCGTGATTTCCTCGACCTTCGTAGCATCCTTCCAGCGCGATCGGGACTTGAGCTGGGGATTTACCATCAGCTTCTCATCAACGATTTCCCGGCAGGTAGCTTCCGGGACCCCGGCGATCTCTGTGCTGAAAAAGGCAGCAGCAGTATCATTTTCTCTGCCGATGAAGGCGATAATGGCAGTCTTTTTCTTTTTGCAGGATGTCAATCGGAGAAACTCCTCTTCCTGGCGCGGGAAAATGTTCTCCAGAAAATATTTGATCATAGCCTGATATGCATCGATAGCAAAGGGTTCCTTTCTAGCTTTTTTACGGAATTTTCGGGAATTCAGCAGGAATCCAGAGGATTTCTCTTCGAGCAGCCAAAGCTCGTCAATTGGCGAAAAAAACGCTTTCTTAATCGCCTTCGGGTCGATAGCGATGTTGTCGTATTACGTCGCTCGGGAAAGCCTCTACGCGGGCGACTCCACGATCTGAGTGCCGGTGGCGCTGGGTTTCTGCTCGGCGATAACGACCTGACAGTCGGCGAAATGGTGCTCTTGGAACTACGGATTTCCATGTATCCACTGTTTGTCAGTACTGCGTTGGTGCTGCGAAAGGAAATTCAGCTTAATCAGCATTTTGATTTCTTCGTTGCTACTCGTTTTCTGCTGACGCGTCCCCAACGTCAGCAATTACAGAATATGCTGCAGACGCTGTCTGGGGATCCGGAATTTTTTTCCGGTACTGGCACGTCAACTCCTGAACCGGACAGCAGCCCACCTTCGACCGGAGAGGAATCAAGTATGTCGGATCCCGAGGAGAAATCGGATGTTGTGGAGGACACTGCCGCTGCACCGGCATCCAAAGCGCAACCGCTTACCGCTATCCTGAGCCTGGCCCTGCCCTATCAACCTAACTTTCCGACGACCACACCGGTCAAAGAAGAGTCTGCAGAGGAGCATGTTCCAAGCGCAGGGGTGGAAGGCAACCTTCCGGATCCGTGTGACGCAGAGCCGTCGGTGGAAAAGGAACCCGAAGCGGTGGAAACGGATTGCGACAACGACATGGAATCGTCGGATGTGAGTACCGAAGCCGTTCCTGCTTTTGATCCCGTTCCCACCCAGGAGACCCAATCTCGCGAGGATGAGCCCTCAGAACCGGATCTGGCTCCTCTTGCCTCTACACCCTTTGCACTGACCCTAGAAACGCCTAGCTGGCGTGCCCCGATCGATACGATCTCATCCCCGGAGACCCCAATGACTGAAGAAACTTTGCCTGCCAAATCTGAATCCGAGCCTCGGAGTCCGAAAATTGCTGCACTGCGCACCGATCAGCAGCGCTGGAGTACCCGTCTGGACCTGGCGGAATTGCGTTGTAGTCAAGCGGAGGTTCTCGCCGAAATGGATCGTCATGCCCAGGCTCTCGAGCAATTCCAGGAAGCCCTGCAGATGTTGGATCAACTCCCGTCCAGCGACGGCAATTTGCCGCGTCTTCTGGACCTTCGCGCGCGCTGCCAGTTGGGTAGAGCCACCTCCCTCCACGCCATGGGCGATGCTTCCGCGCCCAGTGCGGCTGCGCAGGCCATTGCTCTGCTGGATCCCATATGGCGTGATGGCAAATCACGGCGCCCCCAGTTGGGCCGAGAGCTTGCCCAAGCCTACATGATTCGTGGGACTGCCCAAAATGGCTGGAGCGCAGCAGAGGCGGTGGCTGACTACCAGCGCGCCCAAGAAATTCTGGACGATCTGCGTGAACGTCTGGGCCAGCAGTCGGAAACCCCGGATGTCTTGCATCTACGCGCGCGGCTCGCTCTCTGTTTGGGTAGAGTCTATGGATTGGAAGGCCAATATGACGATTCCCTGCACGCCCTCGACCGCGCGCAAGAGCTCAGTCGTGCGGCAGTCCAAAATCTGCCCGAGGCAGTACGCTGGTCACCCGAGACCACCGATGCGAGTGCCGTATTGCAGAAGGCCCACGTATTTTTCCAGCTGGGTCGTGAGGCGGAAGCCGAAACCCTCACCGAGCAGGGGCTTGCCATCTGGTCGACGATTCAGCAAAGGTTGGGTGAGCAATTCACGGCCAGCCATTGGAGCCAACTTGCCAGTGGTCATCTGCAGGCGGCTGAACAACTGGCTGATTTGGGTCGTTTGACGCAGGCACGCCAAGCCCTCGATCGTGCGCAGGAGATATTCAAGCGCTTGAGTGACGAGCTGGGAAGCTCCCTGCAGCCGGCCATGCAACAGCGGATAGCCGCGCTCCATCTGCAGGATGGGGAGACAGCGCTGAACCTGGGCGACGCGCCGGAGGCCATGAATCGCGCGCAGTTGGCCATCTCGATGCTGCGCTCTCTGGAAGATCGACTGGGCCAGGCGTTTCCTCTCGAAATGCGCAATCTTCTCGGCTCCGCGCTCCTTTTCCTGGGGAAAACGCACAGCGCGGTCGGCGATCATCGCGCCGCTCTGGAAGCCATGAATCAGGCGCAAGAGGTTCTCGCAGCCTAAGCGATCTGCCAATCCTGCAAGTCGGGTAGCACTTTTTGCTACCCGACGGATCTCCGGGCCTCTCCAAGGTACCGCAGGGACGGTAAGCCAGCTAGGCGCGGATATGGCGAATCACCTGGAAGTGACCGGATACATAGTCGAGCTTTTCCGTGACCTCTTCGCCGATGACTTCCAACGGTGCACCGCACTGGGCGCAGGTGCAGCTTTCTGGATGGTGGTGCACCTCGACTCGAGGCAAGGTGTCAGCAAGTTTCATGCGCCCGGGGTGACGCCGGGGTGAGGCCTTCGCTTCTGGTTGGAGGGCGGCACTCTCGGCGAGTACCGCGTCCAGTTCCGTTTCCACGGCAGTGATTTCGGTCTCCAGGGCCTCTTCCCAGAGGCTGATCCGGTTGGGGGAGAGCTTTTCCGAACGCCGCCCGAAGCGCCAACGCTGCAGCTTGGCAATGGCCATCTCCAGACGGGCAATGACCTCGTCACGCGCAGAGAGATGCTGCTCTTTTTTGGCAAGGACTTGGCGGTGTTCCGCCTGAGTCCTTGGTGCCACATGGATCGGGACGAAGTCTTCTCCGGGAACAGCTGCCATCGCTTGCCGAGACACCCCAAAACGCTTGCGCCAATAGTGCAAGGTCGCCACCGCCAGCTCTTTTCGAGCACAGTACGCCTTGGCCGATAGACCACTGACACGGTGCAGATCTACCTGTTACCGCCAATAGGCAGTCCTCTCTTGCTTCGTCATCGCCACCCCCAGAGAAAAAACTCCGGATAGCGTCAGGGAAAACTCAGCGACTGCAAAGGTGGGTTGGCTGGACGGTTACCCGTGAGTGAAATCTGCAGGGACTCTTTGGCTAGCCAGTGACAAGCCAAACATGACGAGGTGATCACATGCGCCGAGGCATCAGCACAGCCAAGAGCTAGGAACAGGTATAAAGTCGCAGTAAGCCTGTTGTGGTTGACGACGAGAGCGGTGTGATTTGATCTCCATATTTTCTCTCAAAGAAAATGCCCCCACGGCTTGCCATGGCGTGGGGGCGGACAGAACGAACTACCTGGGTGGTCCTCCCGGCGGTGGTCCTCCCGGCGGTGGTCCCCCCGGCGGTGGTCCTCCCGGCGGTGGTCCTCCCGGCGGTGGTCCCCCGGTGGTGGTCCCCCCGGTGGTGGTCCCCCCGGTGGTGGTCCCCCGGTGGTGGTCCCCCCGGTGGTGGTCCCCCCGGTGGTGGCCCTCCCGGTGGTGGCCCTCCCGGTGGTGGCCCTCCCGGTGGTGGTTGCGGCGCACCTGGAGGAGCCGGTGGCGGTGGGGGCACTCCCAAGCCGGCAAAATAGGCCCCTGGAGGCGGTGGTGGTGGTGCCCCTGGCGGCGGCGGTGGCGGTGGCGGCGCGCCCGGAGGCGGGGGTGGTGGCGGTGCTGGATAGTACTGGTAGTAGTACTGCGGGTAGTAATACCACATCAGATACTGCGCATAGAGCGGCTGCTGATAATACTCCACATACCCAGGCGGTGGCGTCCAAAAACTATACTGAGGGTAGTTGGAAAACCCCACAGCATAGCCGGGTCCACCCAGATCCAGGCTGAAGTTCAACGGATCCGCCTGCGCGGATGCCGCAAAACCCATCGCGGAAGCCGCTAGCGCTATAAAAACTGCTTTCTTCAAATGTCGAGGCATCATACACCTCCTCTGTTTTTTGGTCAGAATTCCGCCCCGATCCCGACATCTCCCCGTAGAAGATTGGGCGCGCCGGACTCGGTAAAGTCATCGTCGTGAAGACCAACATAAAAATCCAGGTTGGCTAATAGGGGATAGTATACATTCACCCCCATCTGCAGGAGATTGGAGGCGCGGTTGTACCGCAGTGGCGGGAATCCACTGACGTGGCTGGTTTCTGAGACACCTCCCAGATACCCCAGGTACCCCGTCACGTTAGCAAGGGGTAATGAAGCCGCCGCATATAACCCGCCACCGAGGTTATCGAGCCCCTGGGAGGCGTGATAGCCAGCGTAGTCATCTGTTTCGCTGAAATGATTGTATTCATAGCCAAGGTATGGACCCACAGCCAAAACGGGGCTTGTTGGAAACAAATAGCCTACTTTCAACCCAAAGGTATTGCTGTCGCCGCCGGTGTAGCCGTCAAAGGCCGGGCCAAACTGATGACGAAACTTGGCTGTTCCGAAGAATCCCTGGGAAAAGAGACTCCCCCGCACGCCCAAACCGCCCGTAGTATTCCCATAGTGATTCGACGTTCCCTGCACATTTCCGGATATGTCGGCTTGATTCATGGCGGAGTAGATCGAGGCACTGGCGCTTGCTGCAGCAAATAGCAAAGCAGCGCCGATACTGATGGGAATCAGCCCATTCTTTATCATGGCACTTCTCCTGTTTTGCGACTCTCAATCGGTTGCAGCAAACCCCGTGCCAGCATGCGATGTCTCTACGTATCAGGTAATTAGCGGTCTCGTTCGGTCTTCGCAGTGGCGATGCTGTCGCCTACAGAGGACAAAAATTACAGACCCGTAGCATCTATTGGCCCCGCCAGACTGGCGAGTGTCAGCAACATCCTGCATTTCTGCGCGGCAAGAGTCCTTGGTATCGATTTTGCCTAAACAGCTTTGCTCATGTAGCGGAGGAGACACATTGATGGGTGCCGGTACGTATTCCAAAACAAGTCGTTCCATTCTGGTCTCGATCGCCCTTGCTTTCGTCGGTTGCATCGCATGTGCTTCAGCAGCAAATGCCGAGGCATTCGTTGGGACTTGGTATGGCACAGCCGCGACCAACTGGACAATGCCTGCCGGTAAAGGTCAGTATGCTTATGATTATGCCCCACAGGACCCGTGGCGCGCCTATCGCAAGGAAGCCAAGTGGAAGCGCCATTGGGAGAAACGACAACGAAAGGAGGATCGCCGCTACTGGAAAGCAAGACGCAAATATGACCGACGCATGTACACAGCCGAACGTCAGTATGATCGTTCCGTGTATGGACAATGAGGAGAACAGCAATGAACGAGAATTCAGCAAGCCGTCTACCGCTGCGGATCGTGGGCTGGGCGATTGTTGCCAGCCTGAGTCTAGGGCTGATGGGATGCTATGCGGAAGTGTCTCCACCGCCTCCCGGCCCTGGTGGTGTCTATGGCCCCCCGCCGCCACCGCCACCAACAGGACCGGGAGCACCGCCCCCACCGCCGCCTGGTTCTCCACCGCCGCCACCCCCGGCTATTACAACTGAGCAGTTAGTTTCTTCGTGTGAACCTGTCGTGCCTCCCCTGTTGGGGAGGTGCGA
The DNA here is from genome assembly GCF_030996345.1 of Acidithiobacillus sp. AMEEHan. Lineage (NCBI taxonomy): Bacteria > Pseudomonadati > Pseudomonadota > Acidithiobacillia > Acidithiobacillales > Acidithiobacillaceae > Acidithiobacillus > Acidithiobacillus sp. AMEEHan. The sequence goes on along the minus strand of NZ_CP118747.1, from coordinate 295,004 downwards.
TTGTCTGTAGCTATTTGTCTACACTCTTTGCGCGCTGCACAGCTGTGTGCCTGCTTGGCATGTATGGCGATAAGCAAAGCGGCAATAGTGGGCCTATCGCAATCATCGGAAGAACGTTAGATCGTCTCTTGGCATACAAGGGAACCATCGAAAAATTCGCTGATAATGTACGTGCAGGCTATTCTCAAAGACGGGCCTTGCACTTGCCACAAAAATTGTGTCCACTCATCTCCACTAATGAAACTTAGTCTATGGTGTTGTCGCCCCAGGGCGACAGATCATTGTCGACTTAGATTGAATCGATATCTAACTCGCTGAATATTTGCCGGCATGGATATTGCTAATTAATTCATAATCAATAGTGTAGAGAAATGGAATGATATACTTAGGTGATGTTCTCGGCGGGTTAGATCAATCCCTAGCTTCGTCGCAAAACCGATGGAACAGACCACTCCTACATAGCTTGATAGCATGCGGCGTGTGCATCTTGACCGTCAATTTTTGCTTTGCTTCGCCAGTGATGACCTTACGTGATATTATACGAATGGAACGCAGAGCACCCGAGATTCAAGTGGCGAGAAATAAAGTGCTTGCTGCTGAGCAAACCATTCGTATGCTCAAAGCAGAAAGCTCGGTAATATTTCAGGGTAGGGTTAAAGCTGGACAGTATACCCACTTTACCAGTGATGGAATCCCACGATCGATAGAGGCAAAGCCAAAACTCGGATTCAAATACTATCTATTCGGCGGGAATAAGTACATGCGGCACATCATGGATCAAGTGCGGCCTGCCTACTATCAGAAGATTTCTGATTATGATGCTGCAATGAGAAGAAAAAGAAAGACTATAGAAAATCTGTACTTAAAGTACTGGAGATTCTATAAACTCAGAAAACAATTACATACTATTCTTCGCATTAATATTGTAGATGCTTTGTCACGTAGATTGGGGACTTCGTGCAATCGATTGCGGCTGTCTGAGTATTTGTACGAGATGAAAGAAAAGCTCATTCTCCATGAGCTTGAAAAAACTGTTGGCGTTCAACTCAAGCCATTCAAGCCGCTTTTGCCAAAGGTAATTAGAGCAGGGAAGTCTCTAGATGTCCGTTCTGAGTTATTTTTGCATCCAGGAATCGCAGGGTTAATCCAATATTATCACGATCAAAGATCATTGGGTTGGCTGCGGTTTGTTGATGTAAAAATAAAGGGATTTGTGCGGCCTTCATACTATCCTGATGCAGGTAGAACGAAATGGGCAATTATCGCTGGACTCTACGTCAATATTCCTTTTGATATTATGGGCGCAGTTCGACATGAGGATGAGCGACTTTCTCTGGAGAGAGATAACATCATCGAAAAGTTACAACATGATGAATTCGAAAAAAGGATTGACAAAAAGATAGGGGAGATTCAGCGCCCGATGCTCATTAGAAAAATTCAGTTTCTGAGGGCTAGAGAAATGATCTACAAGAAAAGGTTATCAGAGGCTTACGGGCCGTTACGTAAGATTTCAAAACGTGCTACTGTTTTAATCGAAAATGATGCGCATGAGTACCGCGTTGTCATTAATAAATTGGTTTCTGAGGAGGCTAAGTTGCGCTCTTTGCAGCTTTCTTGAAGTTGGCTATGATCGGCTAGCGAGAGTCGGAAGCAAACGTCCGCGTTTGATCTATTGACACCCATTGATGAAAATTATAATCAGCTATATGTCAAGAGAAGGTATAGTGCGGTACTGTTGACGGCTCAGGCCCTTGCGCTCTCGACAGAAGTTCCGATTGAGTCGAATTCGTGGCTGGATCAGATGGCTTAAAAACTCCACTTATAACGCGAATGAGAATTCCTGGCTTGGCGGGATCTAAGCAGAGGGCGCACTGTAAGTCTGCGAACAAATCGGGGTATGAGGCAGCCTTGGGGCGGGTCTTGCTTCTCTACGATCAATGTCGTAGCGTTACTACATGAACCGATTCCGTCTCCCTGCCGATGATCTCGAATATGAAGTGCTCTCCACCCTCTGGGAGCTTGGCGCTGCCACTGTGCGCGAGTTGCACGACGAACTTTCGACTCGCGTGCCACGGGCATACACGACTACTGCCAAGGTGGTGGATCGGCTGCGCGAAAAAGGCTTGATCGTGAGGGAAGTGCGCGGGGCGAACACCTTTGTGTATCGTGCGGCGGTAAAGCGGGAAACGGTAGAGCGGTCGCGGGCGCGGAATCTTTTGTCTCGCTTCCTGGGCACAAACCCGCAGCATACCGTCGCAGCCTTGGTGCAGGCGGCAGAAGAAATTGATCCCTCCCTCCTCGAGGAGCTTGGCAAGGCCATCCTTGAGCATAAGAAATCCACGGGGCAGGAGTGATCCGATGCTGATGATATTCATCCTGCTTTTCGGTGGATTGTCGCTGCATTTTTTCGCCGCTCTACCTGCGCACCTGCCTCCTGACTTGGGCAGCGAAGAGGCGGAGCGCCGTGCTTGGCTGCAGTTATGGGCGCCGTTCCTTCCCACGCTGTTCATCGTTGCGTGGTTGTGCGGTTGGACGGCCATCGAACCCGATCCGCTTCCTTGGCCTCTCGATCACACCATCTTGGTGTTTCTCAGCCTCCCCTTCCTGTTGGTAGCCGCCCGGGCAACGTATCGGGCGATTTTGGCGTTGTTTCTCGACTCCCCGGAGCTGCTGATTTGTACTGCCGGTTTCTTGCGTCCGCGAATCGTCTTCTCGCCCTTTTTTGCACGCAAGCTGGACAATGCCCAGATACAGGCGGCCTGGGCTCATGAGCAGGCCCATGCGCAACATTATGATCCGTTGCGGATCTGGTTGGCGCAGTTGGTCACCGATTTACAGTGGCCCTGGCCCGCAGCCCTGCACAGGCTACGGGTTTGGCTCGCGGCGCTCGAATGCGCCAGAGATGCGGAGGCCTGTCGCACGGGGGTAGCGGGGGAAGATCTCGCGGCGGCAATCCTGGAAACCCTACAGGAATCGGGCAGCGCAAAAGGCTCGCAGACCGCGTATCCCATGGGAATCTCGCCGGCGCTGATCAGTGACGGCAAGCTATTGCAACTGCGTATCGAACGCCTCTTGCAGCCCCAAGCGTTGTCGGAAGAAAAATCCCGCCGCCGCGTGCCCAGACGGGAGTCCACCCTGCTCCTGCTGCTTGCTCTTCCATTCTCTATCAGCATGTTGTTGGGAGCACTCTATGGGCAGACCTTGCTCGAACCCTTGTTAAACATGACCTGGTCGGAATTCTGGGCACTGCTGTAGAATGACAAAATCATTACCCATGGCACGGACCTCCCCGCTGCGTTTGGGAGATCGCCTCCGCTGCCTCAAAACCCGTCAATCCGCTCTTCTCGCCCTATGCGGGCTCCTGCTGGCGCCCGCCGGCTCGGCGCAAACCTTGTCTTTGCAAGCAGCGATACAGGACGCCTTGGCCAGTCAAGGGCAAGTCCGTGCTGCCGAACATTTGCGCAAGGCGGATGCCGACTTGCTGCAGGCCTCTCGCGCTGCAGTACTGCCGCAGCTGTCTCTGAACACTGCCAGCATCTGGTCGCAGAGCCGTAACCAGCAACCCCTCTTTGTGTCTGCCAATGGTCCTCGGGAAGTGATTGGGCAATTCGCCGTTTCCGTGCCCCTGTATGCTCCCCAACTCTGGGCGCTGCGCAAGCTAGCGAGAGGACAAGTAGACGTTGCGACGGCAACCGAGCAAAACGCCCGACTGCGGGTAGCCGCCCGAGTGCTCAATGCTTGGTACCAACTTGCTCTGGCCCAGAAACGTCTCGCAATCTGGCAGAGTACCTTTGCAGACACCGATACCTTGCTTGCGGACACCCAAAAGGCCTACCGGGCCGGTGCGGCATCGCGGCTGGATGTACTGCAGACGGAATCGTTGCTAACCCAGGCACGTAGCGGGCTGCAGGATGCCCAGGCAGAGGCAGATGCTGCTTCCCGCTTCCTGAACTTGCAGGTTGGTTTGGCACCATCGACGCCGTTGCACTTGCCTCTCCCCCATTCTCTGCAAAGTCCTCTTCCCAAGCGAGCGACTCTGGAGGCACAGGCCGACCGGAATCAGCCGGTACTGCACCTTGCTGCACAGCAGATCGAGGTCGGAAAGGCCCGTGTAGGAGTGCAACGCAGTAGCTTGCTGCCATCGCTGCAGGGCTCCGTTGCTTACGGAGTAGATACGGTGACTGTGCCCGAGAGCCGAGACCTGGGATGGCAGGCGGCACTTCGTCTCCATTGGCAGCTCTTCGGTTTTGGGCAACGACGGGAACAAATCGCTGCAGCGCAGCAACAACTGGCGGCCCTGAAAGCGACCAGGCAAGCCCTGCGCCTGCAAATCTACAGTGCCATCGCCACAGATTACGGCTTGGCACAGGTGGCGCGTCGCGACCAAGCAAATGCGCGGATCTCCCTGGCGCAGGCGCACGGCATCTACGTCATGACCCGCAAGGGGTTCTTTGCGGGGGCGATGAATGCCCTCAATCTCGCCCAGGCGCAGAGCACTTGGGTCAAGGCGCGGTTGGCGCTTGCCAGTGCGCAAATTCGCAGTGCCATGACGCAGGACCAACTGGAATTGGACACCGGACAGTATCCTGGAGAAGGAAATCCTCCCACATGAAACGGCGTATCCTCCCCGCGAACAACTCCTTCCGCCTACTCCTTGTCTCACTACTCTGGTTTGGCGCAGTTCCCGCCTGGGCGATGGGTGTCCCGGTCACCCTGACCAGCGTGCGGGCTGTGTCCTGGCAAACGCGTTTGTCCTATCCCGGCGAGATCCGAAGCGTTGGGGAACTCTCGTTGACGGCACCAGTAACGGGTCGGGTCGTGGGTCCCTTCCCGCCTGCGGGACACATCCGCAAGGGCAGCATCATCGCTCGCGTCCGCCCCGCCGGTTTGACGGCACAGCTCTTGGCTGGTCGGCAAGAGGTCGCTTATGCCCGAGCAAATCTGCTCCGCAATCAGCAGCTGCTGCGCGATGGTATCATCTCCCGAGCGATGGAGGAGTCCAGTCGCTTGCGCAGTTCGCAGGCGGAAGACAATCTACGCGCCCTGGAGGCGCAGCAGTCCGCGGGACGGCTGGTCGCGCCTTTTTCGGGTACGATCCAATACCTGATCGCCCCGGGGGGAGTGGTCAGCGCCGGTACTCCCATCGCTACCCTCAGCGGGCGCGGTCAGCCTTGGGCTGAGGCCCTTCTTCCCCCGGAGCAAGCCCGTTACTTGGACAACGCGGCTGCGGTAGCCATCCAAGGGGACGGCTGGAAAGGAAGTGGTACGCTGCGCAACATTGCCGAACGGGCAAACCGTTCTGGCTTGCTGCAGGTGATGGTAAACCTTCCGGCGGATTGTCCTTTGCTCCCTGGCGAATGGGTAACGCTGCATTTTTCGGAAAAGGCTGTGCACTCCCTGGCGGTGCCTGAGGACGCCGTCATCAGCCGCGGTGCCCAGGAAAAGATTTTTGTTTTGCACGGACACACGGCACAGGCCGTCGCGGTGACGGTGCTCGGTAGTCAGAAGGGCTTGGCGCGTATTGCCGGACCCATCCACATCGGCGAAAAAGTCATTTTGCGCAACAACACCCGCCTGCGTGACGATACCCAGGTCGTCGTACAGCCATGATCCGCCAGTATCTGGATTTTTTGTGGCGCAGCCGCTTTACCCTGCTGCTCTTGGTTGTGTTGCTGCTGGGCTCGGGGTACTACGCATTCACGCGGATGCCGGAAGGCATTTTTCCTGCGGTAGATTTCCCGAAAGTGGCAATTTTGGTGCACACCCAAAATCTGCCGGTCAAGTTCATGTTGTTGGAGGTCACTCGGCCGTTGGAGGACGCGGCCAAAGGCGAGCCGGGGGTGACTACGGTGCGCTCCCAAACGGGCATTGGACTGAGCAAGCTCCACGTCTATTTCAGCCCTAATGTCGCGCCCGAACAGGCTTATTTACTGCTGCAGGCGCGACTATCCCAGATCGCCCTGCCGCCGGGCGCAAGCATGAGCGTGCGGCTCATGACCCCAAACATCTATCCCTTGCTGGAATATGCCTTGGTGTCCAACAGCCAGAGCAGCTCCGCAATGATGCCGACCTTTGCCTACGGCATTCGCCCGGCCATCCTCTCTCTACCGGGGGTCTACCATATCGATGCGACCGGACGTGGCTGGCCCCAAGTGCATGTGGACCTGAAGCAACGACGTCTGGCTGCCTATCACGTCTCGAGCAACGCGGTCATCGACGCCTTGCGGACGCAGCAAGGTCCCTACTTTTCGGGGATACTGCACTCCTTCCATCAACAGTATATTCTGGCAACCACTCCCCGACCCGAGAGTGTCGCGGATTTGGGCAAGACACCGATCCCGATTGGTCCTATCCAGTCCAACGGACTGCGCGCCGTTGTACCCTTGGCAGATCTCGGAACGATTCATGTCGGTCCGCCGCCAAGAATTCGCGATGCGGCAGTGGCAGGGTACCGCCATGCCCTGATCCTGGATATCAGCGCTCAACAGGGCGCCAACCAGTCGGCGGTGGCGGCGGCGGTCCAGGGGCGGTTGACAGAACTGGCGCAACACCTACCCCCAGGGATGCATCTGGTCCCCATCTATGATCTCAGTCAGCTGATCCATTCCAGTCTGCGGGATGTCTGGGCCGCCCTGGGCCTGGGAACCCTCATTGCCTTTTGCATCGTGTTTCTGTTCCTTGGACGCTGGGACGGAGCCTTGGCGACTCTGGCCGTGGTTCCCCTGGCCGTTGCGAGCACCTTGCTGGTCCTCCAGGGACTTGGTTTCAGCATCAATATCATGACCTTGGGGGGCATTACGGCGGCCATCGGAGCACTGGTTGATCATGCCATCGTGATTGTGGAACGGGGTACCCATGGGGTTCATGGCGACGCCAAGCAACGCCGCGCGATGGCGCTGCAGCGCATCACAGAGATCCTGCCGCTGATGACCCTGGCTACCCTCACTGCCTGCATCCTCTTTCTGCCTCTGGTCTTTTTGTCGGGCACCGTCGGTCTTTTGTTTCGTTCCATGGCGTTGGCCATCGTGATTGCCCTGGTCACTTCACAATTGATTGCTATGACGGTAACGCCCATCTTTGCACTGTGGATTGCCAATCGCGCCCGGCATACCCACCGGCTCTGGGGAGAGCGCTGGCTGCGGCGGAATTACAGCCGCCTCCTGCTGCGGGGCATGCGGCGTCCGATCCTAGTGCTTCCCCTGGTCGTCATCCTGCTTGCCGCCGGCGCCGTTGGCGCCAGTCAGGTGCCGACGGCATTTCTGCCGCACTGGGATGAGGGGATTTTCGCGGTTCCCTTCCGCACTCCGGTGGGTAGCAGCGTGGCGGAGACGACAAAGGTCGGCCGTGATCTGATGCACATTGCGTTGCAGAACCCCAACGTGGAGCGGGTTTCTCTGGTGGTCGGACGTGGTCTTGGCAATGCCTACGCAACTCCCAACAAAGGCGCTTTGACCATAGTGCTCAAGCCCGATCATGCGCAGAGCACCGAAGTGGTCATGGCTCGATTACGCCAAGCCTTTCGCGCCGCCGTCCCGGATCTCACTACCCTCGAGACCATGCAGATCATGATGAACCGCCTGGGGAATCTGTCTGGCTCTCACGCACCGCTGGAAATCGAGCTATTCGGCTCGAGTTCGAGACAATTGCAGCAAGAAGGGCTGCATTTGTACCGAGCCCTGCGGGCTAGTGGGCATTTCCAGTCGGTGGTCTTGAAAGCCCCATCCTCGGGCCCGGAATGGCGAATTTTTCCACGCAGTATGGCCAGTATGGAAGGTCTTACGCCAAGCACCATCGCCGATGCCCTGAAAGTGCATTTCTGGAGCCGCCCGGCAGGGTTCTTGCTGCACGGTGAGCAAATTTTGCCCATCCAGGTGTCGGTAAAAAGCGATCGTGATCAGGCTCCCGATAGTCTTGCCAATACCCTGGTCCATCTGCCGAGTGGCACCCTGGCGCCACTTTCGCAAACTGCCCGGCTAGGCTTGGAGGGGGTAGTACCCTATGTCACGCATCAAAATCTCGTACCGTACGCCGCCATCAAACTCAGTCCTCGTGCCGGCGAGGGGCTCTCTGCGGCAGCCGCGCAGGCCAGCGCCATTATCGAAAAAATGCAGTTACCCGACACTATCTCGAGCAGCATTGCCGGCTACTACCAGGAGCAGCAAAAAAGCTTTCGGCAAATGACCCTGATCCTGTTTGCCGCGCTCGGCATTCTTTTGGTATTGATGGGTTTTCAGCTCGGCAGCCAACGCGCTGCCACCGTGGCGATTTTTGCCATCGCCCTGGCTGCTCCGGGTGCCCTGCTTACGCTGTGGATGACCGGAAACGATCTCGATAGCACGGCGTTTTTGGGATTGCTGCTGGTTTTTGCCATTGCCGTGAACAATGTGATCCTCATTTTTTCCCGAGCGCGACAACTGGGCGGCGATCATCCTCCCCTTGCTGCGGTCGCCTTCGCTGCTCGCCAGCGGCTGCGCCCAATCCTCATGACCATGCTGGCCGATGTTCTTGGCTTTCTACCCCTCGCCATTGGTATCGGCCACGGTACCGATCTGCTGCAACCTCTCGCAATCTCGGTAATGGGTGGTTTGCTCGTGGCAACGGTCATGACCTTGTGGGCAGCACCCGTTCTGTATGCCGCTGTTGCGCGTCCGCACCGGATACGCAAACCGCAATTCCTCATCCAAAATCAGTAATATTCCATTGGATTCGTAATTGCAACACTGATAAAAAGGCCGAATGGAGCGTGATATCACGGACAGAAAATGAAAAAACAGGGTGTCCGTCTGAAAAGCCTTAGATCGATAATAGTTACAAAAGACGGTCGACCTCTTTTGGTCTGGAACGGCCCTTGGGGAGGTGGGCCTGATCCATTCCGAGGAATTTCGCTCCCTGGTGCCACGCTATAAACATTCATGCCCCTTTCAAGCGTTGTGAGCTGGTAGGTAGGTACATTGGCAATCATGCCAATCCAGTTCCGTCCTGCTGCAAGACCCGGATGGAGCAGGACCAAATCACAGTTTGCGCAGGCCAGAGTTTTGGAGTCCCGCTCACGGCTACTCCTGAGCAGATTTTATTACAATGAAACGCTCGTCAGCGATCGATTGCGCGATCCCTATGAGCAAACCATTTTTTGATCTAGCTGCGTCGATCTCATAAAAACAATGTGTTAGATTGCAATCATGATCAAACTTTATTGCCTGCGGACACGTGGAACGCTTCAACGACAAACGCCTGCCCCGAAGAACGTACAATATTACTTGACCCGCATGCCAGGTTGGGCGCCGCTGTCGGGCGAGAGGAGAAAGGGGCCACCGGCGTCGCCGCTGGCCGCCAGCACCATCCCCTGCGACAGGCCAAAGCGCATCTTGCGCGGGGCTAGATTGGCGACCATGACGGTCAGGCGACCAACCAGTGCGGCGGGATCATAGGCGCTTTTGATGCCGGCAAAGACCGACCGGGTCTGCCCTTCGCCGATATCCAGGGTGAGATGCAGGAGCTTGTCTGCTCCCTCGACGGCCTCCGCTGCGACTATGCGTGCAATCCGCAGATCGACTTTGCCGAAATCCTCGATGCCGATAGTCTCGCTCTTAGGCGCCTGGTCTGCTTTGCTGTTGGCGGTAGCCGTTGGCGCGATCGGCTGGCTGGGTTCTTGAATCAAAGAGTCCACGTGGGCTTTTTCCATGCGTTGCAACAAATGGGAATAGGGTTCGATGACATGCCCCAATAGCGGCTGCTGGACGCTGTCCCAGGACAGCTCGCAACGGAGGAAGGCGCAGGAGCGCTGCGCCAGCCGCGGCAGTACCGGACTGAGCAGGATGATCAATAGCCGGAAACCGTTGAGGATGACAGTGCAGACGCGCTGCAAGACGTCGCGCTGGGCGCCGTCCCTGACGAGCAGCCAGGGAGCGTGCTGATCGACGTAGGCATTGAGTTGATCGGCCACCGCCATGATCTCACGCATGGCGCGGGCGTATTCGCGCGCCTCGTAACTGGCGGCGATGTCGTGCTGTCTGGCGGCCAGTTGCGCGTAAACGGTTTGATCTTCCCCGAGACTGTCCGCGAGACGACCGGCAAAGTGCTTGTGGATGAAGCCCGCGGCGCGCGAGGCGAGGTTGACCACCTTGCCCACCAGATCGCCATTCCCCTTGAGCAGGAAATCTTCGAGATTCAGATCGATGTCTTCGACATGGCTGTTGAGTTTGCAGGCGAAGTAGTAGCGCAGGAACTCGGGATCGAGCCGGTCGAGGTACTGGCGCGCGGTGATGGAGGTGCCGCGCGACTTGCTCATCTTGGCGCCGTTGACGGTCAGGTGCCCGTGGGCGAAGACGCCGGTCGGCAGGCGGTGCCCGGAACCCTGCAGCATGGCGGGCCAGAACAGCGCGTGAAAGTAAATGATGTCCTTGCCGATGAAATGATAGAGCTCGGCGCTGGATTCCCCACCCCAGAATTCGTCGAAGCTACGGCCATGCACGTTACACCAGTGCTGGGTGGCGGCCATGTAGCCGGGCAGAGCGTCGAGCCAAACGTAAAAGAACTTGCCCGGTGCGTCCGGGATGGGAATGCCGAAATAGGGGGCATCCCGGCTGATGTCCCAGTCGCTCAGGCCGTCGACGAACCATTCGTCGAGTTTGTTGGCCATTTCCTCCTGCAGCGTGCCGCTGTGGATCCACTGCTGGAGAAACTCCGTGAAGTCCCCCAGCTCGAAGAAGTAATGCTCGGAACTACGTCGCACCGGGGTGGCGCCGGAGACCGCCGAGCGCGCGTCCAGAAGATCCGTGGGACTGTAGGTGGCGCCGCAGACTTCGCAATTGTCGCCATACTGGTCTGGCGCCTTGCAGCGCGGGCAGGTGCCGCGAATGAAACGATCGGGCAGAAACATCTCTGCAACCGGATCATAAGCCTGCTCGATCTCCCGCACGATGATATGCTCGTTGGCGCGCAGGGCCCGATAGAGATCCTGGGAAATCGCAAAGTTTTCCGGGGAGTGGGTGCTGTGATAGAGATCGAAGCCGATGCCAAAATCGGTAAAGTCGCGCAGATGCTCAGCATGCATACGCTCAATCAGCGCTTCCGGAGTAATGCCTTCACTTTGGGCCCGCAGCATGATTGGCGTGCCATGGGCGTCGTCGGCGCAAAAGTAGAGGCACTCGTGGCCGCGCAGGCGCTGGTAGCGCGCCCAGATGTCGGTTTGCGTGTACTCCACCAGATGACCCAGATGCAGAGGACCGTTGGCGTAGGGCAGGGCGCTGGTGAGCAGGATCTTTCGTTTCATGGGATGCTAAATTACCTGCCTTTCCCTGCCTCGGCAATGGCGCGACGGATCAGTGCCGTTCTGCCAGGAAACGTATGCCTTCCAAAACCTGATAGAGGTCCCGCGCATCGTAGTCGGCGCGGACGTCGCGGTAGTCCTTGCGTCCCTGATCGGACCAGACCATGATGGTTTTCAGGCCCGCCTCGCGCGCACCGAAGACGTCCCGATACATATCGTTGCCCACATAGATGGCCTCACGGGGACCTACCCGCAGCGCATGGCAGGTTTCCGTGAACAGGCGTGGATCGGGTTTGCGGTAGCCGTAGGCAGAGGAAATGGTTTGTACCGGGAAGTATTTGCGGATTTTGGTGATGCGCATTTCCGGCTTGGCAAATTCCACCTGAGCATCGGAAACGATGCCCAGTTGAAATTCACCAACAATGCTTTGTAACAGCTCCTTTGCTCCGGGATACCGCTCGATCATGCGCCGTGACAGTGCTCGATGCAGACGCACCAGCTCTTTGGCCAGCCGCTCCCGACGCTTTTCGACTTGCTGCACACGATGCGCTCCTTCGCTGGCCACGGACTCCGGGCGGAAGCGTTTGGAGCCCGAACGCAAAATCTCCCGCCACACGGCGCGTGCATCCATCTCGGGATAGGTCTCGGCGGAGTTGCGCTTCTGTTGTTTGGCGAGATCGAAGTAGCGCTCACGCAGACTGTCGGGGCTGGTACGTATCCGGTGGTAGCTCAGATAGCGGGACAGCGCCCAGTAGATTTCTCCCTGGGTTTCATCGGTTTCGATATGAATGAGGGTACCATACAGATCGAAGAGAACGGCGCGAATACTCATGAGTTATCTCCCCAGGCAAGCAATGGCCTCGTGGACAAGGGTGTGGGCGTCGTGATCACTGAGATAGCTGTTACGCGCAATGCGCAACAAGGTAAGACCCATGTAAAACGGTAGGCGTTGGGTAATGGCGCGGAAGGCCACCGGCTGATCCGGAAAGTGGCGACTGTATTCCCAGAGAAAATGGCCGATGTAATTTTCCGCCACGCCGCCATCGTTATGCTGGCGTAGCGCCCAGTGTTTGAGTTCGCCTGCAATCATGCCTAGATCATAAGTGCGATCGCCGAAGTGCGAGCGCTCGAAATCGATGGCGGTGAGCTGGTGATGGCCGGTCACCAGGAAGTTCGCCGGGGTAGCATCGCCATGCAGGCGCACGCAGTGGTCTGCGTACATGGCCGGATCGTCCGCCCAGAGTTGACGCAGGGCGTAGAGCCGATCGATGTCGGACTGTCGGGCGCGACTGCGGCGCCAGAGGCGGGCGACGATCTTGTCGAAATAGGGAAACACCTCGCGAAAACGCACGGCATCGCCGCGCACGTTTTGGTTGTGCAGCCGGGCGAGGAAATACGCGAGGTCGGAGAGGCTATGGTACATTTCCTGATCGTCGTGGTCGGGACGCGTGCGCGCCCAGATACGGTGCAGTGGTTCACCCAGCACGTAACACTCAAAGAGGACATCGGCAAAAGCGGGGTTGACGCCAAGCGGCTGGACCACACGATGCTGGCCCTGGCCGAGACCGTTGCCGTGCAGCAGGGACAAGACCTGAAATTCATGCTGCGCTGCAGCGGCATTGTCATGACTTTGATGACGCTGAAAAAATTTCCCGAGCACACGCCGCCGATAGCGCCGGTCTTCGTACAGATACACCGCATTGGAGGCGTTGATAGCGAATACGCGAAAGCCCTTCGTTGGCTCGATGCCTAGCTCGGCAACGAAAATCTGGTGATACAGGTAATCGTAGAGTGGATCGCTACGCTGCAGGTGTCCCAGGTAGTGCACCGTCTGCCTCCCCGTTGCGGATGCTGGTTTCGATCTTAGCACGCTCGGGATCGGGAAGCCCGCTCCGGTCATTTTGTGGCATACTCTCGGTTTCCGCAAAACCAGGCAGGTGCTTATGTTTGATCTCCATCTTCCGCGCCCGGACACCCTCGCCCGCCGGCAGCGCTTGCTGGCACAGATCGGTGAGAGGGGGATTCTGGTTCTACCTACCGCGCGGGAACAGTTGCGTAATCGGGACGTGGCATATGCGTTTCGTCCCGACTCGGATTTTTATTATCTGACCGGTTTTGCCGAGCCCGAGGCATTGCTGGTGCTGATACCGGGCCATGCGGATGGCGAGCAGATCCTCTTTTGCCGCAGCCGAGACCCCGAGCGGGAAACCTGGGATGGTCGCCGCGCGGGCATCGAGGGCGCAAAAGAGCTTTGTCAGGTCGATCAGTGTCATCCCATTCAGGAATTGGACGAAATCCTGCCCAAGCTACTGGAGAATCGTGATGTGCTGCTCTACCCCATGGGGCGGGAGAGTGACTTTGACGCCCGCGTGTTGCGTTGGCGGAATCAGGCGCGCTCGCGCAGTCGGCAGGGGATCGGCTACCCCCTGGAACTGGTCGATGCGGCCCATTTCCTTGATGAGATGCGCCTGCACAAGGATGCCGTCGAGCGGGAGCTGATGCGGGCAGCGGCGGGGGTGAGTGCGGCGGGGCACCGGCATGGCATGCGACAGACGCGGCCGGGGATGACAGAGTATCAGTTGCAGGCAGAGATCGAATATGTGTTTCAACGCCAGGGAGCGCAGCGTTTGGCCTACTCCAGCATCGTTGGTGGTGGCGCCAATGGTTGCATTCTGCATTATGTGGAAAATCGCGATGAATTGCGCGACGGCGATCTGGTTCTCGTCGATGCGGGTGCAGAAATTGCCGGTTACGCTGGCGATATTACGCGAACCTGGCCGGTGAATGGGCGTTTTTCTGGTCCGCAACGGGACATCTACGCCCTTGTTCTGGCGAGTCAGAAGGCAGCGATTGCGGCGGTGCGGATTGGCCGCCCGGTCAGCGATTACCATGATGCTGCGGTCGAAGTATTGGTGGATGGCCTGCGCGAACTGAAAATTTTGCCGGAGAGTCGCGAGGAAATCCTCGAAAAACAGCTATACCGACCGTTTTACATGCACCGCACTGGCCATTGGTTGGGTATGGATGTGCATGATGTTGGTGCGTACCGCCAGGGTGCGGAGCAGAGCTGGCGCCCCCTCGCCGCGGGGATGGTACTGACGGTCGAGCCAGGGCTGTACTTTGCTCCCGGGCAGGAAGGGGTTCCCGAGGCCTATCAGGGTATCGGCATCCGCATCGAGGATGATCTCTTCTTGGATGAGGACGGCCCTGAGATACTGAGTTCCGCGGTTCCCAAGGAAATCGACGAGATCGAGGACCTGATGGCCGGAGGGCTGGGCTAAAGCCAGCCCGTTGCGGATCACGAATCGACCGTCCGGGGTTGCTGCTTGGGCAGGATGCGCAGCTCTGCTCGCTGCACGCCAAAATCGACGGCCTGCTGGATCGTACTCATGAGAATATCGGCCGCCATCTGGTAGCGTGGATTCATCACGTCCCAGACTATACCGTGGACGATCTGCCCAGAACTGAGCAGGATCTCGACGTGCTCGCCGCAGCGGTTACTGCCATTGCTGCGGAAGAACAGGTCCGGCGAAAGCGCTATCTGATTGGGGCGGGTCGGGCCACAGGCCGACATGGCTGGGTCACTGTTGGTCTGCCAGGATACGGCGTTGTAGGCCGATACCCGATGCAAGTAGATCAGCTTGTGACCGAGCATCATGGTGCCGTTGACGGCAATTTTGCTAGTGTTCTGTGCCTGTAATTGCGCTTGCGTGGCTGCCAGCTCTGCGCTTTGCTTGTCCATGGCCTGATGCATCAAAGAAACCGGCAAACCTGGCTGAGCCAAGGAAAGCGCATTCGGGATCACCGCCGCGAGAAGGGCTACGGAAATGCCCGCACCAATTTTTTCCAACAAACCGCTCGTCTCCTTTTACCTCAAGGCCCTTTGCATGGCTGGGGTGCGTGCTGGCACCTTCTCTCAAGATAACTGTTTTCGGGGCAGAGACTATCTCAAAATTGTCAATAAAAATCAATAAAATATAAATTACCATTAAAAACAAATAGTTAACGTATCTTCTTGCTGTGATTACGATTTTCTTGCACGAGATGGACAAATCCTTGCAACAAAAGCAAGGGATCGTGCTGCGCTGCCGAAAGTTGTGGCTGCAGGAGAGCGGCATCGCCGCCGGTCAGAAAGATCCTGCCGTTCGGCCATTGCTGAAGAAAGCCGGTGATGGCCTGGCGAATGGCCGCCAGCGTTCCATACCAGACCCCTGCCTGCATGCCGCTCATGGTGTCGTTTGCTAAAGGCTTGGGGTCTGCCTGCAGTTTGGTCGGCGGCAGCAGGGCGGTGCTCTGCTGCAGGCAATGCAGTTGGCTTTGCAGACCTGGAAGGATCTGCCCACCGAGAAAACGATTGTGCGCCAGGGTATCCATGGTGATGGCAGTACCGGCATCGATGACCAGTGCCACGCCATCTGCGACTTGTCGCCACGCGCCGATGAGGCAACAGCGGCGGTCGAAGCCGAGAGATTCCGGGGGCTGGTAGGCGTTGGGCAGGAGCTGGTGAAAGATTTCCGGATCCCAGGCAGGCAGATGGCAATCCCGGAGTTCTTTCCGCCACGACTCCTGCACCGTGGGCACCACGCCGGCCAGGAAAATTTCTTCCGTTGTCCACCAGCGTGCCCATGCCCGAGGAAGCTCGGCGAGAATGAGCGCCGGGCTGTGCCTGCTGTCAAAGCGCGCAGAGGTGAAGGTCCTGCCACCATCATCGGTACGGGCGAGGAGGGTACGGCTGTTTCCAATACTGATGAGAATCATGGATATAGACGGACTTCGCCCGCATGTAGGGCACGTAGCTGGATGCCATCATCAATGCACAGACGACCATCGTCCTGGATGTCCAGTACACGGCAGGGTTTTCTCTCGTCGGCCTCAGCAAACTCTGCCTGCTTGCCACAGAGACGGTCTGCCTCCCGCCAGCGCTGGCGAAAGGCCGCGAAGCCGCCGCGCTCTAACTGCGCGAAATCGGCTCGCCACTGCTGGATGATGGCCAGTAGCAGTGCTTCTCGGGCCATGCTGCAGCCAGCCTCGCGCAGACTGATTGCCGTGGCGAGCAAGTCAGGGTCGGCCAGGACGTTGAGGCCGAGCCCGAGCACCCAACGCTGACCGTCCCCACCGTGGCGCCCTTCGAGGAGCAGTCCGGCGGCCTTGCGCTGTCCAATCCACAGATCATTGGGCCATTTGAGCCACAGTGCGGGTATCTGCTCGCGCAGAACCTGATAGACTCCGAGGCCGGCAACCACAGGCAATATCTGCGCATGCGCCGCAGAAATTTCCACAGCCAGGCTGCAATAGAGATGATTGCCGAAGCTGGAATGCCAGTGGCGCCCGCGCTGACCATGCCCGGACCACTGTGCTTCCGCAAGTCCAAGGCGGAGGTGACGCTCTTCCAGCAGGCGGGTGTTGCTGGAATCGCAGAGGGGCCAGATGCCGATTTCTTCTTCCTTCAGCCGTAGGGCATCGGCCAAGGCTGCCCGGTTCCAGCTTGCCTCGGGATGCTCTAGTTGCCAGGAGCCATTGCAGGCGGTGAGGGGAATGCCCCAGTGTCGCGCCTCCTGCTCTAGGTGCCAGTCGTCAGGCCGTCGGGCGACAGTGTTTCCCGTGTAGCTCTGCCGCAGGAGCGCGAGAAATTCTGCGCTGGGGGCTTCAGGAGCGGATATGGCCGTCCCCCAGGACAATCCATTTTTGCAGGGTCAGTCCCTCCAGACCCACCGGGCCGCGTACATGCAGCCGGTTGGTGGAAATGCCGATTTCTGCCCCCAAGCCATATTCAAAGCCATCGGCAAAACGGGTCGAGGCGTTCACCATCACCGAACTGGAATCGACCTCGCGCAAGAAACGCCGCGCATTGCTGTAATTCTCGGTGATGATACTCTCGGTATGCTGCGAGCTATAGGTGTTGATATGCTCGATGGCGGCATCCAGATTGTCGACGATTTTGAGGGAGATGATTGCCGCCAGATACTCAGTGCGGTAGTCCTCATCCGTAGCCGCAATGGCCCCGGGAATCAGGGGCAACGACTCCGGGCAGGCGCGGATTTCAACACCTTTCTCCTGTAGGGCGCTGGCAATGGGGGTGAGGAGATCGCCGACTCGGTCACGGTGAATGAGCAGGCTTTCCGCGGTATTACAGGTACCCAGGCGTTGCGTCTTGGCATTGATGACCACCTGCAGGGCCTTTTTGCTGTCGGCGTCCTTGTCGACGTAGACATGACAGTTGCCATCGAGGTGCATGATGACTGGTACCGTGGCTTCGTCGCGGATACGGGCGAGCAGTCCCTTACCACCACGGGGAATCACGACGTCGACGAAGGCATCCATGCGAATCAGAGCGCCGACCGCCTCCCGATCGGCCGTGTGCACGTATTGAACGAGGTCGAGCGGCAGCCCGGCCTTGCCGAGAGCCGCGCGCAGCCGCTCGGCAATAGCCATGTTGCTGTTCAGAGACTCCGAACCCCCGCGCAGGATGACGGCATTCCCAGACTTGACGCAGAGTCCGGCGGCATCGGCGGTGACGTTGGGACGGGATTCGTAGATCATGGCGATGACCCCTAACGGCATGCGCATGTGCCCCACCTGAATGCCGCTGGGCCGCATCTTCAGATCGGTGATTTCGCCCACTGGATCGGGCAGGGCGGCAATCTCCTCCAAACCCTGAGCCATGGCTTCAATCCGGTGCTCATCGAGACGCAGACGATCGATGAATGCTGCATCGCGCCCGGCCTGCTCGGCGTTGCGGAGATCCTTGCGGTTGGCGCGTTGTAGATCATCGGCATCACGGCGCAAAAATTCTGCCATCTGCCGCAAGGCATCATTCTTACGTCCGGGCTCTAGGGCCAGTGCGCGCCGTTGCGCCTGGCGGGCGCGTTGCCCGGTGTTTTTCATCAAGCTTTGCAGGTCTTCGGACATTGTCGCTCCTTTTCTGGGGCGAGATCATGGCGGTGCCCACGGGATGGGCGCGGCGATGATTTCGCGAGTCAACAGACGCTTTATTGTGCCGGGACTTTGTCGGTCTGGCAAAAACCCAGCGCGAGATCCGTCAGGGCGGGCCAGAGGGGACGCGCGTCCTGCCCCTTGATGCGGGCGTCGATTTCCTGGCACTGAAAGAGCGTTTGACGCAGGCGTTGCCGCGGCAGACGGCGGGCAGCAGCGAGCAGTCGCTCGCTACGCGGCGGGAATAGCCGTTCGCGGCGCAGGATCTCGCTGCTATTGCCCTCCTGTAGTTGCAGGAGAAGGACGAGGTCGCGGTGCAGCGTCCACAGTATCAGTATTGGCTCCGCTTCTGCATCCCGCAGGCGCCCGAGACTATGCAACACCGCATGCGGATTGCCCTGGAGGACGGCGTCACTGAGATCGAAGATCGAAAACTGGCTGCTGTCGCCGAGCAGATCGGGTAGGTCGACGGCCTCCAGTCGCTGCTCCGGGTAGAGTTCTGCCCATCGGCGAATGGCCTGATCGGCGGCAGCCAGGTTCCCCAGGCTGCGCTCGCTAAGCAGGGCTTTGGCTTCGCGGCTGGCGTCGATCTTTGCTCGCCGCAGCCGTTCTTCGATCCAGCGTGGCCAGTCGCTAGCCTCCGGCGGATACAGAATTACCAGGCCCAGCGTTTCGCTCTGCTCCAGCGTGCGAAACCATTTCAGCTTTTGGGCGGCGGCGTCCGGACGGGCGCCGGTGAGAAGCAGACGGGTGTCTTGTGGCGGACGGGCCAGCCAAAATTCGAGCGCGGCCAGGGCGTCTTTGCCAAGGCGCAGGTCGGAGAGTCGCAGCAGAAGGACGCGCGGCTCGGCAAAGAGGGATAGGGCATCACGTTCTTCGCGCAAGATCGGCCACGGATCGTCCTGCGGCAAGCGCTGCAAGCGCAGAAACCCTTCCTGCTGCCAACGCCTGCGCAGCTGCGTTTCCGCCTCGGCCAGCAGAAAAGGTTCATCGGAAAACAATGCGTAAGCGTGGGCCTTGCCGCGTGCCAGCGCTACCGGCCAGTCGCGCGCCTTGATACGCATCAGCGGAGGGCTGGCGCGAGCAAGACGCGGCGTAGTACGACTCTTGCTGCCTCGTCGAAGAGTTGCCGCTGGCTTTCGATTTGTTGCTCGTTGGTGGCCAGGGGACTGCCGCTGTTGTAGGTGAAACTCTGCTCTACCAAGAGTGGTTCGGCCGGCAGCAGGATCTTCTTGCCGCGCTGCACCCAGACGTTGCCGCGCAGGGTATTGAGAAACTCCAAGGCGGCACCACTGCTGGGGCTGATGCTGATGGCTCGCTGCGTGTTGTAGACATTGTCGAGTCGCAACACGGGGCCCTGTGCGCTGGCGACATTGCCATCCCGTTCCAAGGCCCTTTCGACCGCCTGCGCGAGCTGACCGCCAGCCGGACCACTGGCTTCGACACGCAAGCCTTGGAGGCTGGTGGGGATGGTACTGCCGCCGGGGAGATGGAAGCCGCAGCCACCGAGCAACGCGGTGCCAGCCATCAGGACGAGAAAGCGCCGGCGCTGCATCAGGCCACCACGATATTGATCAGACGCCCCGGCACCACGATCACCTTCTGGACGCTCTTGCCCTCCAGGTGGCGCGCCATCTCCGGACGGGCGAGCACCGCCGTCTCCAGCTCGGCGGGACTGCTTGCCGCCGGAAAATCGAGGCGTTCGCGCAACTTGCCATTGACTTGAATGACCAGATTGATGGTATCGCTGCGCAAGGCGTCGGGATCGGCCACCGGCCAGGGGTGGGTAGCCAAAGCGAGGCCATCGCCGATGCGCTCCCAGAGGACTTCGGTGAGGTGCGGGGCGAAGGGGCTCAGGAGTAAGAGCAGGGCACGCAAACCCTCGCCCAGAACCGCGTGCAGATCGCTCCCCGCCGCAGCCTCGGTCTTGGCCAATTGATTGCTGAGTTCCATACAGGCAGCAATGGCGACATTGAAATGCTGGCGCTCGGCCATGTTCAGGCTCACCCGCTCGATGCACTGGTGTACGGCACGCCGCAATTCCGCTGCCGGGGCACTCAAAGTCGCAGGCAGAGGCGTCACGGGCAGGGCATAGTCTTGGACCAGGCGCCAGATGCGGCTGAGGAAGCGATAGGCACCCTCGACGGCGCTGTCCGACCACTCCAGGGACTGCTCCGGTGGCGCGGCAAAGAGGATGAACAAGCGCGCCGTGTCGGCACCATAGCGGTCGAGGATCGCCTGGGGATCGACGGTGTTGCCCTTGGATTTGCTCATCTTGCTACCGTCTTTGAGCACCATGCCCTGGGTGAGCAGACGGCGGAAAGGCTCATCGTGCTGCGCATCCTGGGGCAAGAGGCCGACATCGCGTAAGAGGCGATTGAAGAATCGGGCATAGAGCAGGTGCAGGACGGCGTGTTCGACACCGCCGACATACTGGTCCACGGGTAGCCAGGCCGCCGCGCGCTCGTCGAGCATCTTATCGGCATCGGGGCAAGCGAAACGGGCGTAGTACCAGGAGCTCTCCACGAAGGTGTCCATGGTATCGGTCTCCCGCCGCGCTGCCGCACCGCACTGGGGGCAATCGACATGCAGGAAATCCGGATCGTCGAGCAAGGGCGAACGGGGGTCGTGCAGCTGATAGTGGGTGGGCAGGACGACGGGCAGATCCTGCTCCGGCACCGGCACCACTCCGCAGTGGGGGCAGTGGATCATCGGGATGGGCGTGCCCCAATAGCGTTGGCGGGAAATGCCCCAGTCGCGCAGACGATAGGTGATGGTTTTTTTGCCGAGTCCCTTCGCCTCCAGGGCGGCAGTGATGGCGGCCTTGGCAGCCTCACTCTCCAGGCCATCAAAACCCGGAGAATTCTGCACGATGCCAGGAGCAGTCATGGCCGCTTCCAGGCTTTCCGCGCTTTCTACACCGCCGCCGTTGGCGATTACCACCCGTACCGGCAACCCATAGCGCCGGGCGAACTCGAAGTCGCGCTGGTCATGCGCCGGCACGCTCATCACCGCCCCCTCGCCGTAGCCAAGCAGGACGAAATTGGCCGCCCACACTGGCAGAGGAGCACCGGTGAGGGGGTGACGCACCTCGATGCCTAAAGGCACACCCTCCTTCTCCTGGGTCTCGATGCTCGCTTCCGAGACCGCCACATGCTTGCAGCGTTCGATGAAGGCGGCCACTTGTGGGTCTTTCTCGGCAACTTCCAGTGCCAGCGGATGTTCCGGGGCAACGGCCAGATAGGTGGCGCCAAAGAGGGTATCGGGACGGGTACTGAAGACCTTGATGACGCCTTCCCCGCTGGCCAGAGGAAAATGGATCTCCGCCCCTTCGGAGCGGCCAATCCAGTTGCGCTGCATGGCCAGTACCTGATCCGGCCACTGCCCTTGCAGGGTATCGAGTCCGGCCAGGAGTTCATCGGCATAGGCACTAATGCGCAAGAACCACTGGCGGATCTCCCGCCGTTCTACCAAGGCGCCGGAACGCCAGCCGCGTCCGTCCACCACCTGCTCGTTGGCCAGCACCGTCTGGTCCACCGGGTCCCAATTGACCTGACTTTCCTTTTGGTACACCAGCCCCTTTTCCCACAGGCGCAGAAAGAGCCACTGCTCCCAGCGGTAGTAGTCCGGCGTGCAGGTAGCGATTTCCCGCGACCAGTCATAAGAGAGCCCGAGACGTTTGAGCTGCCCGCGCATGTGCTCGATGTTGGAGAAGGTCCAGGCAGCCGGTGCCGAGCCATTCTTCAGGGCCGCATTCTCTGCCGGCAGGCCAAAGGCGTCCCAACCCATGGGGTGCAGGACCGTCTTGCCGCACATGCGCTGGTAGCGGGCAATGGCGTCGACGATGCTGTAGTTACGCACATGACCCATGTGTAGCTGCCCGGAAGGGTAGGGGAACATGGCCAAGGCATAGAATTTTTCGCCGCTCGGTCGATCGGGAGCGCGGAAGATACCACTGCGCTCCCAGCGCTCCTGTACGGCGGCTTCCAGACTCTGCGGATGGTAACTGTGCTCGCTCATGATTGCGCTACGTAAGGGATGAAAATACCGTTGCTGGGCCGGGGGCGATAGAGCATCAGGATGCGCCCGACTCTGCCCACCGCTTCCGCACCGGAGCCCGCCACCAAGCTCTCCACCATGGCGTCGCGATCTTCCTTGTCGAGGGCGGGCAGACGCACCTTCAACAGTTCGTGGTCGAAGAGGGCGCGATCGAGCTCGCGGAGCAGGGTCTCGGTTACCCCGGATGCCCCCACGAGGATGATCGGTTTCAAGTGATGGGCGCGGGCGCGCAGTTCTTGTCGGGCTTTGCTATCCAGCATGCTATGCTCTGGGGCAGTTGCAAAGATCGCAAGTGTACGGTTCGCCGCGTATGGGGTCAAAAGGAGTAAGGATTGGCGCGCAGTAAATCGAGTGGACGTTGGCTCAAGGAGCATTTTCAGGACCCCTACGTGCAGCGTGCAGCAAAGGAAGGGTATCGCTCCCGCGCTAGCTACAAGCTGCTCGAAATTCAGGAAAAGGATCGCATCCTGCGCCGCGGCATGCGCGTCCTCGATCTCGGTGCCGCCCCCGGTGGCTGGACCCAGGTGGCTGCCCCCATCCTCGGCCCCGAGGGGCGCATCGTTGCGGTCGATCGCTTGGCCATGGACCCGGTTGCCGATGCCCTGGTCATCGAGGGGGATATCTACGATGAGGCGGTCATCGCCCAATGTCGCGACGCCTTTCCCGACGGGGTGGACCTGGTGATGAGCGATATGGCCCCAAACATGTCGGGCATTGCCAGCAGCGATCAGGCGCGGGCCATGGGACTCTGCGAGCTCGCCCTGGATCTCGCGCGGGAGTGGCTGGTGCCTGGCGGCACGCTCCTGATGAAGGTCTTCATGGGCGCTGGCGCCGAAGAACTCCGTCGCGAACTGCGTGCGAGCTTTGGCAAAATCGTGGTGCGCAAACCCGACGCCTCCCGCGCCCGCTCGGCGGAGCAATACTGGCTCGCCCTAGACTTCCGCCCGCAGGGCAAATAGAATCACCAAACATGCGCGGTTAGCTCAGCTGGATAGAGCGTTGGCCTCCGAAGCCAAAGGTCACAGGTTCGAATCCTGTATCGCGCGCCAATAAAAAGCAATGTGTTGCATTGATGTGTGACTGCTCTCCCTTCCTTCGTGACCATTCCGTGACCGTCTCGTGACCAAACTGTGACCACCGTTGTCACCCAGGGGAAGCACGCCCTGACGTTTTGAGTATTAGGCCGCGGTGACCATGCAGAGCTTTCGCCGTGCGGCCGGGATTTCGGATAGTAGGCCGCGATCAGATCCACCAGCGCCTGCCACGACACCACCTAGTCCATCTCCCGAAGGAAACGCTCCCGCTTGCTTTCCTTGTGCCGTAAGCGATCGCTCCGCGGCGTTCTTTCGTTGAGGGTATTGTGTTGCCAGCATGATGGCTCCTTGGGACGCTTGGAGAAGTAAGATCATGCGCAGCTCGGAAGAAAAGACGCGGTATTGGCAGGAGATGGTGACGGCACAAGAGACCAGCGGGCTGTCAACGCCGCAGTTTTGCCAAGGGCAGGGTCTGGTTCTTTCGCAATTTTACTACTGGCGGCAGCGGCTGCGGGGTGGGGCCAGCCAAAAGACGGCGGCATCTTCCAGCGTTGCCCCCTTGCCCGAGTTCCTGAAGCTGGGATTGCCAAGCGAGCGGGAGACAGGGATTTCTTCCTTGGAGATTCGTCTGGACTTGGGCGCCGGCTGCACCCTTACCATTCGCCGCGGCTGAGATGTTTTTTCCCGAGGGGCGCATCCGGGTCTTCGTCTGCCGGGTACCGGTAGACATGCGCAAGTCTTTTGACGGGCTGTCGGCTTTGGTGCGGCAGTTCCTGGGGCAGGATCCCTTGTCTGGGCACTGTTTCGTCTTCGTGAACCGCCGCGCCACGCAGATGAAGGTGATCTACTGGGATCGCACAGGGTATTGCCTCTGGGCCAAGCGCCTGGAGCGCGGCCAATTCTGGAGCTGGCAGCGACCTCCAGCGGGGGAGTTGGATTGGACCGGTTTGAAACTCCTGCTCGAGGGCCTCGAAGTGGCCAAAACACGCCGTCGCTATCAGCGCCAAGTCCCCGAAAAACTGGCGGAAACTGGGAGTTAGCGCTATGATTCTGCAATGGAAACAGAGACTTCCTCGCTCCCACGCAACTACCCCGAAGCCCTCGCCGCTTGGCAATTGCAGGTGCTCCTCAACCAGTCCCTGCGGGAAGAATTTCAGGCACAGATCCAAGGTCTTCAAGCCCAGCTGGATTGGTTTCGCCGCCAGCTCTTCGGACCCAAGAGCGAGCGCCGTCTTCCGCCTCCTCCCATAGAGCAGCTCAGTCTCGGCGAGATCTTCGAGGCGCAGGAAAAACAGCCGGTTCCTACCCGTACCGTCGCTGCCCATACCCGCACGGTGGCCAAGCGCCCCGAGGAGAAGGCAGAGAGCCTGCCCTTCTTCGACGAATCGCGCCTGCCGGTCGAAACCATCGTGCTGCCGGCTCCCGAGACCCAGGGGCTGGACCCTTCGGCCTATGAGATCATCGACACCAAGATCAGCTATCGCTTGGCCCAAGAGCCCGCCAGCTATGTAGTTCTCAAATACGAGCGGCCCGTAGTGAAACTGCGCGACTCCGGAAAGATCACCCAGGCCCCGGCGCCTGCCGCGGTCTTGGAGGGTGGTCGGGCTGACGTCAGTCTCCTGGCGGGAATCCTGATCGACAAATTCCTCTACCATCTGCCCTTGTATCGGCAACATCAGCGCATGACCCAGCAGGGGCTGCGGGTGAGCCGCTCCTGGCTCACGGACTTGGTGCAACGCTCCATCTTCCTGCTTGCACCGATTTATGCGGCGCAGTTCGAGAGCATTCGCCAATCGCGGGTGCTGACCATGGATGAAACCCCCATCAAGGCCGGATTGTCAGGGAAGGGCAAGATGCACCGAGGGTATTTCTGGCCCGTCTTTGGCGATGCCCAGGAGATCTGCTTTCCCTATGCCGCCACCCGGGGCACGGTCCACATCGAAGAGCTACTCGGCAAGCTGCCGCCGGGCACCGTACTCCTGAGCGATGGCTATGCCGCCTATGCCCGGTTCCAGAAAGAGAACGAAGGGCTAGTCCATGCCCAGTGCTGGGCGCATAGCCGCAGAGAATTCGTCAAGGCCGAGGCCCATGAGCCCGAGCGGGTGGCCGAAGCCCTCCGGCAGATCCGGGAGTTCTATCGCATCGAGGAAGAAATCCAGGAGAAACAACTCACCGGGCAGGCCAAGCGGGAATACCGCAGACGACATACCCTGCCGCTGGTGACAGCCTTCTTCCACTGGGTAGAGCAACAGCTCCAGGACATCGCCCTGCTACCGAGCAACCTCTTCACCAAGGCCTTGGCCTATGTCCATGGCCGCAAAGGTCCGCTCCAAGTCTTTCTGGAAGATCCCGACGTACCCATAGACAGCAACCACATCGAACGACAGATCCGACCGATTCCCCTGGGCCGGAAGAACTGGCTCTTTTGCTGGACCGAGTTGGGCGCCGAGTATCTCGGGATCATCCAGAGCCTGCTCAGTACCTGCCGGCTTCAGGGGGTGGACCCGTACGACTACCTCGTCGATGTCCTGCAACGGGTGGCCACCCACCCCGCCAAGGACGTGGCGCAGCTCACCCCAAGACTCTGGAAAGAGCACTTCGCCGCCAACCCCCTGCGTTCTCCGCTGTATCACGTCCGCAAGCCCGCATAAAGAACGCCGCGGGGAGACCGGTTACCTTGTGCCGACATTTTCATTGGAGGAAGCGTCTGTTGCCGTTTTTGCCGCGCTGTGCATCGCATTCAAGTTTCAGGCAAACGGACGTCTATGAATTTTCCTAGGATTGGGCCAATGGCTTTGATGAACCTTCCATAATCGCCACTACTTCATCGTCAGTTATTTCGCGAAAATCTTTGTAGTACGTTCCCACTGCGTCAAAATGGCTGGGTGTTTCCAGGCAAAGCACTTCATCGGCCAAGGTGGCCAATTGTGCTACGACATCCTGTGGCGCCACGCCCACGGCTGCAATGAGACGCGCAGGTTGCTGTTTACGCAATAAACGCAAGGCGGCAGAAAGGGTGGCCCCCGTGGCGGCTCCGTCGTCGACGACGATCACTATGCGACCTGCCGTGGGGTAGCGATCGTGCACCAGCGCGTACTGGGCGCGACGCTTCTGTATCAGTGCCAATTGCCGTCCTGCCTCGTTCTGGAGATAGGCGCGACTGATCCCCATGTTTTTGGCATAGGGTTCGATCAGAATCGTTCCGTTCTCATCTACGGCGCCCACGGCGAATTCTGGATTTTCCGGTGCCCCAATCTTGCGGACCAGGACCACATCAAGATCGCCTTCCAAGGCGTCGGCAATGATCCGTCCCATGGGCACTGCTCCTCGCGGGATCGCAAGGACCAGTGGATTGGTTCCTCGATAGGAATCCAGGCGTCGCGACAGCTCTCGGGCTGCTGCCTCACGGTTGGCAAAGGGCATTTGTTCCTCCCGGGTCAGCTATTCATGCGCAAGGGAATACGGCGGCGCCCGAAGCGGCCGACTTGGCCCTCGAAGCGTCCGGCGATGGGGTACTGACAATGAGGGCAATGACCATTGGGGGTGAGATGGTAGCTGAGGATCTCGTACCAGTCCCGTGTGATCAATGCCGCGCCGCAGCCCGGACAGTAGGTAGTATCCCCCGCGACATCATGGACGTTACCGGTGTAGACATAATGGAGCCCCGTCTCCAGGGCGATCTGCCGCGCCCGAGTCAGGGTGGCAGCGGGGGTGGGAGACACATTGGGCATCCGGTAGTCCGGGTGAAAGGCGGAGAAATGCAGCGGCACGTCGGGGCCCAAATGCTCCATGATCCATGCACATTCGGCGCGGATTTCGGCGTCGGAATCATTGTGGCCGGGAATGAGCAAGGTGGTGATCTCCAGCCAGGTGGAAGTCTCCCGGACGATATATTCCAGGGTTTCCAGCACTGGTGCGAGATGGGCACCCGTCAGACGGTAATAGAATTCTTCGGTAAAGGCTTTGAGATCGACATTGGCGGCATCCATTTTGGCAAAGAAATCCCGCCGAGCATCGGCATGCACATAGCCTGCGGTCACCGCCACCGTTTGAATCCCTTGGGCGTGGCAGGCATCGGCCGTATCCAAGGCATACTCGGTAAAGATGATGGGGTCATTGTAGGTGAAGGCGACGCTTTTGCAGCCCAAGGATTGGGCCGTCTGCGCAATGGCCGTTGGACTGGCCTGGTCCTGCAGGCGGTCCATCTCCCGGGACTTGGAGATGTCCCAGTTCTGGCAGAACTTACAGGCGAGATTGCAGCCCGCGGTACCAAAGGACAAAACGCTGCTCCCCGGATAAAAGTGGTTCAGAGGCTTTTTCTCGATGGGGTCCACGCAGAAGCCGGAGGATCGGCCATAGGTGGTGAGCACCATCTCATCGCCCACCCGCTGACGGACGAAGCAGGCACCGCGCTGGCCATCATTGAGACGGCAGTCGCGTGGACAGAGGTCGCACTGGATGCGGCCGTCCTCCAGACGATGCCAGTAGCGAGCGGGATACTGCTGCCCCTTGGGATATTCGGTGTTATTCATCTTGCCTTTCCGGCGAAAGCCTGTGGCTCACGCCATTTTTGGACATGGTAGCGATAGACTTCGAGATCAGGTGACCAGAAATCCGGCGCTAACCCGGCCTTACGCTTCAGTTGCCTCAGAAATTGTCTGGGTTCCGGCAACTCTTCCCATACCTGGGGAAGGAAGGTGCCCTGATAGGCCCCATAACGGAGGAGGAGACCGTGCTTGCCGGGCTGGATCTGGGCGATCAGATCAACTTCGCTGCCGGCAGTCAGTCGTTCCAGTGGAGACAGGACCGACACTTCCACCTGCACGCCATGCCACTCAGCGGCGGAAAGCGGCGGAAAGCGAGGGTCATGAAAGGCCGCTGCCAGGGCATTGGCACGGATGTCTTCGCCGAGGGAGCGATGGGCGATGAGGCTGCCGATGCAGCCGCGCAAGACGCCCTGCTGGTTGAGGGTGACGAAGCTTGCTGCCGGGTCGCGCAGCCAGCTTGCGGCAGGGGCGGGCGCCCCCGCCTGGCCCAGAGCCTCGCTAATAGCCGTCCGGGCCAAGCCGAGCAAAACCGGGCCGGCGTTCTCCGGAAGCTGAGCTGGACGGTGCTCCTGAGATGATTGCCGGATATGCTTCATGACGTTGTGGGCTCCGTGAAAAAGGCAAAGGCCGCGTAGCCGACCACTGCGTCCCGGCTTCCTGCGGTATCGCCGGAATTGCGAAGATCAAGCAAGCGGGGCCACAAGTGATGACGCTGGGCGGCCTGCAAGAGGCCATTGATGGGTGTGGCGCCACAAGCCTGATCATGATGGATGGGCGTGGTGTCCAGGCGCAGGATCTGCTGGACCGTTGCGTTGTCGATGTTGCGCGCTTCGGCATAGGGGTGGTAATGAGAAAGATCCGAACTGATCAAAATGACAGTTTCCGGCCCGTCCCATAGGGCATCGAGTACCTCTGCCACTTCTCTGGGGCTCGCTTTCCCCACCACCAAAGGGAGGATGAATACCTGCCCCAAGACCTCTTGCAGGAAAGGCAGTTGCACTTCCAGGGCGTGTTCCTGCGCATGGGGGATGGGCAATTCCAAGACCTGGGGCAGGTGCTTAATGGCGCCGACCCCGGTGCGATCCACGGGGAGCGCGCCGAGGGGGGTCTGGAAGGCATCCACGCCGGGCAACGCAATGCCTCGAAAGGGGACGCGATGGGCTGGGCCGAGGATGACGACCCGTCGGATCTTTCCCCGGCCCGTCGCCAACAGCTTATATGCGCTAGCCGCTATGATCCCGGAGTAGACATAGCCAGCATGAGGGACAATCAGTGCTTTCGGCCATGAGGACGCTTCCCTCTCACTGTGCAGGCCAGCCTCGCGGAGAAACTTTTGGACATCCTTGTGCAAGATGGCCGTCTGATTGGAATAAAAAGTACCTGCCACGGCGGCTGGTCGTATACGGGTCATGACCGACTCCTCCCTGAATGCTCTCCATGTCGAGGCATAAAGAGTGATTTTCAAGGGCGGCGACGGCGAGTTCCGCGGTTGCCAACTAGAGGCTAGGACTCTGCCGGCGCTGCTAGCGACGACCAGGATGGCAGGCCATATTATGGAGCGGGTAATGGGATGGCAGAAACGTTCCATAACCGTACGACGGACCTACCTTCACGGCTGGAATGAATCCCCCGGGTTTAGTGGAGGCTCTGTAACGTGACAGAATGGAGCCATGGATACGACGCAATCAGCTCCGAAGTTTCCGCAAGAGTTTCGGTCTCGCGCGGTTAAATTGGTGGAGGAGCATCGAGGGGAACACCCTTCGCTTGCGGCGGCGTTGCAATTGATTGCTCTGAAGTTCGGGTGTACTCCCAAGACGCTGCGAGTGTGGGTAAATAAGGCGGAGGATTATCAAAGGAGACGAGAAACCGGAATGGCCAGGAGATATCCGGAGTTGCTGCCTATAATGTATGTCTTCCCAATAATTACGCCATCCTGAGGTCCAAAACCACCATGTGAGTAGTGGAACAGGTGTACAATTTTTCCGTTGGATGCGTTTAGGGAAACAATGTCTCCATTACCAAGTGCTTGTATGATGATGCCGTGATAGTCATCAGGTGCGCCTTTCATCCCCGCGGGCATTTTGCTGGCCCACGACACCTCGCCATTCTTGATGTTGATCTTATACTCCTCGTGGGTGACGGGGCTCCCG
Organism: Acidithiobacillus sp. AMEEHan; assembly: GCF_030996345.1. Lineage (NCBI taxonomy): Bacteria > Pseudomonadati > Pseudomonadota > Acidithiobacillia > Acidithiobacillales > Acidithiobacillaceae > Acidithiobacillus > Acidithiobacillus sp. AMEEHan. Next base: position 265,012 of record NZ_CP118747.1, on the reverse strand, counting down.
GTGTAGACATACGTTCCAGAAATCAATGGAACAGCATCTTTATTACGCGGCGGAACCTTGCCTTGCCCTAACATTCTCGTCCAAATAAGTTTTCCCGTTTGCGCATCGAGCGCAAACTCTTCTGATAGCGATTCCCCTTTTGGCGTATCAGATCTGCGAATTTCAATTTGGCCAACCGCAACCTGATCATCTGCTGCCAGCGTACCGTCGCCGGCGCTGCTGGAGAAAACATTCTTGGGTCTCATAACCCAGAGAAGCTTTCCATTGGAGCTGTCGATTCCGTAGATTTGACTGGGATGTGTTCCTCCCATAACGACAATAGATCCGCCGCTAGCCGGTGTTGCTGAAGACATACTTACAAAGGATCTTATCTCTCGCTTCCACTGTATACTGCCACTCGCGGGGTTTAGTGCTTCGACATACCCAGAGCCATTTCCAAATATTAACGATCCATGTATGAAAGCTGGCGTTGGCATATCCTCCCCTTTTGTGGGATGAAACCAAATCAGCTTTCCAGAAGCTGCGTCGACAGCGGCGATTCCAGAAACCCCATTTCCGCGCACCACTACCGCATTTCCTACACCAAAATTCTTCGCATGGCTATAACTGAAAACAGAGTCTCCGACGCCAATGAAAACCATGTTTGTGCCATCTACTTTGGCAACTATTGGGGTCGTCATTATCTCATTGTAAAAGTTCCTTTGCCAAAGCAGGCGCCCAGAATTTATGTCTAGAGCGTAGAGCATTCCGTTGTCATTGGGAGCATACACCACCCCATTGGCGACACTTACACCGATAGGAAAGCCAACGTAGTTGCGGACCTGAGTACCCGTGCGAAGAACTCGGTGATCCAAATGGGCCGCGCCTGGAACTACAAATGTCCACGAAAGACCAGGGAGAGAGGATTGGTACACGGCTTCATGCTGACTATCGAGCGCATAACTTAGCCATTGTGTAGGCGTAGTCGCGCTCCCTTCAGCATGGGCAAATCCGGATCCCACGCCAAATGCCAGTATGACCGCCGTTGAGAGGGTTGAAAGAAAATGTGTTGTTTTGGTTTTCGACATGGCACTCTCCTCAACTATTTGCCATGAGCCATGGGCAAAAGTCGTGCCAATAAACTGGTTTTGCTTTTCAGCGCGATAGCTCCATAGACCTCATCCCGAGGTCGACCAGCGCCAGCAGGGCGCCTCGAATAACCCCTCGGCCCCTCAAACAGTGTCCGGGGCCTAGATCCAATCGCCAGGGTAGGGCCGATCACGCATGGACGTGCGAAAAGGCTTGAGCACGGTGACTCCCCTTCCTCCGGGAGAATTCTATTCCGCCTCACCAGGAACACAGGCCCAGAGAGAAATATTGAAACCTCCTGCCGAATTCTATGCTATAATAATATAAATTGGTTCGATTTTCAGACCTGCGCGGCATACCTCCCCTCCGAATCGTGAGGGTTCTGCAGCAATCTGTTAATCTTTCAGCTGAGGATGGAGTTGGTGTGAACGTTATAAACGTTGCAACAATGCATGATCTAGTCAGGCAAGCTACGGAATTCCAAGAGAGACGCCCCTATCCTTGGTTACCTATACAAGGTTTTCTGTATCAAGATGCATTTGATCGCCTATGTGGAGAGCTTCCTGATCCGGCTCTATTCGACTCACAAATCGGCTACAAGCGAGCACACGGCCAGCGCAGCCACGACCGTCTCGCTCTTCAATACCGTCCCGCCTTAGGGCCGCAGCTCTCTGAAGCCTGGCGGCGTTTCATCCAAGAACTACACAGCGAGGATTACCTGTCCTTTTGGCGGCAAATGTTGGGACTTAGTACAAAAACCCGCATCGTCCTGACCATGCATTGGCACTATGCTCCCTCGGGAGGCTCGGTTTCACCTCATACCGACGCCCGACGCAAGATCGGCTCCCATATTTTTTACTTCAATACACCCGAGGATTGGGACGAAGCATGGGGCGGACAGACATTGGTTCTGGATGATGATGGAAAGTGGCCACGGCATTCTGCCCCAGATTTTTCGGCGCTTCGAGAGGTTGCAGCTTCCCAAGTGCTCGGAAATCGAAGTTTCCTTTTTGCCCAAACTGATCACTCTTGGCATGCCGTCAAAGCGGTGACCTGTCCACCCGGACGGTTCCGAAAGGTATTTATCGTCGTTGGCAACCGCCTCACGCCCCAAGTTGTCTGGCGGCGAATTCGCGGAAAGGATGCCGACGGCTATCGCCTAGCTGGATAGAGGATACAGAAAGACAATGACAAAGCGAATGGTCGTTGGAATACCACATGAAGAACATGGGCGGGCACGCGTCTCGTGGCTTGCTGCGCAGAGCGCTGTGCTCATCCTTCTTTGCTGCTTTACCCCGGCAGCGAAAGCTATCTCACTACAGCCTAGTGGAGCCCCTTACTTGAGCACGGGTGTAGGCATTTTCAATATGGTCGGTGCAGTCAATGACGATGGATACAATCATACGCCGGCGGAGCTTAATCTTGAGTATCAGTCAGGAACCCGTTTTTATGGGATTGGCTATATGCTGGGGCTTTTGGCCAACACCGATGGCGGCGTCGACGGCTATGGTGGACTCTACGCCAATATTGCACTTTCTCCCCATTGGATACTCACGCCAGAGGCAGGCATCGGCGGGTACCGCCAGGGCCAAAGCAAGAACATGGGAAGTACCTTCCTGTTTCGATTGGAGTTGGGTTTGGCCTATCAACTACCAGGAAAACAAAGGATTGGCATCAAAATAGCCCATCTCTCCAATGCTGATCTCTATCGCCGAAACCCTGGCGAGAATGAGCTTCTAATTACCTATTCATTACCACTCAACTAGAGTGTTTTCCTGATGACTCCCATGTACCATTCCAAAATTCTGTCAATCTGAACAACAAGTTCATCATGAAGAATGCCAGGATTCTTCCTTTTTCTTAAGAGAATCAAGGAATTTAGGAATACCATCTTGTGCTATCATTCGCCCATAGGTATCACGGTATGTCAAATTCATACAGACGCCATCGATGAATACATCGTAAATCTTCCAGCCGCCGGTTTCTTTTACAAATCCATACGTTACCGGGATATTTTGGCGTCCGTCTGTTTGTATGATCTCGGTATCAACTTGCGTGATCGGAGGGTTTGTAGAAATTTGCGTACTTGCCAATATACGCACAGTTTGACCAGAATACCTACTGAAAGCGGTCAAATACACCTGAATTAACTGGGCACGATAGAGCCCTATGAATTCATTCTGTTGTGCTGGGCTCATTTGGTTCCAGTATTGCGCCATGACCAGCTTTGACATAACTTCAAAGTCCACATAGGGCAGTACGATTTTTTTGATTTCTTCCTGCTCTGCCAAGGTTGAAGGTTGTCCCTCGTGCGCCTGCAGGATATGGACTACCCGTTCCGTGATATCACGAATGATCGCTGTGGGGGATTGCAGCTCATCAGCGTAAGAAATCGCCGCAAAAACAAGCAGAAATATGGCACCTACGGTAGCTGAAATTCTTTTTGCCCTACACAAATAGGGAAGACACAATCGATTCATATTTTACCCCTCTCTGCACGCACAGCATCCCAACCCCATTGAGGATGATCTTTTTTCTCAAGATATCTTTCAAATCAGTCATAAAGCCCAATAATCTGCAACGATACTCGGTTCAGGCCACTGTTCTACATACAAATGCAGGCTTATTCATGACGTCCTTCCTCCGCACCTTGCTGGGGACCAAACCCCAAGCTCTCGCGCTTTTTCAGGATGACGTGTACCACTGCTGCTCCCAAGAGATAGGCGATAACCCGAGATAGTTGCACCAGCCATTCTGGCGGTAGGAAAGCTTCCGCTTGCAGGGCGTGTCTAGAGACGGAAAAATCCAGAACACCAGAGATCCCCACCCCCAAAAGAAGAGCGCTAGCCAACGAAACAACCCAGGCACAACAATACTTCTGCAAAAAAGCAAAGGCCAAACGATAGACCACCGCACCCAGGAGTAAACTAATAAAGATCTCTGCTATCCAGATACGCAGCATACCCTCTCCTACTCTCAAATTCGATGCCGGAACAACCAGCTAGCCGCCGCCATGGAGAAAAGCGCGATGATCGCCAGGGGCCAATACTGGTTCCATAGGTTGCTCACTCCATCTCCTTGCAGGAATACCCCGCGCACGATCACCAGGAAATAGCGCATGGGGTTGGCATAGGTGAGGTCTTGCACCAGCTCGGGCATGTTGGCAATGGGGGTGGCAAAACCCGAGAGGATGATGGCCGGCACCAGAAAGAGAAAGGCGCCCAGGAGGCCCTGCTGTTGGGTAACGGCAAGGGAGGAAATCATCAGGCCGATGCCCACGGCAGCCAGGAGAAAGAGCAACATCCCCAACCCCAGGGCAAGGATACTGCCCAGAAACGGCACCTGAAACCAGAACACCGCCACCAGCACGATGAAGGCGCCTTCGAGGCCACCGATGAGGATGCCCGGCAAGGCCTTACCCGCCAGGATCTCTCCTGGTGTCAGGGGCGTGACGAGAAGCTGGTCGAAGGTTCCCTGCTCCCGTTCCCGGGCTACGGAAAGGCCAGTGACCAGCAGCGTGACCACGAGCATGAGCAGGGCGACGATGCCAGGCACGATGAACCAGCGCGAGAGCAGATTGGGATTGAACCAGGAGCGTACCTGCAGTTCTGCCGGCGGGCGCCCCCAGTGATGCTGCGCCGCCCAGCGCTGGTCGAAGCGCAGCAAAATGCTGTTGGCATAATTCATCGCCAGGGTGGCGGTATTGGAGTTGCGACCGTCGATGATCACCTGCACGGGTGCCGGCTGGTGACGCAAGAGGTCTTCGGTAAAGTGCGGCCCAATGTGGACAACCAGGAGCGCCTTTCCGGTGTTGATGAGCGGCGCGATCTGCCCTTGTCGTGTGACGGTGGCCACCTGCTGAAACGCTCGCGAACCCTGGAACTCCCCGAGCAATTCCCGCGCCGCAAAACCGGAGTCCTCATTGTACACCGCGTAGGGAATGTGACTCAGGTCGAAGGTAGCGGCGTAACCAAAGACCAGCAACTGGATCAAGGGCGGTCCGATGAGCACGAAACGGCTCTTCTTGTCACGCAGGATCGCCAAGAACTCCTTGATCATCAATGCCCAGATCCGTGCCAACATCAATCGAGCCTCTTGCGCGAGCGCCGCAGGGTCATCCCCAAGAAGAACAGGGCCATGAGCAGCAATGCCAAGTCATTCCAGAGGAGGATGGGCCAGACGTCGCCAGCCAGAAACAGGGTCTGCAGGATACTCACGAAGTAGCGTGCCGCAACGACATGGGTCATGACGCGGATGGGAGCCGGCATGGACTGGATATCGAAGATGAATCCGGAAAGGATGAAGGCGGGCAGAAAGGTGACGATGATGGCGATTTGCCCGGCAACAAACTGGTTGCGGGCGACGCTGGAAATCAGCAGGCCCATGCCCAGGGCCACCAAGAGAAACAGCGCCGAGGCGAGGAGCAGCAGCCAGAAACTCCCCACCAGAGGCACGGCAAAGAGCCACACCGCCAGGGCCACGGAGAGGAGCATGCCCCCCATACCGAGGAGAAAATAGGGAATGAGCTTGCCGAGGAGAATCTCGAGCATTTGCACCGGGGTAGCCATGAGGGCTTCCATCGTGCCCCGCTCCCACTCCCGGGCCACCACCATGGCCGTCAGCAGCGCGCCGATCAGGGTCATGATCACCGCAATGAGGCCCGGCACCAGATAGTTGCGACTGCGCAGGGCGGGGTTGAACCAGATGCGGTCTTCAGCCCGTACCGGAATCACCAAAGGCCGACCGGCAGCCAGAGCGCGCTGTTGCAGCCAATTCTGCCAGACGCCCTGCAGGTACCCCTCGATGATGCGGGCGTCATTGGCGTCCACACCATTGACGACGACCCCAATGCTGGCCGTATCGCCGCGCAGAACCTGACGGCTGAAGTCCGAGCGCAGCCAGACGATGCCGTTCACCTGCCGCTGCAAGAGGGCGCCGCGCGCCTCCTGGACGCTCGGAAAGATCTCCGGTCGGAAATAGGGTGACTGCTCTAGGCCACCGACGAAGGCGCTGGTCTCGGCAGTGGCTTGATTCACCACCACCGCGAGAGGGATGCGTTTGGCATCGAGGGAGACCCCATAGCCAAACAAAAACAGCAGAAAGACCGGCAGAAAAAAGGCAATGGCGATGGCCGACGGATCGCGCAAGATCTGCAGGAACTCCTTGCGGATCAAGCCGCGCAGGCGGCGACCGTTCACGATGCCCTCCGGATGCTCTGCTCGTGACTTTCGATCAAGTGGATGAAGGCATCTTCCATGCTCGGGTTGGGCTGCTCAGGGCTCTGTGCCTGGCGACGGATCTCTTCGGGACTCCCCTGGGCGAGGATTTCTCCCAGGGACTGCAGGATCAGGCGGTCACAATATTCCGCCTCATCCATGAAATGGGTGGTGATGAGCACCGTCACCCCCGATGCCGCGAGGGCGTTGATTCGCTGCCAGAATTCCCGGCGGGTGAGGGGATCCACCCCCGAAGTCGGCTCATCTAGGAAAAGGATCGGCGGCTGGTGCAGGAGGGCGCAGGCTAGGGCAAGGCGCTGTTTGATGCCGAGGGGCAGGTCGTCGACATTGATGTCGCGATAGTCGTCGAGCTGAAAGTCCCGCCGCGCCCGGGCGATGCCATCGCTGCGCGTCTTCGCGCGCAGACCATAGGCGCTGGCAAAAAATTGCAGGTTCTGATCGACGCTGAGGTTGCCGTAGAGGGCAAATTTCTGCGCGACATAGCCAATGCGCGCCCGTGCCTGGCTGGAAGCGCGGCGCATGTCGACTCCTGCCACTTCCAGGGTACCGCCCGAAGGCGCCAACAGGCCACAGAGCATGCGGAAAGTCGTGGTCTTGCCCGCCCCATTGGCTCCCAGGAGCCCAAAAATCTCGCCGTTGCGAACCTGAAAGCTGCTGCTTTTCACCGCCTCGAAGCTGCCGAAGACCTTGCGCAGTCCTTCCACGCGAATCACAATCTCTTCTGCTCCCGCGCCGGAGGGCTGGGAAACCGTCTCGGCACCCTGGGCGGCTACGGCAGGTGTCGTGGCGCTGCCCAAGAGGGAAACAAAGGCATCTTCGAAGGAAGGCGGGATCGCCTTCCACTCTTCGCCCGCCATGGGAAGCGGGGAGGGCTCGCTGCAGAGCACCCGTACCCCGCCGGCGACCACCCGCGCATCCACGATACCGGCGCGGGCTTGCAGCGCCTGCCGCAAGGCCCGACGGCGCAGCCCCGCTGCCGTTACCAGAAAACAGTGCCCGTCGAAGGGTGCGAGAAAGTCCTGGGGGGTACCCTCACGCAGGAGCTGCCCTTCGTGCAGCAAGAGGATCTCGTCGCAGCGTTCTGCCTCATCGAAGTAGGCAGTGCTCAGTAACACCGTCGTGCCCTGTCCGCGCAGCCCCTGGATGATGCTCCAGAGCTCGCGCCGAGCGATGGGGTCCACCCCCACCGTTGGCTCATCCAGCAGCAGCAGATCCGGCGCCCGGAGCAGGGCACAGGCGAGACCCAGCTTCTGCTTCATGCCACCGGACAATGCCCCGGCGCGGCGCTTGCCAAAGGGCCCCAGAGCGGTGAGCTGGAGCAGTTCTGCTTGCCGCTGCCGCGCCGTTGCCGTATCGATGCCCTGCAGGTCGCTGTACAGATCCAGGTTTTCTTGCACCGTGAGGTCTTCGTAGAGCCCGAAGCGCTGTGGCATGTAGCCGATGCGTTGCTGCTGCGCGCCCGTCTGCCCGCCCAGCTCTTCGCCAAAGCGCAGGATTTTACCCTCACTCGGCTGCAGCAATCCCGTCGCCAGCCGGATGAGGGTAGTCTTGCCGGCCCCGTCAGGGCCCAGCAGACCCGTCACCTTGCCGGCAGCCAGTTCGAGCTCGAGCCCAGCCAGGGCGCGCACCGTGCCCTTCCCGCGTGGGAAGACCTTGGATACGTTGTGGAACTGCAGCGGACTACTGCTCACCATCGGACGCGGCACAGGGGTGTTGCGGCAGATTTTGCGGGGTGTTGTGCTGCAGGTCGATGCGTACTGTTACCGGCATCCCGAGGCGCAGTTCGTGCTGCGGATTACAGGCATAGACGCGTACCCGGTACATCAGTTCGGTGCGTAACTCCGTGGTCTCGACGCTCTTTGGCGTGAACTCCGCAGTGGGAGAAATGAAGCCGATCCAGCCCTTGAAACGCTTGCCTGGAAAAGAGTCGCTGCTGATCTCGGCGCGCATCCCCGGACGCACTTTGCCCAGCGCTTTCTCCGGCAGATAGGCCCGGGCCCAGACGGGATTGTCGAGGGCTAAGGTGAAGATCGGCGTGCTCGGGGAGACCATGTCGCCAGGCTCGACGATGCGATCCTGCACGACACCATTTTCCGGGGCGTAGAGCTTGGTGTCTTGGAGCTGCCGCTCGGCGAGGGCCAGAGCGGCGCGATCGGCGGCGAGTTGCGCCCGTGCCGCCGCAATATCTTCTTTGCGCGGTCCCTTGATGGCCAGAGTCAGAGCCTGTTGGCTGTGCTCCAGATTGGCACGTGCAGTTTTGAGGGAGGCGGCGGCATTGTCGACGTTCTGCTTGGGCACATACTGCTCCGCCGCCAGGGATTCCTGCCGTTTGTAAGTGATCTCGGCATTGGCGAGGCTGGCCTGGGCGGCAGCGACTTGCGCCCGCGCTTCGGCAATCTCCTCAGGGCGGGAACCCGCCAGGAGCCGGGCCAAGATCTGTTCCTGCGCGGCCACCAGGGCTTTGTCGCGAGCGACAGCATCCTGGAAGCGGACCGGGTCGAGTTCTGCCAAGAGCTGGCCCTTATGGACCCGATCGCCTTCCTGCACCAGAAGCGCCTGCACCCGCCCGTCGTCATGGAAGGCGGCTTGTACCTGGCGGATGTCGATGTTGCCATAGATGGTGACGACATTCGTGGCTGCTTTGGGCCGGTGCAGCACCCAGAACAGCACGCCGCCAATCACGAGCAGGGCGAAGAGGACTAGGAAGATCCGTTTCTTTTTACTGGCCATGGGCACATCCTTCGGGCAAAGCCTTTGCGCTGCGAATCCGGAACATCATGACTGCGCCTTGGTACTGGACGGTTGCAAGAGACCATTCAGCGCCTGTAGGTCAGATGCATCGAGTTCGCCCGCGGCAAATTTGAGCTGCACGCGCGCAAGCACTTGGCGATACAGGGCGAGCTGATAATCCTGTTCGGCACGGATATAGTCCGTGGCGGTCTGCAAGAGGTCGATGATGGAACGGGTACCGACTTCGTAGCCCTTGCGTGTCCCTTCCAAGGAGATCTTGGCCGATCGTTTGGCTTCTTTCGCCGCAGTCAATTGGGCAACACTGTCGCGAAGATTCAAAAAGGCCGTTTGGGTATCCAGACGCACCTGATCGCGGACACTGCCAAGGTGTTCTGCTTGTGCCATCCCCTGGGCCTGTGCCTTTTGCACCCCGCTGGAAATCGATCCCCCCTGATAAATGGGCATGCGCAAGTTGAGGCTCACCCCTGCCTGATTCTCGTTGAAGCCGGGAAAAGGGCTGCCGTGCACGTGCTGCGCAATACCCTGCAGATCCAGCTTGGGCCAGCGCGCCCGCTGCGCATATAGCACTTGTTCCTGGGCCACGCGCAGTTGCGCCTCTGCTTCCTGAACCAAGGGTTGAGAGCGCAGTGCCACTTGCACCCACGCATCCATATCGTCTGGCTGTGGCCCGCGCGGCGTCACCTCGCCCAGCTCGCGCAACGATCCAACCGGAGCATGGGTAAGCCGCTCCAATCCTTTTTGGGCCACTAACAGGGCATTTTGTGTCTGGATCAGATCTGACTGCGCCGCATCCAACCGCGCCTTCGCCTCCCGCACGGCAATGATGTCACCCGTGCCAATCCGCAGAGCCGCCTCGGTTTGCCGATAGATACTTTGCAACAAGTCCTGCTGCCGCTGGGCGATGCGCTCCTGCGCTTGTGCCTCTAGCACCGCAAAATAGGCCTTGGCTACCCGTAGCGCCAAGTCCTGCTCGGCGTAGAGCAAGGCAGCCGCCTGCGCCTGAATCTGGCTACTCGCTTGGCGCAGAGCAACCAGACTTTGTCCATCGAATACCGACTGCGTCAAAGTGACACTGTAACTATCGGAGTAGTACCCCTTGTTGATATCCAGCCCGGCAAAGCCAGCGAAACTTCCGGTGTTGTATCCCACACTGGCGCTGGCGCCCAAGTGTGGCAAGAGAGCGGAGCGCGCCAGCGGTCGATCCTGCAAGGCCGCTTGCCATTGCGCCCGCGCCTGCGCCAACGCCGGATCAGTTCGCCATGCTTGCTGGTAGGCGGAGAGCAAGTCCTCGCCAAATCCCGGGGCGGAAGCACCCACGGTAACCCAGATGGTGCAGCAGGCAATAGCAAGTCTCTTCATCTCGTTCCTTGGCGACATGGAAGATATCCACGTCTCTTTGTCGTTAGTATAGCGAATGGAGAGGCCATCTTCACGAGCTGTGCTCTCCTTTCTCTTCCGGATGTCCGCGACGATCCTGATGGGCATAGATCAGCACTGCAAAAAACACCCCGCTTTGCACAAAACCCAAGAGCGCCTCGATGCCCACCGCCAACATGGCGTTGGGGGTGCGTGGGATCCAGTCGCCGATCCCCAAGGTGGTAAAAAACTCCATGGAAACATACAGGGCAAGCCCAAAGTCATGGCCCTGCAGCCGCAACAGATGTTGCGCGAGGTCGGGGCCGGTGTAGGTGAACAGACGATACACCCCAAAAAACTCATAGAGCAGCGCAAAGTAGAACAGGGTCACGGCCGTGACTTCCAGATACAAAAACACGATCTGCAACAGGTCCATGTGCAGAGATCGGCGCGACCGCGACACATAGAAGAGCATAAGGTCGAGGAGAAAGAAGCGCACGGCAACCACAAAGATCAGCAGCGCAAATAGCACATCTTCCCGATATTCCGCAAAGAACGCTGGATCGGCATGCATCCAGAGATCTACCGCAAGCAAGGGCAACAGCAGGCTTGGGATAACGAAAGGCAGCAGCGGTATGATGCGGGCGCGCATCGCCGCTGCTCGTTGGGCACGTTCGCGAAACGACGCCCCCATCGCTAGTCCGTAGCCCGCTCTCCCAGCATCGCAAATACCGGCTCGGCATCGCCGATCACCCGCGTTGCCATCGCATAGCGGGCAATCCGCACCGTCTCAATGACTTTATCGGTAGGGATCTTCTGCTGGGCAATCTTATCCGCCATCGCCTGTACACAGGCATGACTGGAACTGGCCAGGGCTGCAGCCAAATATAGCAGCGTGCGCGTTTCGTCATCCAAAGCCCCGTTCGCCGGCATGGCGAAGGCCCGCGAACGCATATGCTCGTGGATGAGCTCAGAATCGGCTCCTACAGACTTCTCGATGGCGCTCGGCACTCGGCCCATGGCCTGACGCATACCGGCCATGATCTGTTCTGGACTGGGACGTTGTTGTTCCGACATGGTATTTCTCCTCTACGTACAAAAGGTAGTTTAGACGCGATTCTGCAAGTACAAGGTGTGGTAGAAAGGCTCCACCGGGCCGGAGACCACATACGGCGCCACTGCCATAAAGGACTGTTGGAAACGAGGATCCAGGTGGGAGTTTTCGTGATCCCAGACCGATTCCCAGACGCCGTGCATCAGATAACTGCGCAACGCACCGTTGGGCTCGGTATTGACCAGAATCTCGGTGCTCACCGCCTTGCGATAGTCACTGTTGTCCCGACTGCCGGGACGCCCCAGACCATTGGGATCATCCTTGGGCTCGTAGGTGTTTTGCGCCACCTGCAGCAAGGGCGCCACCTTGGCTTCCAGCTCCTCCCGCACGCTGTCGGGTACGGCGACATGATTGATGACGGTCACCCAACTCTTGCTGGGTTGGTCTTCCTGCCGCGCGAGGAATCCGGCGATGGCATCGGTCGTGGAGTAGATGGCCTCGCGATCACCAGCAATCAGCGACGCGTAAATCCCGGTCAAGGGCAGAAACTCTGCAGATTCGGTTGCGCCCGGAGGAGTGAATCGTAGCAACGGAGTAAGCCGATTCTGCACCCAGCCATCCAGTTGCGCCCGCGGCAACAGTTCTTGCTGCGCAAAGCGCAGCAGCAGCACGTTGAAATAGGGCAAGCGACCTGCTTTGCTCGCATCAACGTCAGCCTGCGCCAGCATCCCCTTGAGTACTGGTGGATAATTCTTGACCATGGTGGACTCCCCCTGCATCTGCTTGAGGGTCGCGCCTAAAAAGCCTTTCTGCGCGGAGAGCTCTTGCACGAGATTGGCGACGGCTGCCACCGTAGCTTCCTGTTGCGGCGGTGGCACCCGAAACTCGACCACATAACTCTGCGGAAAAGCCGCGTACTCCCGTACCTGCGCTCCTTGTCCCATCCCGGCAATGCCAAGGGGCGATAAGAGCACCCCCGAGCCCGCAACGGCGCCGGTCAACAAAAATCTTCTCCGATCCATGAAAGTCTCCTCCATGTTTTGGTCGACAGCAGGTAGACGCAGGATATTCGAAAAAGATGCAGGGCGGATCGCTTGCCGCGCGGCGGCTGGGGGATGCGCAGCCCGCGCGCCTAGCCTTTGCCTCGTTTGGCAGTAAAACTGCCGTGGCAACAAACTTGGCCGGTATCGGGATGGAAACGCACACCGCAATGATCCAGCAATTCGGCGCGAAGGCGGGCGCGGGCGCGTTGCAGCCGCGACTTGACGGCAGGCAGAGAGAGGCCGAGGGAGCGGGCGTACTCCGCCTGCCCCAGCCCGGAGAGATCACACTGGGTGATGGCGTCGCGATCCTCATCGGACAAGCCGGCCATGGCCACCGGAAGGCATTCTGCCAATTCGGCCAAAGGTGATGGCTCTTCCGACTCCATCGCAAGATCTTCGCTCAATTCAGAGCTGGGGCGGGCGCGGCGTTGGTAATCCACCAAAAGATTGCGCGCCACCTGAAAGAGCCAGGCGCGGGTGTTTTCCACTGCACAAAAGCGCCCTCCCTGACGGAGAAGGCGCAAAAAGATTTCATGCAAGAGATCATCGGCCTCCCAAGGATCGGCCAAAGCGGAGAGCTCGCGCCGCAAAAAGCTGTGCAGCTCCCGTTCCGTCTGCTGCCAGGCCAGCAAGGCGCAGGGTACAGCGCCTTCCGACAGAGCATCTCCCTCACCCATGACTCTTGCCCTCCTCTCAGAGGGCAAAGCCTACGCCGTTTTCGTGGCCGTTCAAACTTGCGGGGCGGTTCCCGGCACCAAATAGATCGGTTCCTGGTCGGCGGGCATCTGGGCGAGTTCCTCGGGGGTCATGCGGGCGTAGATCTCGAGCAGGTAGCCGGTGGGATCGCGCAGCCAGAGTTCGTGTAGGGGGGTACCGCGCCAGGTACTGCGCGGCGGCTTGACCACTTCCGCACCCGCGGCAACGGCGCGATGGTAGGTCTCGATCACCGCCGCCTTGCTGCCGACCCCCAGGCCCACGTGGTAGAGACTATAGGTATCCAGGGGCTCTTCGCGATCGTTGACCAGAATCACCAGATTGAGGCGCAGATCCGGGACGATGAAGGTGCTGAAGCGCGCCGTCTGCTGTTTGGGCTCCACACCCAAGAATTGCCGATAAAAGGCCGTGCTCTGGGCAAGGTCGCTCACCCGGAAGCTCAGGTGAAACTCCTGGGTATCCGGAACCAAGATAGTATCCATTGCTGACATTTCTTCTCCTCAGGCCTCCAGATGACCGATGCGTTCCAATTCCCGGTGCAGCCCTTTGGGATCCTTCTCGAGAAGCTCGGCAACGGGAAGCGCCAACAGGGCCTCGATACGATGACGCAGGATGCGGTAGGCAGTGTCGAAGGCCGCCTCGATTTCGGCTTCAGTGCCCGTTGCCTTGGCGGGATCCTCCACCCCCCAGTGGGCGCGGATGGCGGGGCCGAGGTAGGCGGGGCAGGTTTCTCCGGCGGCACTGGCGCAGACGGTAATGACGATGTCCGGCGCGCTGGGGAGATCATCCCAAGACTTGCTGGAGAGCCCCTCCGTCGCAAAGCCCTCGCGTTGCAGAAGCGCGATGCTGCGGGGATGGACGTAGCCAGCGGGATGGCTGCCGGCACTGATGGCATGCAACTTTCCTTGCGCCAAGCCATTCAGGGTGACTTCGGCGAGGATGGAGCGGCAGGCATTGCCGGTACAAAGAAAGAGGACTTCTGGGGTCTTCATGGCGCAGATCTCCGTTGGGGGGAAGAAGTTTGCTCAGGGGTATCCTTGCCTTTCACGGTGCAGGACTGGGTTCCCTGGCAGCAGTTTTCCGTGAGGTAGGCGACCAGGGCGCGAACCACGGGCATTTGCGCACGGTAGCGGTGGTGGCGCCCTTCCTGCGCCACCGTCACCAGCTCCGCATGTTGCAAGGTCTTGAGATGGAAGGAAATCCCGTTATGGGCTTGGCCCAGGTGTTCGGCAATCTCTCCAGAGAAGAGCCCAAGGGGTTCCTGCTGCACCAGCAGGCGGAAGATTTTGAGGCGCACCGGCGAGGCGAGGGCCTCGAGCTGGGCGACGATGCGAGAGGACTGCAGTGACTCGTTCATGATTCAATCCGCGAATGTTTCTTGTAGTATTGACAAGAAAGCAGGCTTCGTCAAGACTACTGCATCGCTTGCATCCACAGGAAAAGGTACCGAAATGCTTGCCCTTGCCATCTTCCTCGTCACCCTGATCTTGGTCATCTGGCAGCCGCGCGGCTTGCAAATCGGCTGGAGCGCAACGGGGGGCGCACTGCTCGCCCTGGCTACCGGGGTCATCACCTGGCAGGACATCCCTGTGGTCTGGCATATCGTCTGGGATGCAACCTTCACCTTCGTCGCTTTGATCATCATTTCCCTCCTTCTCGACGAGGCGGGGTTCTTTCATTGGGCGGCGCTGCACGTAGCGCGTTGGGGCGGCGGCAAGGGTCGCTTGCTGTTTCCCTTGATCATCCTACTCGGGGCGGCAATTGCTGCCGTCTTCGCCAATGATGGCGCCGCGCTTCTGCTCACCCCCATCGTCATGGCCATTTTGCTGCGCCTGGATTTCTCCCCCACCGCCACCTTTGCCTTCGTCATTGCCACCGGCTTCGTTGCCGACACCACCAGCCTGCCGCTGATGATCTCCAATCTGGTGAACATCGTCAGCGCCAATTACTTCAACATCTCTTTCGACCGCTACGCCTGGGTCATGGTCCCCGTCGATCTCGTCTCCCTGGCTGCGACCTTGCTCGTGCTCTGGCTTGCTTTTCGGCGCGCGCTTCCTGCCCGCTATCCGACGGAGCATCTGCCCGCGGCACATACGGCCATCAAGGACCCCCTGGTGTTCCGCGCTGCTTTCCCGGTCTTGGGGCTACTGCTGTTGGCCTACTTCGTAACGGCGCAATGGCAGGTGCCAGTATCGGCAGTGACCGGGACCGGGGCGCTGCTCCTACTGGCCTTGGCGGGCCGCTGGTGGCAAGGGGGGCGCGGCGCCCAGATTCCCGTGCGCAAAGTTCTGCACGAAGCGCCCTGGCAGATCGTCATCTTCAGCCTGGGGATGTACCTGGTGGTCTACGGGCTGCGCAATGCCGGGCTCACGGATTACGTCAGTCAGGCCCTCGCCTTCTTTGCCAGCCATGGGGCGGTGGCAAGCGCCGTCGGCACCGGTTTCCTGGCCGCCCTTCTCTCCTCCGTCATGAACAATATGCCCGCCGTGCTCGTAGGGGCGCTGGCCATTCACCATTTGCCCGCAGCCACCGACCCAGCCCTGCGGGAAATCATGATCTACGCCAATATCATCGGCTGCGATCTCGGGCCCAAGTTTACCCCCATCGGTAGCCTTGCTACCCTTCTCTGGCTGCACGTGCTGGCGCGCAAAGGCACTACCGTCACCTGGGGGCAGTACATGAAAACTGGCCTCCTGATCACCCCGCCGGTGCTGCTGCTGACGCTACTAGCCCTGGCCGGCTGGCTGGCACTCGCTTGATCCAAGAGCTAGAGTCGGCATGGGTACTTTTCGCCGGACGGAAATGGGGTAAAGATTGTTGCGCGCTTCCGCTCATCCTTAGAGTGAGCGGTACCAAAATTCGCAATAAAACCTGCGCACGGGAGTGGAGATGACAGAGCAAGCGAATTTCTTCCCGGCCACCGGGATGCCAGACCCTGACTGGTGGCAGGCTTTATGGCCTGATCCCCGAGGGGTCATCAGGGAGTTGGGTGTCGAGGCTGGGATGTCGGTGCTGGACCTCTGCTGTGGCAATGGATATTTCACTCTGCCCCTCGCGCAGCAGGTCGCGACCGGCAAGGTTATTGGTTTTGATCTCGATGAAGAGTTGTTGCAGCAAACACGCAATCGCTGTTTAGAAACAGGGAATTGCAGCTTTCTCCACGGCGACGCCATGCATCTTGGGCAACTACTTAGCGAGCCCGTGGACTATTGTCTACTGGCAAATACCTTCCATGGCGTACCGCAGCAGACGGCACTCGCCCGAGAAGTAGCGGCTGTGCTGAAGCCTGGTGGGCTATTTGCCATCGTCAACTGGCATGCCCGCCCACGAGAAGAAACGACGGTTCTCGGGCAGCCTCGTGGGCCACGTACAGAGCTGCGAATGACGCCAGAGCAAGTGCGCTCCCTCGTCGAAGCTGCGGGCTTGCGCTTGCTCCGCGTCGTCGAACTACCCCCGTTCCACTACGGGGCCATCTTCCAACGTCCCGAGTAACGAGAACGGCAGGGTATTATTGCTAATGCGGTACCCAGGTCAGTCTTTCCGCTAACATACTGCATCGGTACTGACTCGGCGGAGCGACGATGCGCGGAACAGCGGATTTATTCGATGAACTTTTGCCGCCACCCTCAGAAAAGGAACTGCTGGAACCCAGCGCAGTGATTTTGCGTCACTGGGCCAGGGAAGAGGCTCCGCTGTTGCTGGAACTGATCCAGGGAATCTTTCTGCAGGCACCACTGCGGCAGATGCAAACCCCCGGCGGCAAGAAGATTTCCGCACAGATGAGCAACTGCGGTACCTGGGGTTGGGTTTCCGACCGCAAGGGGTACCGCTACGTGAGGGAAGACCCGGAAACGGGGCAAAGTTGGCCCCCGATGCCAGAACATATTTGCGAGCTGGCGCAGAAAGCTGTGCGCCTTGCCGGATATCCCACCTTCGCGCCCGATACCTGCCTGATCAATGTCTACGCTCCTGGCGCGCGCATGGGCTTGCACCAGGATCGCGACGAAAAAGACTTACAAGCGCCGATCGTGTCCTTTTCTCTGGGCCTGCCCGCGACTTTTCTCTGGGGCGGCAACCGGCGCACGGACCCGGTGCGGAGGATCCCCCTCAAACACGGCGACGTGGTCGTCTGGGGCGCTTCGACTCGCCTCTACTATCACGGCATCGCCCCGGTAAAGGTCGGCGAGCATCCCCTGCTGGGTGCCCGGCGCATCAACCTCACTTTGCGCAAGGCGGGAGCGTGAAGCGTATCGACAGCCCTCGCTAGGGGGTATTGATCTTGGTCACTGGAATGAATTTTCCGCCATTGCGTGCCCGTTCCAGCTCACGCAGCGCCGCTGCGCCTGCGGGAGTGGCCCATTTCTGCATTACCGAGAAGGGTACCCGTATCGGCGTTCTCCAAACTCCACAGGGAAAACTTTCCCCGCTATAAATTGGCCCAGTGATAACAATAAAATTGGTGCTATTAAGGCCAAACCGATAAATGGTATCTTTCAGCGAAGGAAACACCTCTCCATAACATTCTTTCAGATCCTCTCTCGCTAGCTGTGGTACAAAGTAGCTCGGCAGAATACGCTTGAGTTCACCATGGACTTTTTCTGTGGGCGAATCATCCGGCCTTTCGCTGGGATCAATTGTCAGGGCAGTACGTGCAAACCATTGTTGAAGGTCGACCGGAGTGTCAGTTCGCAGATCCTGCAAAATCTCCTCATATTCTTCGAGGGGATTCTCCTCCGGACCGTAATCGTGCGTCCAAGTAACCATCCCCAACCAGCGTCCAGCCAAGAGTGTTGGGACTAGAATTCGGTAACCGAAACCGTCATCACCCCACGCTGCGAGTTCCTCGGATAGATTTTTGGATTGGTCGCGGAATGTATTTCGAATGACGCGGTTCGCACGCTGGATTTCTGCACTGTTTCCGACAAAGTACCAACCTTCCAATAACATTGCGCGAGGATCCACCCGTGGGCGCGGATCAAGGCGCACAAAACGAGTCTCCGGGGTGCTGGCTTGATTGAGGTGGATCCGCGGCGCTAGCGCCGGCCGCGCGGCGAGAAAGGCCTGATTCGTACAGGGCGACTCCCCCGATGCCAACGCTACACGGTTGAGCCGCAGATCGGAGCGCCGTTGGGCGCTATCCCTCCGACTCCCGAGCAGTTGCCCGTTTGCCAGACGCAGCTCCCAACGCGGCGCGGTACGGTCAAAGGGGCGCTTGGTGTATAAGGGATTCTCGTACCAAGTCGCCGATCGGGAACTCAGTCGCGAGAGGTGGATGAGCTCTGATTGGCCGTCGTGGTAATAGGCAGCCTGGTCGCCAGCGGGCAGGACACAGAGATGAATTGCCGCGTTACCGAGTTGGCCCCGCCAGACCCCGGATAGGGCATCCGTCCGAGCGGCCTGCGCCCAGTTAGAAAAGACCAGGCTCCACAAGCCGATCCACCCCAACCACGGCAGTATTTTCCTGGGCCATGACACCAAAGCCCGCTCGTGCCGGTCGCGGCAAAGCACGGTGTCTCGCCTGCTGTTGCGCATCATTACCTCCTCCTAATCGGCTTTCGCGAAGTCCTCTGCCGGGCGGGCTTGCCGCAACTCGCGCAGCATCTGTAGCACTTCTGGTCGGAGAATTTCTTCTAGGAATAAGTACGGAACGCGGTAGAAATAGCCGAAATAATCGTATTCCGATGAACCCGATCCGACGTAAAAATCTAGGCCATCTACCGAGATCAGCACTTGGTACTCTTTTGGGTCCTCTTCATCCCCCCGGCAGTAAACTTCCGGGTGTGCGCAGATAATTCGCTGCAACGGCGGGGCCGCGGAGACGTACTCTGGCCCCTTTCTTGGGGCAGCCGAGCCGCTGCCTTTTTGCAGCGTAGAAAGAATTGCAGCCGGCTGAAACCAATCCGCCATCCGTACTTGTTTACCGGTGCGCAGGTCCCAGTTCTCGATGATTTCTTCATCCAGCGGCGATTTACGAAAGTCGAACCAGCCGGCGCGGGTACCGTGGATGACCAGCCATCGCCGTCCGAGAAGTTGTGGATGGAGTTTTTCCCGTACGGTTCCGTCGCGAGCACCGGTTTGCAGGGCAAGACGCTGCATGGCAGGAAATTCCCGTGCCGCCCGTTGCGCTTTTTTTAATAGAATGCGATTGGCCATCTTTATTTCCGGAGTATTACCAATAAATAGGACACTCTCGTGGTGATAGGCGCCGGGGGCCCCGGTGTGCCATAATCCACGTAGAGGTCTTGCCGAGCTGGCTGTGTCCAAATCGAAGCGACAACGGCTGACGCTCCATCCCCCTTGAACTGTGGTGAGTCGCAAGAATCCTCTTTGTATAAGGCGATCACTTGCAGTGCAATCGGCAGCGTCTTGCCGCTTGGATCTTTCCAGGTACCGACTAAGCGATCTTTTTCGGAATGCACTTGCCACTGGGGTTGCCTGCCGGGTAGCTCCCAATCCTGCACTTCGTCAAGCCCAACAGTTCTCTCAAAATATTCTTGAGGTTCTTGTCGTTTGCTGCCCTCTTTGAGGGCAACCAGCCGAATGGGATATCGATATTTCTGATAATAAAAACGCTCCAGGTTTTTCTCTTTGCCACAGACACGAACTTCCGAATCGCCGATTTTTCCCGCCCAGACATATTCTTTCTCGTCGGGTTCCGCAAAGACGGTAGCGGGGTACAGTCCCAAAAGGATGACAGGCGACAGCGCCAGCAGTCTGCTCCACATAATCCTTGCTCCCTCTATCTTTTCATACTTCAGCATGCTATCGCGACCAGATACGCTGTCAATCTGTCCTGGATACCATGAGAAATACCCATAAATTCAGAAGAGTAAAATTGGCGCTCCGATGCATGGATCTCTCCAGGACAGCCGCCGCCGCACGGAGCCCGTCTCACCGGCTCTGCTAGAACACCGCGATGTGGTCGTTTTGGGACGCTTCGACCCGTCTCCGCTATCACGGCATCGCGCCGGTAAAGGCTGGGGAACATCCCTCGCTTGGCGTCCGGCGCATCAACCTCACTTTGCGCAAGGCGAGAGCGTGAAGCGTATCGACAGCCCTCGCTAGGGGGTATTGATCTTGGTCAGTGGAATGAATTTTCCGCCGTTGCGCGCGCGTTCCAGCTCACGCAGCGCCGCCGCGCCCGAGGGAGTGGCCCATTTCTGCATTACCGAGAAGGGTACTCGTAGGTGAATCCTAGGCGGGCGGCGAGAGATGAATTTTGGCGCCCCAGTTCTCGTAGTTTATGACTTCTGTCAACGTATATTGATAGCCGCCCTTCGCAACCGTTTCCTGCAAAACGGCCCGCAGTGGATAGTAAGGCGCAGTGGTGGACAGATAGATCGTGCCGCTGGCCGCGCTTATCGATCCGATCGGCAACGACGCACCTGCTTCGTTGAGATCAAGCAGCCCCTTTCCATTGACGGTGAAATGAAAAGCTGTCGTTGGAGCACCGAGTATGGATTGGCCTGGTAGCTCGACGACATCTGTCAGGTAGGGCTGGATTTTCTGCCAGGGAATGGACTGCGGGATTTGTACTGGGATAACCCCTTTCCGGTAGCCACCGCCGGGAGGGGAGCTTCGATACCATACCTGATCTCCGATGGTCAGGCTGCTCGCCGTTGCCGAAATACCGGCAAAAAATTCGGTGGTTGCAGTCGCTTCACTTTCTTTGTTGAGCGGATCCACAGCCCCCCAGCCGGTGATTTCTGCGGGTAATATCGTGCTCGTGACGCGAATCCGAAAATGGAAAGGGGTTTTCAGGAAATTTGCAATTCCGGCCCGCAATCTTTCTGGGAGCACCGCTGGCGCTTCGCTTGATGGGGGCGTACCCAGCCCCTGTGTTGGAGACAGTTCCTGAGCCCGAAGTGGGATACTCAAAAGTGAGCCGTACAAACTCAGTGCTGTTGCACTCCGAAGGAGGGCTTGCATGCGTCGATTCCGATGCAGGATCATGTCGTAAAATCTCTCAAAAGATGGCTCTATCTGAAGTTATGGGCTTCGGACTTCCCGTCAACTCAGGCCCGGTAAAACTCTGTGTCGAGGCAGATCACAACCGTTTGCCTCTTCGAACGGAGAGTGCTGGACGCGCGACTTGCCGTGATCGGGGTCAATACACAAAGCGTGCCAGCATGGATGGGCCGCATTACAGCGGCTGCGATACCGGGGACTGTTTCAGATCGGCTACAGCTCATTGCCACCCAGATATGCAATTTACAGAACTCAATTGCCTGCCATGGACTAATCCATGTTGCCTATCTGTCGTCAAACGGAAACAACCGGGGATCTGTCTTGGATTGGCTCTGCATCGACCTGCGGCTTGTTTCTTTGCAGGCTCATTCCCGGAACGAGCCGCCGCCGTGGAATGGTGAGGAAGAATGCATTTCCCTGGGTATTGCTCGGAATACCCAGGGTTGGGTTTTGCGGGTCAGTGACTCTCGTAGCCCGCTAGATGGGTAATCCGATGGCGGAAGACCCAAATCTGGTAGGCGTTATACATGATCATGACGGGCACGAAACCGGTCATGAACAGGGTTAGGATGGCCAGATCGTTGGCCGGATTTCCGCCTGCGGTGATGGTCCAGGTGTTGGGGACAATATACGGGAAGTTGGTCGCCCACATCCCGCCCCACATCAAGACCACGATGGCGCCGCACCAGAGCAGGGCCGGGAAATCCCGATGAGCGGCATGCGCCGTCATCATCTTGTAGGCCGAGACCAGGATGGCCAGCAACAGGACCAGCCAGCCGAACCAACCACCGCCCGTCCATTTAGCGGCATCCGGCATGATGGCATAGGACCAGATCAGGGTGATGACGACCGCCGCCAGGGCCAGAAACGAGAAGATCGTCGCCCAGTGGTGGGCCTTCTTATAGATCGGATCGTCTTGCTTGAACCGGGCGCAGAGGAACAGGGTTCCTGCCAGGCCCCCGGCAATGACTGCAGCAATGCCCGTCCAGATGCTGAAGGGACTCAGAAAGCTCAGCGCATTGCCAGCAAAATGCGGTACCGTGTTGACAAAAGGGTCATTGGCCGCCTGGATGCCTTGCGCATTCTCTTTGGCCATGGGAAAGCCCAGCAAGGTCGCGCCCAGGGCCACGCCGGCAAAGAACGCAGCCACCAGACTGCCGAGGCCGAAGAGGGTTCCCCAAAATTTTTTCGAGCCTTTGGCATGGACATGAAACTCGAAGGCCACCGCGCGCGAGATGATGCCCCACAGAGCAAACATCAGGGGAATCATCAGGTAGTTGAAGGTAGAGCCGTAAACCAGAGGGAAGGCGCCGAAGATGACCCCACCGGCCACCACCAGCCAGGTTTCATTGGCATCCCAGGTTCCCGCCATGGAGGACATGATCGCCGCGCGATCATTTTCGTCCCGCAGAAACAGAAGAGAGAAGACGCCGGCACCCAGATCGGCACCGTCCAGTACGATATAAATGATGAAAAACAGTCCCAGAAGAATCCACCAAAAGGTGCTTAGCGCACTGTGGATGCGCAGAATATCGCTTAGATAATCCATGATCGTTGTCCTTTCGCAAAAGCGAGGCAGTCCATCAGGGTCTGCCTCCTACAGGCTGGTTCAGAGCTTGTTCAGGGTGGGCTTGGCAAAACTTGCCTGGGCCATGCCGCCGCCGGAGGATTCCGAGGGCTCGGAGCCCACCACCGGGCTGTGCAAGTCCGGTCCCTTCTGGATGATGCGGCTGAAGAAGTACCAGGCTCCGCCCCAGACCATGAATTCAAAGACAATATAGCCAATGAACCAAAGGGCCTCGGCAGATACTCCCATATGACTCACGCCTTGCCAGGTCCGCATCAGGCCATAGACCACCCAGGGTTGACGGCCAATTTCCCGCGTCCACCAACCCGTCCATACCGCCAGGTAAGGCAGAAAACCGCTAAAGACCAGCAAGCGCAGGAAACGGGGATGCCGGCGGAGTCGGTCTGCCGTCAGTTCCCCACGGATGCGTAGCCAGTTGCCCCACAAGGCCATGAAAAACAGAAAGAAGCCAATTGCGACCATGATCCGGAAGGCATAGAACGGCACCCAGACATCCGGCCGATCATTGGGCGCGAACTGATCCATTCCCGCTACTTTGCCGTTCAAGGTGTGGGTTTCCAGCAGACTCAAAACATGTGGGATGGTGATGGCAAAAACGTTGCCATCGTTTTCTGCATTGGGAAAGGCAATGATATGCCAGCCCGAGTTCACCCGCCCGTCCGGCAGATAAGTATGGTAATGCCCTTCCATCGCGGCCAGAGAGGTAGGCTGATCCGCAGCTACTTCCCGCCCCAATTCATCGCCAATGAAGATCTGCAGGGGAGTAATTACCACCAGCGCCAGGAGCGTTGGCTTGAGCAGAGTGGTGAAAAGATCTGCATGCCGGTTCTTGAGGATGAACCAAGCAGAAACCGCAGCAAAGAAGAAGAGCGACAGCTCCACAGTAGCAATCCACATGTGCGGAAAGCCAATATCGAAGTTGGGATTGAAGATCGCATGCCACCAGTTGGTCACCTGAAAAAGACCATCTTTTAGCACGATCCCTCTGGGTGATTGCATCCAGCCGTTGGCGACCAGGATCCACATCGCCGAGAGACTGGAAGACAGCGCCACATTGAAGGTGGAAAACAGGTGCATCCCCTTGCCGATCTTACCCCAGCCAAAGATCATCAGGCCAATGAAGCCCGCCTCGTACATGAAGGCGGTAATGGTTTCAAAGCCCAGGATGTTGCCAAAGAACGGACCGACGGCCTGGGAGAAGGGCCCGTAGAGAATGCCGAAAGCCATCTCCATGGTGACCCCGGTAGCCACCCCGGCGCCAAAGTTGACGATGAAAAGCTTTTCGAAGAAGCGTTGCAAGCGGTACCACTTTTCGTTCCCTGAGCGCAGCCAAGCCACTTCCAGAAAGAAGAGCAACCAAGACATACCGATGGTCACCGGCGTCCACAGGATGTGCATGGACGTGATGAAGGCAAAGTCCAAGCGGCTGAGCATGATCGGGAGTGTATTCTCGATAATCATGAAAACCCCTTATGTTGTAAGCGATAGAAATCGCGGCAAGCCTGATTGGCTGTGGGTCTATAAGCATTGTCTGTACCTGACAAAAAAACTAAACTATCTTCTAATAAAAATATATAGTTATATGTAATAATCCCAGGGGGCTACCTTCGCGCTGGTTAAAATCACCCATTCCCCTTGGTTTATATCAACCTTTCTGGTGCATTTGCACCGTAGATGTCGAAGACCTTGCCCCCGTCCGTAGGAAGATTGGCATCTTGCAATTTCCTGAAATTCTACTACCTCCCTTTTGCGGATCGTGGGGGCGGAGTGGCCACTCAAGTTTTCGTGTGCTGTGCCGTTACTCGGTCATAGATAGACTTGATCAGCAGGATGGTTATGCACGAGGCAATGGAAAGCAGCGATGAAGTGCTCGGGACGGTGACCAGCATCCTGGCCCGGCAGCTCGCCCTCAGCCGGGAACAGTTGGAGCAAGCCGTCACCGATATCGTCGGTCGTTTCACGAGCCTCCACCGTCGCTTGAGTGAGGCGGTTCTTTCTTCGCAGAGTACATCCGGCAAAGAGGGCGCCGCGGAAGCGACACAGCGCTTTCGCGAAACCGAAACCGAATTGCAGATGATCCTGCGCCATATCGAAGCCTCGGTGCAGCAACACGAGTCTAATCAGGCGACCATCTCTGCGCTCATGCAGCAGGTCAATGTCCTGGAACAAATGGCGCGAG
Source organism: Acidithiobacillus sp. AMEEHan (assembly GCF_030996345.1). Classification (NCBI taxonomy): domain Bacteria; kingdom Pseudomonadati; phylum Pseudomonadota; class Acidithiobacillia; order Acidithiobacillales; family Acidithiobacillaceae; genus Acidithiobacillus; species Acidithiobacillus sp. AMEEHan. Next base: position 240,054 of record NZ_CP118747.1, on the reverse strand, counting down.
AGGTGGGGGAGATTGCTGCACAGACCACGCTCCTGGCCCTCAATGCGGCCATCGAGGCGGCCCGCGCGGGTGAGCAGGGGCGCGGCTTTGCGGTGGTGGCCGACGAGGTACGCAAGCTTTCCTCTCGTTCCAAGGAAAGCAGTGTGGCGATGGCCGAAAATGTCAAAGAAGTCGTCAAGGTCATCCGCCAGGTCGTCGCGGCGGCGGGAAAATCCATCGAGGCGGAAAGGAGTTTTCTGAAAAACGCGCGGGAATCTACGCGCAATGCTCTGGGTCGCGTCGAGCAAATGACCGAAGAGCTCTGCGCCTCCCAGGCCAGGCTGCAACTGGAGGGAGAGCAAATCGCTGAGGATATGGATCAGCTCCTGGTCACTCTGCAATTCCATGATCGCGTCAATCAGATTCTGCAACACGTTGAAGAAGGACTGGCAGAATTGCCGCGGCATCTGCACCCCCGAGAAAACCTACAGAGCGTCCAGGGCTGGTTGCGATCCATGGAGGACCGCTACAGCACGGCCGAAGAGCGGGCTGCCCACCGCAACGAGGGGGTGGCGACCGCTGGCAGTGGCGAAGATATCACCTTTTTTTGAACCCACAGGGATAGCGCAATGGCAAAAACGATTTTGATAGTGGACGACTCGGCCTCTTTGCGACAGGTGGTGCGTATCGCTCTGGAAGGGGCGGGATACGAGGTGCTGGAGGCTGGTGATGGTGTGCAGGGTCTCGCCCAGCTGCAGGCCGCCGCTCGCGTTCATCTGATCATCAGCGACGTCAATATGCCCAACATGGATGGGATTACGTTTCTGAAAAATATCAAACAATTACCCAACTACAAGTTTACGCCGGTCATCATGCTGACCACGGAAAGCGGCGACGAGATGAAGCAGGAGGGCCGCGCCGCAGGTGCCAAGGCCTGGGTGGTGAAACCTTTTCAGCCACAGCAGTTGCTGGCGGCCGTCGCCAAGCTGGTGTTGCCTTGAGCATGGAAATCCGCGAACAACGGCAAGGCGAAAAACTGCAGCTTGAGCTGCAGGGGAATCTAGATATCTACGCCGTTGCCGAGTTGCGTGGGCGTCTGCTCTCCTGTTTGGCGTCTGCTCACACCCTGGAGATTGATCTGCGCCAGGTCGAGGAAATCGATGGTGCCGGTTTGCAATTGCTCCTTGCCCTGAAGCGGAGTGCCAGCGAACAAGGTTGCCAATTATCCCTGAGTAACCACTCTCCTGCAGTCGTCGAGGCCATGGAACTTTGTCGGCTTTCGACCTTTTTTGGCGACCCGATTCTATTGCAGCGTGAGCAGGCAAGATGATGGATATCGATCCCGCGCTCCAGGGCGCCATGGAGACCTTTTTTGAGGAAAGTCGCGACCTGCTCCAGGAGATGGAGCAGATCCTGCTCGGTGTGGAAACCCATGGCCTGGAGGCTGAGCAACTGAATGCCCTGTTTCGGGCCGCGCATACCATCAAAGGCTCTGCCGGACTCTTTGGGCTGGATCCATTGGTGCGTTTCACCCATCGCCTGGAAAACTTGCTGGACCGTATTCGTGCCGGGCAGCAGGCCTTCGATGCCGAACAGATGGTGCCTTTGCTGCTCGCCTGCGCTGATCATCTCGGGGCGTATCTTGTCATGCTGCAGGGCGCAGACGCCTTTCAGCCCGATTTTCTCGCCGAGGACGTGCGTCTTCTCGAGGCCCTGGAGGCAGTGCAGCGACGCCAAGCAGAGGGCATATTGCCAGGACTGGCAAGCGATCACCCTGCGCCACCCGTGGTGCAACGGGCATATAAGCCTGCTGCGCCGGATCAGCCGCGCAAGCCCCACCGTGCCGGCTGGCACATTTCTCTGCGCTTTGGCGTTGATACCTTTCGTGACGGCATGGACCCGTTGTCCTTTCTGCAGTACTTGCGGCAGATGGGAGAGATTTTGGGCCTGGTCACCTTGACCGATCAGCTACCAAAGCTTTCTGCGCTGGATCCCGAAAGTTGCTATCTGGGTTTTGAGATCGCATTTGCCAGTGCCGCCAGCAAAGCGGAAATTGTCGCCGTCTTCGACTTTGTCAAAGACAGTTGCACGCTCCACATCTTGCCCAGCCATGATCAACTTCCGGACTATTTGCGGATGATCGAGTCCTTGCCGGAAGCGGATCAGCGCATTGGTGAAATCCTGGTTGCTATCGGCTCATTAACTCCAGAGGAGCTGCAGCAGGCCCTCGGGCAGCAACAGGAAGAGGAAAAACATAGCGGCGAGCATCATCCCCTGGGTGAAATCCTAGTGGCTGCGCAGATGGTCCCGGAACCTTTGGTGCAAGGCGCCCTCGCCAAACAACAGCAGCAACGCGGCCAGCGTCAGATGCTGCGCATCCACGCCGAGGAGCTCGATCAATTGGTTGATCTGGTGGGCGAACTGGTCATTGCCAGTGCCAGTAATCGTCTGCGTGCCCAGGAAGAAGATCGTGAACTCAGGGTGGAGGCGGCGGTGCAAGTCGCACGCCTGGTCGAAGAAATCCGCGATCGTGCCCTGCATTTGCGCATGATTGAAGTGAATGAAATCTTCCAGCGCTTTCCCCGCGTGGTGCGCGATACCGCCAAGCAGCTGAGTAAGGATATTCGTTTGGAGATTCGTGGGGAGCAGACGGAGCTCGACAAGAGCATGGCGGAGAAAATCGTCGATCCGCTGATGCATCTGGTACGCAACGCCATGGATCATGGCATTGAGTCTGCGGCAATCCGGCAGGCGTCGGGCAAGGATCCGCAGGGACGCATCCTGCTGCAGGCGCGCCACGATGCCAGCGGCATCCTTATCGAGGTCCAGGATGATGGCGCTGGCCTGCAACGCGACAAAATCCTGCGCAAAGCGATCGAGAAGGGGCTGGTGCAGGAAGACCAGAAACTAAGCGATACCGAGGTATTTTCTCTGATCTTCGCGCCGGGATTTTCCACTGCCGAGAAAATCAGCGATATCTCCGGACGGGGCGTGGGTATGGACGTAGTCAAGCAGAACATCGAGTCCATCCGCGGAGGCATCGACATCGAGAGCCAGCCCGGCCAGGGTACCACCATCCGCATTCGCCTGCCGCTCACCCTGTCCATCATCGATGGCTTTGTGGTGCGGATTGGCAAGGGGCTCTTCGTGATCCCCTCGGATGCCGTCGAGGAATGTGTCGAGTACCCGCAAGTCGAAGCGACTGGATATCTGCAATTACGCGGTCAGCCCCTGCCACTGCTCGATCTTGCCGCGATGTTCCAGGTAGAACGATCTGTTTCGAGCCGACGCAACGTCATTGTCGTCGGGCAGGGATCCGAGCGCATCGGGGTGCTGGTCGGGGCCATCCTCGGCAACCAGCAAACGGTGATCAAACCCCTCGGACGCCTCTTCGAATCCTTGCCCGGCATTTCGGCAGCTACCATTCTGGGTAACGGTGAGCTCGCTCCGATCCTTGATATTGCCCATTTACTTCAACACCACACCCGGTCCAGCCGCACGGCCCAGCCGACCAGTTCTTCATAGGAGATCCAACGATGTTTGCAAATCTGCGTATTGGTGTGCGGCTCAGCCTTGCCTTCGCACTCTTGATCATTTTTCTGATAGCTGTCGGTGCTACCGGATGGTGGGGTGCACAGCGGCTCAAGGGCGATCTGAACACCGTTACCGGAACCGTCGCCACCAACGTGGACAAAATCAATTCTATCATGCTGCATGTGGGGCGGATGAGGGCCGACTTCAATCTGGCCTATGGCTTGCCCTCGCAGGCGGCGCAGGCATCTGCCCAGATCGCCCAGATCGACAAGCAGATCCAACCATTTTACCCGGATCTGGAAAAGAATCTGATCAGTCCGGAGGCACGCGCGAGCCTGCGCGAATCTCAGGCCACCTACGATACCTTTTACCATGCGGAGCAGCAGTACCTGCAATTGCTCCTCGCCGCCGCCAAGAATCCCAAGACGGAAAACCAGGCGATCAGTACAGCCAATGATTTCTTCAACACCCAGGTCAGTCCCGTAGAGCGGCATCTATACACCGTCAATCATGAGCTACGCAGCCATGCAGCGAGCACCCTGGAGGCCAAGCGAAAAGCGGGAGAAGCTGACGCCGAGATGGTCAGTACCGTTACCGTGGTCATCGCCGTGCTGGCCATCATCGCCAGCATTCTGATTGCCTGGGGGCTGTCGCGCTCCATCACCCGTCCGCTGCTGGAAGCAGTAAACGTTTCGGAGCGTGTGGCCGAGGGGGATCTGAGCGTGCAGGTAGAGGTGCGGGGCAAGGACGAAACGGGACGCCTGATGAGCGCCATGCAGGCCATGGTGCAAAACCTGACTCAGATCATTGGTGAGGTGCGCGGCGCTGCCGACAATCTATCGAGTGCCTCGGAAGAAGTCAGCGCCACTTCTCAGTCTTTGTCTCAGGCAGCCTCTGAACAGGCCGCCAGTGTCGAAGAAACCTCTGCCACCCTGGAGCAGGCTGCCGCCTCCATCAAACAGAATGCCGAGAATGCGCGGATCACCGATGATATCGCCACCGGCGCGGCAAGAGAGGCGCAAAGAGGCGGCGAGGCGGTCAGTCAGACCCTGCAGGCGATGAAGGACATCGCCGAGCGGATTGGTATCGTTGACGACATCGCCTATCAGACCAATATGCTAGCGCTCAATGCCGCCATCGAAGCGGCGCGGGCAGGGGAACACGGCAAGGGCTTTGCCGTGGTCGCCGCCGAGGTGCGCAAGCTGGCGGAACGTAGTCAGGTCGCAGCCCAGGAAATTGGATCTCTGGCCAGCGGCAGCCTCAAGGTTGCTGAAAATGCCGGCCAGGCCCTGGAAGCTCTGGTACCCGCCATTGCCAAAACCTCCGATCTGGTACAGGAAATCAACGCGGCGTCCAGTGAGCAGGCCGCTGGCATCGATCAGATCAATGTGGCCGTCGGGCAGTTGAATCAGGTGACGCAGCAAAACGCCTCGGCTTCCGAGGAGTTGGCGGCGACTGCCGAAGAGATGAGCGGGCAGGCAGGACAATTGCAAGAACTCATGGCGCGGTTCCGTCTGGGAAACGAGGCGCAGCGCCAGGGTCGCAAGTCCACCAAAGGGGCAGCGACCGAGCACAGCGTCGCTCATATGCCCAAGGGTACGCCAAGCATGGCAGCGTCCGAAGAATTCGTGCGCTTCTGAGGAGGGCAAGATGGCACAGATCCCCGCTACCACCAGCGAGTCAGCGACAAGCAGCAGCGCCGGACAGTTTTTGATTGTGCAGCTGCAAGAAGAGGCCTTCGGTCTGGACATTACGGTAGTGCGCGAAATCATTGCCTACGTGGCGCCAACGCCGGTCCCGATGATGCCGAATTTCGTGCTTGGCGTCATCAATTTGCGTGGGCAGGTGGTGCCAGTCATCGATATGGCACGCCGTTTCGGTCGCAAGCCAACCACCATTTATAAGCGCAGCTGCATCATTATTCTGGATTTTGTAGAAGATGAGCAACGCCAGCGTCTCGGTGTGGTTGTTGACGCGGTCAATGAAGTCATCGAGTTCTCTGCCCAGCAAATTGAGGTACCTCCACAATTCGGCACGGGACTGCGCACCGATTTTTTGCATGGAATGGGAAAAATAGAGGGTCGATTCATTGTGCTGTTAGAAATAAAAAAAGTGCTATCCATCGAAGAAATGGCGCAATTGGTAGCCCTTCGTGGCACGGAAATCGAAACGGATGACCAAACCGGCTAATTCTTCGGGTGTCACTCCCACCCTCCAGGAATATCAAAGATTGCAGCAGTTTCTGTTTTCTCAGGCCGGTATCACTTTGGGGCCGGGAAAGCAGGCCATGCTGGCCGGGCGTCTGGGAAAGCGGCTTCGGGCACTCAACCTGCCCAGTTTTTCTGCCTACCTGCAGCATCTCTCCCGGGATACCGCAGAGCGCCAGCTGGCCGTCGATCTTCTCACCACCAACGAAACCTATTTTTTTCGCGAACCCAAGCATTTTGCCTTTTTGAGCGAGGTAGCGATCCCAGAATTTCACTCCCAACAGAAAGTACGTATCTGGAGCGCTGCCTGCTCCTCGGGGGAAGAGCCTTACAGTATTGCCATGGTACTGGCGGAAAGGCGCGGCCAGCGGCCTTGGGAGGTTCTCGGCTCAGATATCAGTCAGAGCATCCTACAGAGTGCCCGTAGTGGCCAATATCCCCTCGCCCGGGCCGAGAAAATCCCGCGTCCCTATCTGCAACGCTTCTGTCTCAAAGGCATCGGCGCGCGGGAGGGAACTCTACAAATTGATGCAGCTCTACGGCAGCGCGTGCAATTTCAGCAAATCAATCTAATTACCGCGCTGGGCGGCGGGGACGATTTCGATATGATCTGGTTGCGGAACGTTCTTATTTACTTTGATACCGAGACAAAGGTAGCGGTTTGTCAAAAGTTGTTACAAAAACTTCGACCGGGCGGCTATTTTCTGGTGGGGCATTCGGAAAGCCTGCAAGGCATGATCGGTGGGCTGGACATGGTGCAGGCTGCCATCTATCGCAAGCGATGAATGCACACCGAGAGATCTTTCTGCAGCCTGGGGATTGGTACTTCGGCGGCCCAGATCTGGTGCTGCGCACTTTGTTGGGCTCCTGTATCGCCGTGACACTATGGCACCCACAGACGCACATGGGAGGCATGTGCCATTTTCTTCTGCCGCGCCGTTTTGGTACCTCGGACGGTCGCCTGGATGGCCGTTATGGGGAAGAGGCCATTGCTGCCCTGCTGCACGCGTTGCAGCAGCAGGGAAGGCGGGCAGGCGACTTTCACTGCAAGATTTTTGGTGGCGGCAACATGCTCGGCAGGTATTCGAACAAGGACTCAATGGCTGGCGACGACCCATGCACCGATGTCCCCTGTCGCAATATCCGCGCCGCCAGCACGCTTGTGCGCGATGCCGGTTTCGATCTGCAGGGCGTGCATGTTGGTGGCGAGGGTCATCGCAACCTCTCTTTTCATCTCCATTCGGGGGAGGTGCAGTTGCGTTTTGTCGGCAATGGTGCCCAGATCTGGCGGAAATCCTCGTGAATCCCATCCGCGTTTTTATTGTGGATGACTCCGCCGTGGTCCGGCAGATACTGCAGGCGGCCCTTGCCAAAGATCCCAACATTGAGGTGCAGGGAACGGCTCAGGATCCTCTCTTTGCCTGGCAGCGCATTCAGGGCCAGTGGCCTGATGTCCTGATCGTCGATATCGAGATGCCGCGCATGGACGGCATCAGCTTTCTACGCAAGATCATGGCCGAGCATCCTCTCCCGGTACTCATCTGTTCGAGTCTGGCCGAGTCGGGCAGCCAATTCGCCGTTGATGCTCTAGCCGCCGGCGCCGTGCAGATCATTACCAAGCCGCAGTCCGGCGTGCGGGAATTTTTGCAGAAGGACGCGCCGGCGATCATTCAGGCGGTCAAAACCGCGGCACGGGCGCGGGTGCGAGCACTGCCGCAAGCTGGCGCGCCAGCCACCCCCGCCAAAGCCGCGCTAAGTTCTGGCTTGCAACTGCTTGCCCAGCGCAGCACGGAAAAAGTCATCGCTATGGGTACCAGTACCGGCGGCACCCAGGCTTTGGAATTTGTCTTGCAGCGACTCCCCGCCACGCTGCCGGGCCTGGTGATCGTCCAGCATATGCCAGAAAAATTCACTGCCGCCTTTGCTGCGCGGCTGAACTCGATCAGCACCCTCGAGGTACGCGAGGCAATGGATGGCGACCGGGTGCTGAGCGGCAGGGCACTCATCGCTCCGGGTGGGAAACATATGCGTTTGGCCCGTTCTGGTGCTCAATTTATCGTACAGGTCTTCGACGCTCCGCTGGTGAAGCACCACCGGCCTTCGGTAGATGTTCTTTTTCGCTCGGTGGCCGAGGTGGCCGGGCGTAACGCCTGGGGCGTGATCATGACCGGTATGGGCGACGACGGTGCGCAAGGGCTTGCGGCCATGCATCAGGCGGGCGCGCGAACCCTGGCGCAGGACGAGGAGAGCTGCGTGGTGTTCGGTATGCCCAAGGAGGCGATTCGCCTCGGCGGCGTCGATGAAATCCTTCCCCTGGAGCGAATCCCCCACCGTTTGCAGGAGCTGACCGGAGGGGCCCATGCGCGATGACCCTGAACCTCGTTCGCTCGAGTTGGATATCAGTAGTCACGGCGATCCATTCTTGCGGCGTAGCCTGCTGGTATACGGCGCCGCGATGGCTCTCTCGCTGCTCCTCGTCATTACCACGATACTGTTTGCTTGGCAGTGGCAATCCACCATACGCCGAGAGACCGCCGCCCACATCGAGCAGCGCGCCAAGGACAATCTCAACCGCATGAGCGATCTGTTGGGAGTGATGCTCCAGGTCCATGCCCGTGCGTTGATCACCCCCAGTAGCCTGGACCCAGCAGCCCAAGTGGCGGCCTTACGCCTGCAACAACATGCAAGCCCCTACCTGCATGACTCCGCGTGCGCAGGTCTGGGCAAGCCGCTCCATGCCACCCTGAAGGATTGCGTGCCGCGAGGCTCTGGCCTGCGCCCCGACGTGGTCTGCGAGCTCGACCAGCCATTCCCGCGCGGCGATGGCTTCCTGGGGATCCCACTCCGGGTGCAGAATCTCCAGAACGCCCGGGCCTGTAGCGCTCAGTTACTCTTTCGTGGTCCGCCCTCGTCCAACGATTTCGTCTTCTCCCTCTACGACGGCGGGACAGCGCTGGCTACCTGGCGGCGTGGCTTCTGGGGACCGGCACAGTCCCTACCCGGATGGCGAAGCTCTGCCTTGGCAGTGAGCGACACCCCGTGGACCCTGCGTGTCTTCTGGAACAGTGCCATTCCCGCTACGACCCAGGCCACCCTACGCCGCATTTGGTGGAGCGCCGGTACCCTTGTCGTCCTCGAACTCGTCGGTGCTCTCTTGCTCTTATTCTGGCTTTACCGGCGCGACATGAGCCTGCGTTTCCGCTGGGTGCAGGAACAGTTGCGCAGCCAGATGCTCGCCGAGGCAGCCCCGCCAGAACTCTTCCGACGCCTGGTGGAGCTGAGTGTGCATGCGACCCATGCCCACCTGGCCTACGTGGCCTTGGCCGATGAGGAGCAGCGCGCCCTGCGCCTAATCGCCGTCTGCGGGGCCAACGCCTCGTTGCGCGACGCCATCCGCCAACTGCCCCTGCCCCTGGACGAGAGCATCGCGCCCTGGGGACGGGTTTTCCCGGTTCTGGCCTTTTTGCGCCGGCAACGCGTGGATCGCCACAGCCCCCACATCTCCGGCGTCTGGGCCCAGGTCTGCGAGCAGTATCCCGCCCTGCGCGGACTGCGCGAGGTGATCGTCTGGCCGCTATTACAAGGACCAAAACGACCGCCGCTTGGCGTTTTCGTTCTGGAAATCCCGCGCTTGCAACAACGACTTTTCGGGAAGGAACTGGTGGAGCGTTGGGATCAGATTGCCAATGATCTGGAGCGCTTTGCTCGCTCCAAGCTCGAAGCGGAAGAGCAGTACCGTCTCCTACACTTCGATTCACTGACCAATCTGCCCAATCGTCAGCACTTCCTGCGGCTTGCCGAGCAGGCGTTAGCCAATAGGAAAACGGGCTGGTTAGCCGTTCTTGATCTTGATTATTTCAACGAGCTAAACACCGTTCACGGGGATACCGAGACCGATCGCTGCCTCGAGGAAATCGCCAGGGAAATCCGGCAGGCCCTGCCTGCGGAAGCTCTTCTCGGCCGCATTGGTGGAGATGAATTTGCCATACTGCTCGACGCCGCCCAGACGCCTGCCGCTGCCAGCCGTCAAATCGCCGCAGCTATCACCAGGGCAGGACAACAGGTTCTGGGCAGCCACCTGACCGCTTCTCTGGGTTGGGCGCAAAGTTCTGAGAATGTCGCGCCGGTTTCAGAGCTCTTCCATCAAGCCAGCGAGGCTCTCGCGCAAGCGAAACTGGATGGGCGCAACACTTGGCGGGAGTATGAAGGTTTCGTCCGTAATCGTGCCGCCCGTCGTTTGCACGTGCATCGTTACTTCGAGGGCGCCATCGAGGGTGGCGAGCTGGCCTTCTTCCTGCAACCCAAGGGTGATCTTCTGCAGCATCGCGTTAACGGTTGCGAAATGCTGGTCCGCTGGCGCAAACCCGAGGGCGGCTGGCTTGGGCCGGGGAAGTTTATGCCCTATGTGGAGGAGAACCCGCGCCTGATCCGTATCTTGGGTCGCCATGCCCTGAGCGAGGCCTGTCGGCTGCGCCAGGAAGTGGACCGCTACGGTTTGCGGGATTGGTCCATCTCTCTGAACATCGGTGCGCGCCACTTTCTGGCTCCGGAATTCATTGATGATCTTCGGGAAATTTGTCCCGACGGCGAGGGACTGGTCCTAGAGCTGACCGAGACCAGTGGCATTTTGGGACGAGGTCCCATTCGTCCGGTCATGGAGCGTTGCCGGGAACTGGGCTATCAATTGTCCATGGACGATTTCGGGACCGGATATTCTTCTCTGCTTTCTGTCGCTCAGCTCCCCTTCGACGAGCTCAAGCTGGACCAGAGGTTCATTCGCCAATTTCGCCATGAGCTTGCAAACTTCAGTGTCGCTGGTGCCGCCCAGTTGCTCAGTCGCCTGACCGGCATACGTCTGGTGGCTGAGGGCATTGCCGCCCCCGAAGAGTTGCGCCTCTGGCATGCCATGGGTGGGCGCTATCTCCAGGGCTATCTCCTCGCGCCACCCTTGCCAGAATCGGCCTTCTTCACCTGGTACCACTGGCTGATGCCGACCCTGCTCCACGGCAGCCCGCCAGTCGCGCTGCGCGATCTGGACATTCTTTGGGAGCAACAGCGACTGTTATCCCCACGGAAGGTGTGACAACGCAAGACAGTCCTGGCCGCCTCTGGCTGTGGCGCGAATGCGGGCCGCAAAATGACAACGGCCCCACCCGGGGCCGCTACGAGGCGCATTGGGGATGCTTCAGTCTGCCAAGGCGAGCATGAGCTGGTTCAGGCGTGCGACAAAGCTCGCGGGATCCTCCAGCTGTCCGCCTTCCGCCAGAATCGCCTGATCGAGGAGGAGCGCAGACCATTCGCCAAAGCGGGTTTCATCCGTCTCCTTTTCGATGCGCGCCAGCATGGGGTGCTGAGGATTGATCTCCAGGGTCGGCTTACTGCTGGGTAGCTCGTGCCCGGCCTGCTTGAGTAGTTGTTGCATGTAGAGCGCCATGTCGCGCTCGCCGAGGACGATGCAGGAGGGAGAGCTGGTAAGACGATGAGAAACCCGCACCGCCTCGACGCGGTCCCCCAGGGCGGTCTTGATCCGCTCGACCAATCCCTCGGCGGCCTTCTCGCTTTCTTCCTGCGCTTTCTTTTCCTCTTCGCTTTCGATGGCGCCGAGATCCAGGTCACCCTTGGCGGCAGAAACTAGGGATTTGCCCTCGAATTCGTGCAGGTGGCTGGTGAGCCACTCATCTACTCGGTCGCTGAGGAGCAGAACTTCGATGCCTTTCTTACGTAGGACTTCGAGTTGTGGGCTATTCTTGGCGGCGAGGAAGGAATCGGCAGTGATGTAGTAGATCTTGTCCTGCCCTTCCTTCATCCGTCCGACATACTCGGCCAGAGAGACGTTTTGCGCCTCGGTATCGCTATGAGTGCTGGCAAAGCGCAGGAGTTTGGCGATCTGCTCGCGGTTGCTGAAGTCCTCGCCTGGGCCCTCTTTCAATACTCGCCCGAATTCGTTCCAGAACTTCTGATATTTTTCTGGATCTTTTTCGGCGATCTCCTCCAGCAGCCCCAAAATGCGTTTGGTGGCCCCGGAGCGCATCTGTTCGATGCTGCGATTACCCTGCAGAATTTCCCGGGAAACGTTCAGGGGCAAATCGCTGGAGTCGATCACGCCGCGCACGAAGCGCAGGTAACGCGGCAGGAGCTGCTCGGCGTCGTCCATGATGAAGACGCGCTGCACATAGAGTTTGATGCCATGCGTTTGCTTCTGGTCCCAGAGATCGAAGGGCGCCTTGCTCGGGATGTATAAGAGGGAAGTGTATTCCAGCCTACCCTCGACGCGATTGTGCACCCAAGCTAGGGGCTCGCCAAAATCGTGGCTGACGTGTTGGTAGAATTCCTTGTACTCCTCCTCGCTGATCTCGGACTTGGGGCGCTGCCAGAGGGCCGAAGCCTTGTTGACGGTTTCCCATTCTTCGCTCGGCTTGCCGTCCTCGCCGAGCTTGCGCATACGGATGGGTAGGGGAATGTGGTCCGAGTATTTGCTAATGATGGAGCGCAGGCGCCAGGAGTTGAGTAGGTCCGTGCGCTCGTCTTCGCGGATGTGGAGAATGATTTCCGTACCGCGGGCCGGCAGCTCGACCGTTTCCAGAGTGTAGACGCCGGTACCATCGGATTCCCAGCGTACCCCATGCTGGGGCTCCATGCCGGCGCGGCGGGTATTCAGGGTGACGCGCTCGGCGACGATGAAAGCGGAATAGAAGCCGACGCCAAACTGCCCGATGAGTTGCGCATCCTTTGCCTGATCGCCGCTGAGGCGCTGGAAGAACTCCCGGGTACCAGACTTGGCGATGGTACCGATGTTGGCGATGACTTCGTCGCGACTCATGCCGATGCCATTGTCGCGGATGGTGATGGTGTGGGCTTCTGGATCGAAGTCTACGTCTACCCGCAGGTCGCCGCTCCCTTCCAGTAGTGCCGGATCGGACAAGGCCTCAAAGCGGAGCTTGTCACAGGCGTCGGAGGCATTGGAGAGCAACTCGCGGAGGAAGATCTCCTTATTGGAATAGAGCGAGTGAATCATCAGTTGTAGAAGCTGATTGACTTCGGTCTGGAACTGCATCGTTTCTTTTGGTGCTGCCATGTCTTCTCCTGAAATTTCACCCTACGCCATACTGGCCTTCGCCGGCGAAGATTGGGATGCCTTGCGAAAAAATCAAGGGTAAGGGTGCAGGGCTGCTGATGCACTGTCTTGGTGCAAGCAGGAAGAAGGAAGTTTCTAACCCTTTGTTTTTCCGTCTTGGATAATATGGCCCGCTTTTTGCTCAAGGGAAATCGTCCATTTTGGGGACGATTTGACCTTACAATCAAATAGATAGTCTAAGGAGCGTATATGATACGAAAGGGAGCCTTGGGGTGGCGTCACTTGCTGCCTCAGTCAGTTTTCTCGCCAGTCCCTGGGCCATGGCCGATACGGCCACCCCCTTCAAGGGAGGCGATACCGCCTGGATGCTGACCTCGACCGCCTTGGTGTTGTTGATGACGATTCCCGGTCTGGCGCTGTTTTACGGTGGCATGGTGCGACGCAAAAACATTCTTGCCACTGCGGCGCAAAGCTTTGCGGTGACCGCGCTCGTTTCCGTACTGTGGATGTTCTTCGGGTATTCTCTGGCCTTCACGCCCGGCAATGCCTTTATTGGTGGCACCAGCCGCTTTTTCCTGCACGGCCTCGGCCTGGATAGCGTGAATGCGCTGGCACCGACCATCCCGGAATCGGTCTATATGACCTTTCAGATGACCTTCGCCATCATCACCCCCGCGCTCATTGTTGGTGCCTTTGCCGAGCGCATGAAATTCTCGGCGCTGCTGTGCTTTACCGGCCTGTGGTCGCTGCTGGTCTACGCGCCCATCGCCCACATGGTTTGGGGGCCTGGCGGTTGGTTGGGGAGCGACGGCGTGCTCGATTATGCCGGTGGCACCGTGGTGCACATCAACGCCGGTATCGCTGGCCTGGTGGCCGCCCTGATGATTGGCAAGCGCGTGGGTTACAAACACGACAACATGCACCCCGCCAACCTGCTCTTCACCCTGATGGGCGCGGCGATGCTTTGGGTTGGCTGGTTTGGCTTCAACGCCGGCTCGGCAGTAGCTGCCAGTGACCGTGCGGGTATGGCCATGGCGGTAACGCAGATTGCGACAGCTGCTGCTGCTCTGGCCTGGATGTTTGTGGAGTGGTGGGCGCGCGGCAAGCCGACGGTACTGGGCATGAGCTCCGGTGCGGTCGCCGGCTTGGTGGCGATCACCCCGGCCTCCGGCTTTGTCGGCCCCATGGGTTCGCTGTGGATTGGCATTGCCGCGGGTGTGGGTTGCTTCTGGGCCTCGGTCTACGTCAAGAACTGGCTCAACTACGATGATTCGCTGGATGCCTTTGGTGTCCATGCGGTGGGCGGGATCATCGGCGCCCTATTGACTGGAGTCTTCGCGGTCGCAGCCATTGGTGGCACGGCGGGCGTTCTCGAAGGCAATCTCCACCAGTTGTGGACGCAGGCAACTGGCGTGGGCATCACCATAGGCTACGATGCGGTGGTCAGTTGGATTCTCCTGAAGATCATCGACTGGGTCGTTGGCCTGCGGGTAAGTGAAGAAGCTGAGCGCGAAGGTTTAGACGTCACCCAGCACGGCGAGCAAATCTACATGTGACAATCGTCGACTGATCTAAGCATGGCCTCGGCGTCGATCGCGAGGCCATCGCCCAAACTGGTGCGCGTTATTGGGCTTTATGCCCTAAAAAGGTGCAAATAGCCTACGGCAAATGCCAAATTTCGTCAGAATTTTCGGGCACGATTTCTGCCTAGACTCTTGCGCAACACCACAATCTCGTATTTGGAGCGTATACAATGAACAGCAAGAATTTTTCTGTGAAAAAACCCCTTCCCCTCTTCGCGTTGGCGCTGAGTGGTATCCTCGCTGGCGAGGAAGCCCAGGCAGCGCCACTGAGCCTGCCGGCTCCCCTGCATTTTTCGGCAGGGCCATTGGGGACGCTCAACGCGCAAGGCGTGGCGAGTGCCTATGGTATGTGGCAGGACAATGCCTTCGCTGGGTCCGGAACACCCGCGAACAAGAACGCTTCGGCGGATATCAGCAATGGCATGGTCATCGTGTCTAAAAATAGCGGACTAATTCAATTTTTGGTACAAGCTGGAGCGTATAATATTATCACGCTTGGTAGTCCTTTTGCTTCAACAGGAAGTTATGTGAATGGCAGCTTTGGGGCCTTGCCGATAGCCTATCTTCAGTTTTCTCCCAGCGACGAATTCAACATCCAGATCGGCAAATTGTATACCCTAACGGGCGATGAATACACCTTCAGCTACCAAAACTGGAATATCCAGAGAGGACTTTTGTGGGGGCAGGAAAACGCCATTGTCAAGGGTGTTCAGTTGAATTACAAGAGTGGGCCGATCACGGCCGCCGTCTCTTGGAATGATGGGTTTTACTCCAACCGGTTCAATTGGTTGAGCGGTCTTCTTGCTTTTGCCATCAATGCGAAAAACAGTGTGTTCGTTCAGGCGGATGGAAATTTGGGTCATACCTACTACGTTCATGAACCATTGGCAACTGCACCATTACAGAATAATCAGAAAATTTACGACCTCGGTTATACTTATGCTGGTGACAAGCTTGGTCTGACTGGCTACGTGCAGTTCTCGCAAGTGCCGGGTTCTGCCATTGCGGCCCTGCATGCCGGTTCAAAAACCACCAGCACCATCGGCGCTGCGGTACTGGCCGACTATAGCTTTACGGACACCGTGTCCCTGGCAGGACGGGTGGAGTACATCAGCAACTCGGGCACAGCGACCGATGGATCCGCCAACCTGACGGGCTTTGGGCCTGGCTCCCACGCCTGGTCGCTCACCGTCACGCCCACCTATCAGCAGGGGGGCTTCTTTGCCCGTGCTGAGCTCGCTTACGTAAATGCCAGTATGGCGGCAGACACGGGGATTTTTGGCAAAAGTGGTCTGAATCAGAGTCAGGTGCGCGGGATGCTCGAAACCGGGTTCATGTTCTAGAGATCGGCCCACCCCTCGGGCGCGGAGAGAGGATCCCGCGCCCTTTCCTTTTTTCGGGCTTCCCTAGCGGCGCCAACTACGCGAGAATCAGGCCAGATATACCGCATGACAGAAGAGGACTGCTCGATGACCTATTGCTTGGCCATCCATGTCGAAGCCGGCTTGGTGTTTTGCTCCGATTCCCGGACCAATGCCGGCACCGATCATGTCAATACCTATTCCAAGATGCACGAGTTCGTGCTGCCTGGGCAACGCTTCTTCTGTTTGCTCTCGTCCGGGAATCTGGCCACCACCCAAGTGGTAGTGCAGCGGCTGCGACAGGATCTGGAGACGCCTTCGGCGCAGAACCTCTGGTCGGTACCCAGTTTGGCGGCTGCCGCGGATTACGTCGGTTGGCTCAGCGCTGATGTGCAGCGGGTGCAGGCGGGTCGGGATACCGCCAACACGGTCTTCGAGGCGAGTTTTATTCTTGGCGGGCAGATTGCTGGCGACGCCCCCGGCATCTATCTGATCTACCCCCAGGGCAATTACATCCACGAGTCGGCCGACCACCCTTTCTTGCAGATCGGCGAGATCAAATACGGCAAGCCGATCCTGGACCGTGTCGTGCAACCCGCCCTGTCCCTTGAAGCGGCGGCCCGTTGCGCCCTGGTGTCCATGAATTCGACCATTCGCAGTAATCTGACCGTTGGTCCGCCCATTGAACTGGGGATCTACCGGACGGACAGCCTGCAGCTTGGGGAGTGTTTGAGCTTGCTCGACGACGACCCCTTTTACAAAGCCATTGCCGATGGCTGGAGTGCCGGCTTGGCGCGTGCTCTGGAGGAATTGCCCCGTTTTCCCTGGGAGGATGGTGCATCATCATAGTGCAGCGACCGCAGGCCGCGGCGGCGTGATTGCGCTAGTTTGGTGCATTCCGGCAGATGCACAGGTCAGCAGCTTGTGAAAGTAAGCGGCACGCCCCTTGCTAGATGATTTCGAGGGGTATCCAAAGGTGGTATCCCCACGACGGAGCAGGGCCCGCAAGGGAGTCAGGCGATGCAAAAGATACTGTATGCGTACCCGGAAGGAAGTTCGTACGATGAGCTGTTGACCGCCGCGGGAAGGCCGCGTGCCGTCGCCAAGGCGTTGCTCGAGCACTTTGAAAGGCTTGGGTCTGAGGCGCTGCGGCAACGTCAGGAGACCGCAGATGCGGCCATTCGTGCGATGGGTATCACTTTTACCGTCTACAGTGAGGCGGGCAATATCGATCGCTCCTGGCCTTTCGACATCGTGCCGCGAACCCTGTCGGCGCGTGAGTGGACGCAGATTGAAGCTGGACTGCGGCAGCGTGTCCGGGCCCTCAACCACTTCATCGATGACATCTACAACGAACAGCGGGTGCTCGACGACAAGATTTTCCCACGCGAAGTTCTCGAAGGCTCGCGCAATTTCCGCACTGCCTGCCAAGGTGTGCACCCGCGCTTTGGCGCCTGGGCCAATATCTGTGGCTCGGATCTGGTGCGTGACGCGGACGGCACGGTGTATGTGCTGGAAGACAACCTGCGCGTGCCCTCGGGGGTTTCCTACATGCTGGAAAACCGCGCGATCATGAAACGGCTCTTCCCCGAGATTTTCGCGATGTGTTCGATCCTGCCCGTAGATGACTACCCGGCGCAGTTGGCGAGCATGCTTGCCGATCTCAGCCCCCGGCCGAGCGACAAGCCGGTGATCGCGGTACTGACTCCCGGGATTTACAACTCTGCCTACTTCGAGCACAGCTACCTCGCCCAGCAAATGGGCGCCTATCTG
Source organism: Acidithiobacillus sp. AMEEHan (assembly GCF_030996345.1). NCBI lineage: Bacteria > Pseudomonadati > Pseudomonadota > Acidithiobacillia > Acidithiobacillales > Acidithiobacillaceae > Acidithiobacillus > Acidithiobacillus sp. AMEEHan. The sequence continues at coordinate 222,542 of NZ_CP118747.1, read as the reverse complement.
GCCGAGGGGTCGGACTTTCTGGTCGATGGCGAAGATCGGGTATTTCTGCGCACCATTTCAGGTCTATTGCAGGTGGATGTGATCTACCGTCGCGTGGACGATGATTTTCTCGATCCCGAGGTGTTTCGCGATGATTCCGTCATTGGCATTCCAGGACTGATGCGCGCCTGGAAGCGCGGTACCGTAGCGATCGCCAACGCCCCCGGAACCGGGGTTGCTGATGACAAGGTGGTCTATGCCTTTGTGCCCGATTTCATTCGCTATTACCTGAAAGAAGAGCCGATCTTGCCCAATGTCCCGACGTACCTATGCATGCGGGAGGCGGATCGGGAATATGTGCTCGCGCATCTCGACGAATTGGTGGTCAAGCCCGCCAACGAGTCGGGTGGCTATGGCATGCTCATTGGCCCGCGTGCTTCTGAGGAGGAGCGGCAGCGTTTTGCCGAACGAATTCGCGAAGATCCTCGCAATTATATCGCCCAACCCACCCTGTCTCTGTCCACTGCACCCACCCTGATTGGCGATCATCTGGAACCGCGCCATCTGGATTTGCGGCCCTTCATTTTGCAGGCCAAGGACAGCTATGTGACTACCGGGGGGCTGACCCGCGTGGCCATGAATGCCGGATCCCTGGTCGTAAACAGCTCCCAGGGAGGCGGCAGTAAGGATACTTGGATTGTCGAGGAGGATGCCTGATGCTCTCGCGTGTAGCTGAAAACCTGTACTGGATGGCCCGTTATCTGGAACGCGCCGAGGACCTGGGGCGCTTCATCAACTCTGCGACCCTGCTGCTGCTCGATTTACCTTTGGGGACTCGCTTTGGCTGGGACATCCTCCTGCAAATCACCGGCGAAGCACGGCGCTTTCAACAGCACTATGGCCAGCCGAGCGAAAAGGCGATCATGCGTTTTCTGATCGCCGACAGTCGCAATCCCAGCTCCCTGCTATCCTGTGTGCATCAGGCGCGGGAGAATTGTCGTACCTTTCGCGATCTCTTGCCCGGGGAATTCTGGGAGCGAATCAATTCCATCTTCCTCTATGTGCAGGACGGATTGGAGAAGGAGAATATTGCCGAAGACCGGCGGGCACGCCTCGAATTCCTCGAGAACGTCATCGCTCGTCGGCATGCCCTGGTGGGCCTGCTGGTAGGCAGCATGAGTCAGAATGCGGCGTACCAGTTTATCAAGCTTGGGCGCAATATCGAGCGTGCCGATATGGGATCGCGCATCGTCGATGTCGTCAGTGCGGTGATTCCCCCGGAGGATCAGGGGGTGCGTCGGACGGTCTATCAGAGCCTTTGGGTGGGCGTGCTGCGTGCCATGAGCGCACTGGAAATGTATCGGCAGCACGTTGGGGTGCAGGTGCGTTCGACCCGCGCGGTCGAGTTCCTCTTGCGCGACAGCAAATGCCCGCGTAGTTTACGCAGCTGCTTGGCGGATATGGAATTGGCACTGGCCTATCTCCCCAATGCTGGCGTGCCCGCAGAGGCCTTGCGCCGCACCCGCCGCCGCCTCGATCAACTGCAAATCAAAGAGTTGACGCCGGCGGTCTTGCATGAGTACCTCGATCAGGTACAGAAGGATCTGGGGGTATTGCATAACAGCATCGAGAATGCCTACTTCCGGGTGCGCGAAGCGAACGATCCTTATCCCCATCCCTCATCGCAACGCATCGCACTGCAAGCCTAGCGGGGACCACCATGGCCATACAGGTAGCTCTGTCGCACGTCACCGAGTACCGTTTCGACCGTCGGGTGGCCATGGCTCCGCACATCGTCCGCCTGCGTCCGGCGCCACACTGTCGTACCCCCATTCTCGCCTATTCCCTGCAGATCGAGCCGAAGTCCCATTTTCTCCACTGGCAGCAAGACCCGTTTGGCAATTATCTCGCCCGCCTGACCTTTCCCGATCCTGCAAGCCACCTCCGGGTAGCGGTGGAACTCATTGCCGAGATGGTCGCCATCAATCCCTTTGACTTCTTCTTGGAAGAGGCGGCGGAGAAATACCCGTTCCAATATGACGCCGAGACCCTGGGCTCCCTGCGTCCGTACCTGGAATGCGAGAGTGCCGGTCCTCGGCTGCAGGAATGGCTGGCAGAAGTCCCGCGTGCACCGCAACCGACGGTCAATTTTTTGGTGGAGCTCAACCAGCGCCTGCAGCGGGATATTGGCTATCGTATCCGCATGGAACCCGGAATACAGGACTGCGATGAGACCCTGAGTCTCGCCTCGGGCTCGTGTCGCGACAGTGCCTGGTTATTGGTGCAGATTCTGCGGCATCTCGGTCTTGCGGCACGCTTTGTGTCGGGGTATCTGGTGCAGCTGGTTGCCGATGAGAAGCCCATCGAGGGGCCGGCGGGGCCGAGCGCCGACTTTACCGACCTGCATGCCTGGGCCGAGGTCTATCTGCCGGGCGCGGGTTGGGTTGGGCTCGATCCCACCTCCGGACTCTTTGCTGGAGAAGGGCACATTCCCTTGGCCTGTACCCCGAAACCCAGCGATGCCGCGCCCATCACGGGTGCCATCGATCCTTGCGAAGTCGAATTTTCGTTTCGCAATGAAGTGCGACGTATCCATGAGGATCCGCGCGTCACCCTGCCTTACGATGAACCGACATGGGCGGATATCAATGCCTTGGGCCACAAGGTGGACGCCGATTTGCGGCGGCTGGACGTACGCCTGACGCAAGGTGGAGAGCCCACCTTTGTGGCGGTGGATGACATGGATGCGCCAGAGTGGAATACCGCCGCCCTCGGACGCGTCAAACGCGAACGGGCGGAGCAATTGTTGCGGCGCCTGGCGACCCAGTTTGCTCCCGGCGCTCTTTTTCACACCGGACAGGGCAAATGGTATCCTGGCGAACCGCTGCCGCGCTGGGCGCTGAGCTGTTATTGGCGCAGCGATGGCGTTGCGATCTGGCGCCAGGCGCGGTATCAGTGGCAGCCGGGGGCGCCGTCCGCTGCCTTGCCGGCGGATGCCGAGCGCTTTGCTACGAAGCTTACCCAGCGTCTGGGACTGGCGGAAGACTGCTTGAGTCCGGCCTACGAAGACCCTCTCTACCAGCTCTGGCGTGAGGCGCAGCAGCCCAACGATGTCGACTGGTTACAGGTGGAAGGGCTCGACGATCCGGCCGCGCGCAGCGAACTGGCCATTGCCCTGTCACGGGGTCTGCGCGTCCCGGTGGGCTTCGTTCTGCCACTTTCCTGGGATTGGCGCAAGGGCATCTGGCACAGTGCCCCCTGGGAGTTTCGTCGGGGCGCGTTGTTCCTGTTGCCCGGAAACTCTCCCCTGGGCTTGCGCCTGCCGTTGTCCGGACTGCCCTGGACGGCCGAGCGTGAGATTCAGCCCGAACTCGACCCCTTTGCCGAGCGACCAACGTTATCCGCCGATATACATGGAGAAGTCGAGGCCCGTTATTCCACCTGGACCCAGAGACAGGCACGACAACCGGCGCCTGCGGATCTGGACTCGCCCAACAAAGTATGGGTGGAGGTGCCGCACACCGCTCTCGCCGTCGAATGGCGCGAGGGTGGCCTGAATGTCTTCTTGCCGCCCTTGGCGGTGCTGGAACATTATCTCGATCTGATCGCTGCGATCGAGGGTACGGCGGCCGAGCTCGATGTGCCGGTACGCATCGAGGGATATCCACCGCCCAAAGATGCACGGTTGCGCAGTTTTGCGGTAACCCCGGATCCCGGCGTCATCGAGGTCAACATCCATCCTTCGACGAGCTGGGAGGAGTTGCGGGACAAGACCGAGCGCTTGTATGCCGAGGCCAGGATGTGCCGTCTGGGCGCAGAAAAATTCATGCTCGATGGGCGGCATACCGGCACGGGTGGCGGCAATCACATGACCCTCGGCGCCGCTTGGCCGGAAGACAGCCCATTCCTGCGCCGCCCCGATCTCCTGGGCTCCATGCTGCGCTATTGGCAGAATCATCCGACCCTGTCCTATTTTTTTAGTGGCCTCTTCATTGGCCCCACTTCGCAGGCGCCGCGGGTGGATGAAGGGCGCGACACCGCGCTCTATGAACTGGAGATTGCCCTGTCGCAACTGCCGCAGGGAGAAAATCTGGCGCCTTGGCGGGTGGATCGACTGCTGCGCAATTTTCTCGTGGACCTCACCGGCAATACACACCGCGCCGAGTTTTGCATCGACAAGTTGTATTCCCCGGATTCCGCCAGCGGGCGCCTGGGGCTCTTGGAGTTGCGCGCCTTTGAAATGCCCCCGCATCCACGCATGGCGCTCTTGCAGAGTCTCTTGGTGCGGGCGCTGGTGGCGCGTTTCTGGCAAACTCCGTATCGTGGTCACCTGCAGCGCTGGGGCACCAGCCTGTACGACCGCTGGATGCTTCCCCACTACCTCTGGGAAGACCTGCGCGAGATCTGCACGGAGTTGCAGGAATCTTCCTACCCCCTGGCCCTGGAGTGGTTTGCGCCTTTTCTCGAATTCCGTTTTCCGGTGTTGGGGAGGGTGCGCATTCGCGCTGTGGAAATCGAGTTGCGGATGGCCCTGGAGCCTTGGCCGGTGCTGGGCGAGGAGGCGACGGGGCAGGGCACGGCGCGCTTCGTCGATGCCTCGGTGGAGCGTCTGCAGGTGCGCGTGACTGGAATGGCCAGCGCACGCTATGTGCTGGTCTGCAACGGCTGTCGAGTGCCGCTGCGCGCCACCGGTACCCAAGGCGAGGCAGTGGCGGGGGTACGCTACCGCGCCTGGCAGCCGGTTTCGGCATTGCATCCCGAGCTTCCTACGGATGTACCCCTGGTCTTCGACTTGATCGATACTTGGAATGGCCGGTCCATCGGCGGCTGTACCTACCGGGTCTCGCACCCGGGCGGACGCAACCATGAACGTTTCCCAGTCAACAGCTATGAGGCTGAAGGACGCCGAATCGTACGTTTCGAGCCGATGGGCTTTACCCATGGGCCCCTCCAGCCGCCGCCGGAACGTGGCGGCCTGCGGGAATTCTATCCTCATGGTAACCCTCCAGGTCCCCTACAACCCCCAGCGGAAAACCCTAACCCCGACTATCCCTGCACTCTCGACTTGCGCCGCACACGCTAGGTATTAGGTAACACATGGGTTGTTGTTCATTTTGTTTGCGTGGATGGCGAGCCAGACCGGGAAAGGTTTTGCCGACGTTGTTCGGTGAGGATGCGCTCTGCTTTCGCACCGAAATAGACATAGACCGCCAAGGCAGCCAGTAGCATTGCGGTGGCGAGCAGTAGTAGAACGGCCAGCCAGAGCTCCTCGGGGTGATCAAGGGCAAATTTGAAGACCAGCATCAGCCCCTCGATGGAAACCGCGATGGCAATGGCAGCGATGAAGCGCGTCAGGGTACGGCGAGTGCTGCTGTGGCGACGCACATCTTTGCGCAACAGCACCTCTTCCTCGAGTATGGTTTTGGCGAGGTCAAAGACGGCCAGCGCCAAGGTGAAGAGGATGGTAGCCTGGAATGGCGTGGTGAAGTCGCTCAGAGGACTTTGCCAGTGCCAGAGACCGCGGAGCGCGACGAAGCCATGCAGGCCCAACGATGCACTCACCAATAGCAGGCCGCACGAAAAGAGTGCATAAAATGCCTTGAAAAAGGGCTCGAAGCTGCGCCTGGTATCGTCTTCCTGGAGTAGTGAGAGGGCGCGATCGAGTTCGCTGTCACCTACCAACACGCCCAACAACTCGCCCGTGTTGCTGTAAATGGGGATAGCCACGGTGACACAGAAACGGCTGGTGGCCAGGGACAGATAAGGCTCTGTGACGATGGGACCGTTTGCGCTGCGTGCCAGCCGAAAGTAGGGACGATGGCTGCGATCGACGCCGTCGCCGCCGCGGGCTCCGCGCAGCCGTCGACAGACGACATTGTCACCGAGCTGAACCCCCTGCGCATCAAGAAGATAGAGAAGATCGAGAAAACCATGACGGTGCATGACATGCGCCAGGATCCGCCTTCGTGTGGCGGCAGAGTGCTGAAACAGATGGGGGCTGGCAATGCTCTCGACTGCGCCAACCATGAGCATGTGAAGCTCCCGCTGTGACTCGTGGAATTGCTCAAAGCGATTCATGGCCCGGATCTCCCTGGGAGGGTACCGGTAGGCCAAGCAAGCTCCGCGCCGAAATCTGGCACGCTAACTGCTAAGTGAATAGTGATCATAGTCATGGTCACTCCTCCTCGAATGTCTCGGCGGCCTTGGCCGCCTTTTTTATTGGCGAAATGGCATAGGCAGCTATGCCTTCCGTTTGCGTGTTGCACTATACTGGTGCGATGCCGCCCAGAGACTGCGCAAAAATGGAGAAACTCCTTGGCATAGGCTTTGCACTATTCCGGCAAAGACAACATGGGATATTCACGTGATTCCGATCAAACGTTCGAAGAAGAAGGCGGTAGTCCCAGATCCGCTGGCCATCTTGGATGGTCTCGATGCCGCAGTGTTGCTGTTGTCTGCCGGGAATGAGATTGAGTACCTAAACTCTAGCGCGGAAAATTTGCTACGGGTGAGCGCAACTGTTTGTCAGGGAAAGGACCTGGAGTCTTTCTGCAGTACGCTAGAAGCGGAAAGCCTGCAAAGTATCTTGAGTGACGCTCGCCGGGCTGGCACCATGGTCAGCCGTCATGCCGTGCCGTTGCGCGTGGCCGACGGCAGTCGGGCAGTCGTCGACCTGCTGTGCAGTGGTCTGAGCACGGGCAGCTCGTGGGTACTGGAGCTGCGCCTGGTGGAGGCCTCGCTGCGGCGGGCGGAAGAAGAAATGCAGGACAAGGTCTTCGAAGCCGCGCAGGAGATGCTCGCTGGTCTGGCTCACGAAATCAAGAATCCGTTGGGCGGATTGCGCGGTGCCGCGCAGCTTCTCGAGCGCGAACTGCCTACCCCCGAGCTGCAGGAGTACACCCGCATCATCCTCCATGAAGTGGATCGCCTGCGGCGTCTGGTCGACCGACTGCGCGGGGACAAAAGCCAACCGCAAAGGCGCATGGTCAACATCCACGAGGTTCTCGAACATGTGCGGCGGCTGCTGCAGGTCAATTTGCCCACCGGCGTCGCCTTGCGCTTCGATTATGATCTCTCCATTCCCGAATTTGAGGCGGACCCCGAACAGCTGGTGCAGGTGTTTCTGAATCTGTTACGCAATGCCCGCCAGGCCCTTGCCGGACAGGGAACGATCCTGATCCGTACGCGGGTGGAGCGCTTCGTGAATCTGCAGCAGCATCTCTATCGCTTGGTACTACGTGTGGATGTCAGCGATGATGGCCCCGGAATTCCGGAAGACCTGATGCCGCGCATTTTTCTGCCGTTGGTGACCAGTCGGGCGGAAGGAATGGGCATGGGTCTGGCCATCGTGCAGAACCTCGTGCGCGCCCACGGGGGGACGGTACATTGTCGTTCGCAACCGGGAGAGACGATATTTTCGGTACGCCTGCCACTGCCTGATGGGAGATTTGCATGAATTCCGCTGTGTGGGTGATCGATGATGATCCTTCGATTCGCTGGGTCCTGGAGAAGGCGCTGCAAAAAGCCGAAATTCCTGTCCGCAGCTTTGCCGATGCGGATCTCGCCTTACGCGCCATGGGACGCGAACGTCCGGGGGCGGTGGTCAGCGACCTGCGCATGCCAGGCCTGGATGGATTGGGCTTTTTGCGAGAAATTCAGCAGCGCCATCCGCAGCTTCCCGTCATCATCATTACCGCCCACTCCGATCTGGAAAACGCGGTAGCGGCCTTCCAGGGCGGCGCCTTCGAGTACCTGGCCAAGCCTTTCGACATCGATGATGCCGTGTCTTTGGTGCAACGCGCCCTCACGGTGGAGGGTCAGCAGGCGGTAAAAGAGGAAGCAGGCTTTGATCGCCGGGATTCAGAAATCATAGGTGAGTCGCCAGCCATGCAGGAGGTCTACCGCGCTATCGGTCGGCTCTCCCGTTCCAGCATCAATGTGCTGATTCTGGGTGAATCCGGCTCGGGCAAAGAACTCGTGGCCCGGGCATTGCACCGACATAGCCCTCGGGCCGACGGCCCGTTCGTCGCCATCAATACGGCAGCTATCCCCGCCGAGTTGCTAGAGTCCGAACTGTTCGGCCATGAAAAGGGCGCTTTTACCGGGGCGTTAGCGGCGCGGAAAGGCCGTTTTGAACAGGCAGCCGGTGGCACCCTGTTTCTGGACGAGATCGGTGACATGCCTGCAGCCTTGCAGACCCGACTGTTGCGGGTACTTTCCGATGGCACCTTCTATCGCGTGGGCGGCCATGCCCCCATCCGTGCCGACGTGCGGATTCTAGCGGCAACTCATCAGGATCTGCAGGCGAAAGTGCGCGATGGCAGTTTCCGCGAAGATCTCTATCATCGCCTCAACGTGATCTCCGTTCATATCCCGCCACTGCGGGAGCGACGCTCTGACATTCCGCGTCTGGCGCGTTACTTTTTGCATCGGGCGGCGGAGAGTCTGGGGGTGGAAGGCAAGACACTCAGCCCGGAGGCCGAAGCGCGTATGGCTGGCTGGTCCTGGCCGGGCAATGTGCGCCAGCTCGAAAACAGCTGCCGCTGGATCACCGTGATGGCACCCAGCCAGCGGGTCGAATTGGGAGATTTGCCACCCGAATTGTTGCCTGCGGGTGCTGCGGAGGATGAGGATGTTGGCATGCCTTCCAGTTCCCCGACAGCGGATGAAGGAGAAAGGAAGGCTTCCGGCGATTGGCGCAGTTTGCTGCGCCAAGAGGCTGCAGCGCGCCTACAGGATGGCGACAATGCCGTGCTCGACGCGCTATTGCCGGATTTCGAGCGGGTACTGCTGCAGGCGGCGTTGGATGCCAGCCATGGCCACAAGCAGTTGGCAGCGGAGCGCCTGGGTTGGGGCCGCAATACCATCGCCCGCAAGATGCGCTCTCTCGGTATGGAATAACGTCGTTTACGAAAAAAGCCCGGGCGAACCCGGGCCAATGACGACGGAGGTTGAAACGCAAATCAAAGGCTGTAGTACATCTGATATTCGACGGGGTGGGTGGTGACGCGCAGGGCCTGGACTTCGGCCCACTTGACCTCGAGGTAGCCTTGCAACCAGTCGGGGGTGAAGACCCCGCCTTTCATCAGGAACTCATGGTCGGCCTCGAGGGCACGCAGGGCCTCTTCCAGGGACGCTGCTACACCGGGAATCTTCTCCTGCTCTTCGGCGGGCAGGTCGTAAAGGTTCTTGTCCATGGCATCGCCGGGATGGATCTTGTTCTGAATCCCATCCAGGCCCGCCATCATCATCGCACTGAAGGCGAGATACGGATTGGCCGTGGAGTCCGGGAACCGCACTTCGATCCGCCGCGCCTTCGGATTGCTCACATAGGGGATGCGAATCGAGGCAGAACGGTTCTTCGCCGAGTAGGCCAGCAAGACCGGGGCCTCGAAGTGGGGCACCAGACGCTTGTAGCTGTTGGTGCTAGGGTTGGTAAGGGCGTTCAGAGCCTTGGCGTGCTTGATGATGCCGCCAATGTAGTAGAGCGCCAGCTCCGACAGGCCGCCGTAAAGGTCGCCGGTGAAGAGGTTCTTGCCGTCCTTGGCCAGGGACTGGTGCACGTGCATGCCGCTACCGTTGTCCCCCACGATGGGCTTGGGCATGAAGGTCGCCGTCTGCCCGTAGGCCGCCGCGACGTTCTGCACCACATACTTGAGGATTTGCACCTCGTCGGCCTTGCGGGTGAGGGAATTGAAGCCGACACCGATCTCATGCTGCCCGGCGGTGGCGACTTCGTGGTGATGCACCTCAACCTTCAATCCCATTTCCTCAAGGGCTAGACACATGGCCGAGCGCAGGTCCTGGGCGGAATCCACCGGTGGCACCGGGAAGTAACCGCCCTTGACGCCAGGACGATGGCCCATGTTGCCGGACTCGTATTCCTTGCCGGAATTCCACGCTGCCTCTTCGGCATCGACCTTGTAGCTGCAGCCGCTCATGTCGATGTGCCAGGTGACGGAGTCGAAGACGAAGAATTCGTTCTCAGGGCCGAAGTAGGCGGTGTCGGCAATGCCGGTACTCTTCAGGTAGGCCTCGGCGCGCTTGGCCACGGAGCGGGGATCGCGCTCGTAGCCCTGGCCGGTGGCCGGCTCGACCACGTCGCAGCGAATATTGAGGGTGACTTCGTCGGTAAAGGGATCGAGTACCGCCGAGTCCGACTCGGGCATCAGGATCATGTCGGACTCGTTGATGCCTTTCCAACCGGTGATGGAGGAACCATCAAACATCTTGCCTTCGATGAAGGTCTTTTCTTCGAGGGTATGGGCCGGCACCGAAACGTGCTGCTCCTTGCCCTTGGTGTCGGTAAAACGAAAATCAATGAACTTGACATCTTTTTCGGTGATTAGTTGTAGAACATCCGTTGGGGTCATACCCATGTGCTGCACTCCTCGCTTTTGCTGAAAACGCTAGCAACGGGAATGCAGGTTACGTGCCACGATGATTCCAGCCAAAACGCGGAACATGAGCACTGAAAGTGCACTAATATGGTGCGACGCGCATTCATCCTGCATCATAGTAGTGCATTAGACCCGGGTGGCATCCCGCTTGCCCCGGTCAATATTTTGTAATCAACAGAAATATAAAGATATTTGTCTGTGGCACGGATTCTGCAACACGGCATTCGCTTTTTTACCACCTACGAGGACAACCGCCATGAAAAAAACTTGGATACTCTCCGCCGCCGTAGTTACGGTCCTGGTCGCGCCCATGGCTGAGGCTTCATTGAATCTACCGAGTCCGACGAAGTCCGTGCCGGACCGCTGGGCAAAATTGGCGTGCAGGGTGTAGCTGGTGCCATGGGCTTCTGGCAGGACAATCCGCGGGACGTGGCTGGCACTTTCGGGGCCAAGTATGCAGGTGCTACCATCACCAATGGTTCCGTAATTGTGCAGAAAAGCTCGGGCCTTCTGCAATTCTATGCCCAGGCCGGTGTCTACAGCTTCCCTGCTGTAGCGGCTTCGCTCACTGGCGCTAATCCCACGAGCACCATAAACGATTTCGGTGCTCTGCCCATCGCCTATGTGAAAATCGCACCCAGTAGTGATTTTTCCATGGAGATCGGCAAACTTCCTACCCTGATTGGCGCCGAGAGTGGCTTCACTTATCAAAACATCAATATTGAACGCGGCCTGCTCTGGGATATGGAGCCAATCATCAGCCGCGGCATTCAATTCAACGCCAGCGCTGGACCGCTGAGCGCCTCCCTGTCCTGGAACGATGGTTGTTATTCCAATCGCTGTAACGTTCTAAGCGGATTGCTGACCTATACCATCAACAGTGCCAACACCTTGGCATTTTATGCCGATGGTCCTCTCGGAAAAGTGCGAGAATCAGCGCCTAATATTGCTGCCTATAGCGCTTACGGTACGGCCAGCCAAATCTACGGTCTAATGTACACGTACAGTTCCGGACCGTGGACCATCGAACCCTATTTTCACTACATGATCACGTCTAAATCGACTCGTCTGGGAATCAACAAGAGCTTTGATAACTATGGCGGGTCTTTGTTGGTCAATTACGCCGTCGACTCCGATATCTCTCTTGCTGGCCGGGTAGAATACCTGGCCGTCGGTGGGGTACCGGGAGAAGGTCTGGAGAGCATTGCTTCCTCTCTGACTGACCTTCCCGATGACTCCCATGCGTGGTCATTGACGGTTATACCCACTAACAATCTGGCGACTTCTTTGCCCGTGCGGAACTCTCTTACGTTACCGCCTCAACACCTACGGGCACCGGATTTGCGGGCCAGAGTGGTCTGGCCACCAGTCAGGTGCGCGGCGGGATGGTCGAGACCGGCTTTCTTTTCTGATGGCAATCACAAGGGGGTAGAGGTATGAAACTGGTCACGGCGATTATCAAGCCGTTCAAACTGGATGATGTACGGGAGGCGCTCTCGGAAGTCGGTATTCAGGGCTTGACGGTGACGGAAGTCAAAGGGTTCGGGCGGCAAAAGGGTCACACGGAACTGTATCGTGGCGCCGAATATGTGGTCGATTTTCTGCCCAAGGTAAAAATCGAGACAGTGATCAAGGACGAATTCGTCGACATTGCCATCGAAGCGATCTCCAAGGGTGCGAAGACCGGAAAAATCGGCGACGGAAAGATTTTTGTCTCCGAAGTAACCCAGGCAATCCGCATCCGCACCGGAGAGAGCGGTGATGAGGCCCTGTAGTCCAGCTCACTGATAAAGGTATCGTTTCAAAACACCGTTACAAAGGAGATTTTTTATGTCTGTGTCCTGGCTGAATACCGGCGACAATGCATGGCAGTTAACTGCAGCAACGATTGTTGGCTTGCAAAGCGTCCCCGGTCTCGTCGTCCTCTATGGCGGCATCGTCAAAAAGAAATGGGCCATCAACTCTGCCTTTATGGCCTTTTACGCCTTCGCTGCGGTACTCATCGCCTGGGTACTCTGGGCTTACAACATGGGTTTCGGCCACGAGTGGTTTCCTTTCGTGGGCTTGCCCCATCCCATCATCAGCATGCAGGATGAGTTGACCCAGGCATTACTGCCCACGTCCAACACTACTGCTAATTTCCCCATGTCTACCATGGTCTATTTCCAGTTTGTTTTTGCGGCAATTACGCTGGTGATCATGGCAGGTGCCTTCCTCGGGCGGATGAGCTTCAAGGCCTGGATGATTTTTGTACCGTTGTGGCTGACTTTTTCCTATACCGTCGGTGCCTTCAGCCTGTGGGGCGGCGGTTTTCTCTCCACCCTGGGGGTCATCGACTACTCTGGTGGCTATGTGATCCATCTGTCGGCGGGTATTGCGGGCTTTGTCGGTGCAGCAGTCATCGGACCCCGTTTGGCGCGGGATCGGGAAAATTTTCAACCCAACAATGTGCTGCTGATGCTGGTGGGTGCGGGCATCCTCTGGCTGGGCTGGAACGGTTTCAACGGCGGCGACCCGTACGCCGCCAGCCGTGATGCCGGCGCTGCGGTACTCAACACCAACCTGACCACGGCGGTGAGCGTCATTGTGTGGACCATCATGGATATCTTTTACTTCAAAAAACCGTCGGTGATTGGTGCGGTTCAAGGTATGATCACTGGCCTCGTGGCCATCACGCCGGCAGCCGGTGTGGTTGACGGCTGGGGTGCCATTGCCATCGGTATCGCCTCGGGTATTATTCCGTGGATCAGCATGAACATCCTTGGTAAAACGGCATTGTTCCGCAAGGTGGACGACACCTTGGGTGTTTTTCACACGCATGCGGTGGCAGGTGTACTCGGGGGCGTGATGGTGGGTATCTTCGCGACCAAGGCGGGCTGTGCCGCCTACGGTTTGACTACCCCGGGTGGCGCGATCGACGGCAACTGGCATCAGGTCTGGTTGCAGGTGATTGGTGCCGCCTTCATCATTGGCCTCAATGTTGTCGTTACCTTCATTCTGCTCAAGCTGATCAGCCTAGTAACGCCGTTGCGCATGAGCGAAGAGGAACTGTTGATCGGTGATGATGCGGTGCATGGAGAAGAAGCCTACGCGTTCTACGGCGAAGGCGAGCGGCATCCGGTCTTGGGTGACTGACGACCTGGTGATGCGGTAGTTGCTAAAAACAACGGCGGCTTTTGAGCCGCCGTTTCTATTTGGCCGGGAGGGTTTTCGATGGCAACGATATTGGTATTGCAACACCATCCAGACGAAGGTTTGGGTAGTTTGGCTTGGCAATTGGCGGAATATGACCATGATTTCGACGTGCGCGAACTGGATCAGGGCGAATCGGTGCCAAGCAGTCTAGATCCTTATGCTGCACTGATTGTCATGGGTGGACCCATGAGTGTGCACGACGAAGCGGAGTACCCGTGGTTGCAAGCGGAAAAGAATCTGATTCGCATGGCTGCGGCGGAAAATGTTCCAACCCTGGGGCATTGCTTGGGCGCGCAGCTCATTGCCGTATCCCTGGGAGGAAGCGTCGAACGCAATCCATCCGGGCAAGAGCTTGGCTGGTGGCCGGTGCGCTTGACGGAAGCCGGTCGTGCTCTGTGGCCCGAGCTTCCCGCTGAATTTCCCCTATTTCATTGGCACGGGGAGCAGTGTACGGCGCTTCCGCCAGAAGCGCAGGTGCTGGCGTACAACACCGCAACCACAGTACAGGCATTTACACTGGGTGATCGGATTCTCGCGCTGCAGGCGCATCCCGAAGTGACAGCGGCGCAGGTACGTCAGTGGCTACAGGATGGCACCGCTGCACTGGCGGAGAAGGGAAGATTCGTCCAACCCGCCACGGATATGCTCCGAGATCTCGATGCCGAAGCAGACAGGCTTGCGGCCACCGCTGCAGCGTTGTACCGTCCCTGGTTGGAGCAGATCGAGAGACATGGGTGATGACCAGCGAAGCATCCTGGATACGAGTGACTGCAATCGTCCGCCCGCAGCGCATGGATCAGGTCTGCGACGGTCTCGCGGAGCTCGGTGTGGGTGGGGTAACCGTGAGCGATGTGGAAGGTGTTGGGCAGCAGCGTGGATACTCCACCCTGCGCAGTGGCGCCTGGTACCAATCTGCCAGTCATCCCAAGGTGCAGATCGAGACCATCATCGCGGTAGAGGATGCCGATCAGGTACTGGCCTTGATTACCTCCAACGCTGCCACTGGTGAAATGGGCGATGGCAAGATCTGGCTGGAGCCAATCCTGCGGGTTGTATCAATTCGTGCAGAAGAAGGTGGGTGACTCGCGAGTCCTCATAACTGCCTGTCGATAATGGCTTGCAGCCGTTCTGGCTGAAAACGTGCCCAATACAATCCCAAGCCGCTGGTCGCCAGAAGCATCAGAAAAAATACGATCACCGTGGCGCCGATGCTGCCGCCCGGGAAAGGCACTACCGTTCCGTAAAAAACCGCTCCGAGCAGAGGGAGGCTGATCAGGGTGATCAGTAGGCTGACCCAGCGCATCCCGGCGCGGCTGCGAAACAGATAGCGCAGCGCCGCCAGATTGCTCAACGCATACAGCAACACGAATCCGAGCGCCGTAAAGGTGCCAAAGATGTCGATCAAGTCGAGCACCGAGCTATGGGTCAACCAGAACATCAGTATGCTGGTCAGGACCAAGATGCCAAGGATCTGCAGCGCACGAATCGGAGTGCCATGCGTAGGATGTCGCTGCGCCAGTATCTGCGGTAACACCTTGTGTTCAGCCATGCTCAGCAGGATGCGCGAGATGCTGTTGAAGGTGGCGATGCTCGCCGAAAACGCGGCGCTGGCCATGGCCAGATCGACGACTACACCGAGCCAGGATTGCCCCATCGCGGTGGCGATGGCGTTCAACGGGGTCGAAGCATTGCCCAAGGATTGTCCCAGCGCGTGAAAGGCCAGCGTTTCCGTATACGCCAGAAACACGAAAAAAATGGCCACCAGGATCACCGCCCAGCGCATGATGCCGGGGATGGCGCGGGGATGCTCGGCTTCCGCTGCCAGATTGCCAGCGGTTTCGAAGCCGCCGTAGGCGAGCAGGGACAGCACCAGGGCGCTGAGCAGGGAGGGGATGTGCAGTTGAGAAAAGTGCCACTGCTGCGAATCGCTGATGCCAAAATGGTGCAGGGTGAGAATAGCGATGAGCAGGATGCCGGCGAGGGAAAACCACTCTACCCAGAGCCCCCAGCGGGCCGAGATTTCCACCCCGCGGCGGGCTAGAGAAAAGGCGATCGCCAAGGTTGCAAGGGCGAAGGGATCGAGAAGATTGGGTGCCGCTGGCCAAACGGTATGTAGAGCGGTGTTGGCGAACAGGCCACAGAGCAGCGGCGCGCCGAGCAAGGCTCCACCATATCCGAAGATCATGGTAATACCGGCGACCAAGCCCGCAACGGGATGTAGAGCCTGCGCCAGGTAAAAAAACAGCGACCCCGGCGAGGGAAAGTGGCGCGCCAGAATGCCGAGTTGAATCGCCACCAGCCACATGACGATACCTACCAGGGCGTAGGCGAGCCAGGTAAAGGCTCCACCATGGGCGGCGACCAGGGCAATGGTCACCGCTGGCATGGCCGAAGGGGTGATGTTGGCTACCGCATGCCCCCAGACTTCGCGGGTACTGACCCGCTGAGATGGCGCTACCACGCAGGATTAGTTACCGGCGACGGTCATCTTGTCGATGAGAATGGAAGGGCTGCCCGTGCCGCCATGAATCAGCAGATCACTACCCACGGCGACGAAGCCGGCAAACATCTCACGCAGATGGCCGGCGATGGTGATTTCCTCGACGGGATACTGGATTTCCCCATTTTCCACCCAAAAGCCGGCAGCGCCGCGGGAATAGTCGCCCGTCACTCCATTGACGCCAAAGCCGATTAGCTCCGTTACCAGCAGCCCGCGCCCCATCCGCCGCAAAAGCGCCGGCAAATCCTCGCTTCCGGGGGCGAGGGTGAGGTTGTGGGCGCCACCCGCATTGCCGGTACTCTGTAATCCCAGCTTGCGGGCGCTATATACGTCGAGCAGATAGGACTGCAAGATGCCGTCGTGGATCAGGTCTCGATTCTGTGTCGCGACCCCATCGCCATCGAAGCTAACACTGGCCAGTCCACGAAGACGCAGGGGCTCCTCGTAAATCCGCACCTGCGGGGGAAAGATCGTCTGACCGAGACTGTCCTGCAGAAAACTGGCCTTGCGATAGAGGCTGCCACCGCTGATGGCCTGCGCGAAGTGTCCAAGCAGACTCGCTGCCACCTGGTTTTCGAAAAGCACAGGCACCGTGCAGGTGCCAATTTTTCGCGCCCCGAGACGGCGCAGCGTGCGTTCGGCACAGATTCGGCCAATCTCCTCGGCGCTAGCGAGATCTTCGTGGCGCCGAGCCACATCGTACCAATAGTCGCGCTGCATGCCCTGGCCATCCTCGGCAATCACCGAGCAGGAAAGGCTGTGGCGAGATCCCTGGCTGACACCTAAAAAGCCAAGACTGTTGGCATAGACACTCATTCCTTCGCCGGTGCTGATGCTGCCGCCCTCGGAATTGCGGATGCGTGAGTCGGCGCTGCGCGCGGCCTCTTCGCACTGGCGAGCGATTTCCGCCGCCGCATCGGGATCGATGTCCCAGGGGTGATAAAGGTCCAGATCGGGAAATTCCTTGGCCAGGAGTTCGGCATCCGCGAGGCCAGAAAACGGGTCGGGTGCCGTGTGACGGGCAATGTTGAGAGCCGCCTCCACCGTCTCCGTCAACGCCTGCTTCGAGAAATCGGAGCTCGAAGCAGAACCCTTGCATTCGCCGAGATACACGGTCACGCCCACACTTTTGTCGCGGTGGTACTCGACGGACTCCACCTCACCGAGACGGACGGTAAGCGATAGGCCTTTGCCGGAACTCGCGCCCACCTCGGCAGCAGTGGCACCCCGCGCCTTCGCAAGCTCCAGGCATTGCTGGGTTACCCGGGTCAGTTCCTGATCTTCGCGCGATTTTCCTGAGCTCATGCTGTGCTACCTTTACTTGCCAAGCGGACATAGTACCCGCTCCTTGCCCTAGGGGGGAAGGCAGATGTCTATCCTCGGGGGCTATTGTCTCGAACGACGTTTCCCCGCTGTCGTTAAAAGGGTAGGATAATGGCGTTTTTCACACGGGTGCAGAATTCATGACCGCACAGACCCTGTACGACAAGCTCTGGGAGCAGCATCGCATTCTCAGTGAGGCGGATGGCCGCACGCTGCTCTATATCGACCGTCATCTGTTGCATGAGGTGACCAGCCCGCAAGCCTTCTCCGGTCTGCGTGCGGCGGGACGCAAGCTATGGCGGGTAGACGCGAATATCGCCACGGCGGACCACAATGTCCCTACTACGGATCGCGCTGCGGGCATCACTGACGCTACCTCGCGCCTGCAGGTCGAGACCCTTGATCGCAATTGTGTCGAATTCGGCGTGGAAGAGTACGGCATGCTCGATCGGCGGCAAGGAATTGTCCACGTGATCGCGCCGGAGCAGGGGCTGACCTTGCCGGGGATGACCGTGGTGTGTGGAGATTCTCACACTGCCACCCACGGCGCCCTGGGGGCGCTCGCCTTCGGCATCGGAACTACCGAAGTCGAGCATGTTCTCGCGACGCAGTGCCTGTGGGCGCGCAAGTCCAAAAATATGCGGGTCTGGGTCGAAGGCATCTTGCCCCAGGGAGTGACGGCCAAGGATCTTGTCCTTGCCATCATCGGGCAGATCGGCACTGCCGGCGGTACCGGCCATGCCATCGAGTTTGCCGGGCCAGGGATCGAGGCACTGAGCATCGAAGGACGGATGACGGTCTGCAACATGGCCATCGAGGCTGGTGCCCGCTCAGGTATGGTGGCCCCCGATGCCAAGACGTTTGCCTATCTGCAGGGACGCCCGTACGCCCCGCAGGGCGCCGACTGGGAGCGGGCGGTCGCGTTTTGGCAGACCCTGCACAGTGATGACGACGCCCAGTTCGACCGAGAGATTCGCATCGACGCCAGCCAATTGTTGCCGCAGGTGACCTGGGGTACGAGCCCAGAGATGGTTCTGTCCATCGATGCGCAGATCCCCGATCTGGCCGCTGCGCCCGATCCCGTGCGGAGGGAGGCGTGGTCGCGTGCCCTGGAATACATGGGGCTGCAGGCAGGCACCCCGATCAGCGAGATCGCCGTCGACAAGGTCTTCATCGGATCTTGTACCAATGCCCGGATCGAGGATCTGCGTGCGGCGGCGGAAGTGGTGCGCGGCAAACACAAGGCGAATAGCGTAAAAGCGGTCCTGGTCGTGCCTGGCTCGGGTCTGGTCAAGGCGCAGGCGGAGGCCGAGGGACTCGACGAAATCTTCCGCCAAGCCGGTTTCGAATGGCGGGAGCCGGGTTGCTCGATGTGTCTGGCGATGAATGCCGATCGCCTCGAGCCGGGCGAGCGTTGTGCGGCTACGTCCAACCGTAATTTCGAGGGACGTCAAGGTGCCGGCGGGCGTACCCACCTGGTCAGCCCGGCTATGGCTGCAGCAGCGGCCATAGCCGGCCATTTTGTCGACGTGCGGCGGTGGCACGGGTGAGCGCTCGTCTCTTGCTCCTACGGATGGCGTTTCTCTTGTTCAGCTGCGGTCTGACTGAGCTCGGCGCGCTTGCCGCCAGTCGTGCTGCAGCGAATGAAATGGCAGCCATCGAATATGTCGTTCTCAAGCGTTTGGAGAAATCCTGAGATGCAAGCTTTTACCACAGTTGATTCAGCGGTGATCCCTCTGGATCGCGCCAATGTCGATACCGACGCCATCATCCCCAAGCAGTTTCTCAAAACCATCGAGCGGCAGGGCTTAGGAAAATTCCTGTTTTTTGATTGGCGCTATCGCGATGGCGATCCAGCCGCCCCTAACCTTGATTTCGTGCTCAACCGTGCCGATTTGCGGGGGGCACAGGTCCTCCTGGCGCAGCAGAATTTTGGTTGTGGATCGAGTCGCGAGCATGCCCCCTGGGCACTTGCCGACTACGGCATCCGTGCGGTCATTGCTCCTAGTTTTGCCGATATCTTCGCCAATAACTGTGTGCAGAATGGTATTTTGCTGATCACTCTGCCGCAGGAAGTCATCGATGCGCTTTTTCGGGTAGCAGAGGACGCGCCGTTGCAGGTGCACATCGATCTCGCTGCCCAGGAACTGCGCAGCGCCGATGGCCAGCGTTATTCCTTCGATATTGCTCCGGGAGCCAAGCACAAGCTGCTCAATGGTCTCGATGACATCCAGATGACCTTGGCCCACGCCGACGCCATCCGCGACTACGAGACGGAGCGTCGTCGCCAGATGCCTTGGCTCTTTCGGGAGCCGCAAAATGGCTGAGCAGCGAGACTCCGCTTTGCCACCTCTGACGCCGCACGCCCGCGTGGTCGAGGGGCAGACACGGCGCGGCAAGCCCTGCCGCATCGTAGATAATACGGGTACGGTAGCTGAGGCGGAGCTGCGCACACTGCTGGAGGAACTCATCGAACAGGATCATTTTCAGCCCCTCGGCCTGAGCATGGCGGGAGGGAATTCCATCCAGATTGGTGCCCCGCAGACCGCTCACGTGCAGCTGGGTGATGACCTTTATCGCCTGATCGTGCTCGACTACGAGGCGCGCATCGAAGGCTTTTGATACCCCGCTCAGGGCATCAGGCGGCTGATCCGCCAACCCTTTTCGTCACGGATGTAGACAAAGCGGTCATGCAGTCGGTTGCTGCGCCCTTGCCAGAATTCGAAGCGATGCGGTGCCAGGCGATAGCCGCGCCAAGCAGGATTGCGTGGTACGTCGCCGTCGGGATAGCGGGCCGCAAGCTCCGCCACCCGCGCTTCCAGGTGGGCACGATCGACGATCTCCCGACTCTGTTCCGATGCGGCGGCGGCCAAGCGGCTACCGACGGGCCGCTGCTGGAAATAACTTTCTGCATCGCTCTCGGGAAGCAGAGATACCGCACCCTGCAGTCGTAGCTGTCGATCGAGCTCCGGCCAATAGAAGGCCAGAGCCGCGCGGGCGTTGGCGGCCAATTCCTGGCCTTTCTGGCTGCGGCTATCGGTGTACCAGCAGACGCCGCGTGCATCGAAGTGCTTGAGGAGCACGTAGCGCACATTAGGGAATCCGTCGCCATCGGCGGTCGCCAGGGCCATGGCGGTCGGGTCGAAGTTTCCGGCGCTTTCTGCTTCCTGCAGCCAGCATTGCATCTGCATCCAGGGGTCGGGATCGAGATCCGCCCGCGCCAGCGTGCCAGCGCGAAAATCCCGCCGCGTGGCGCGATGGTCGACTTCGCCTTCCATTTCCGACCAGATCCTTACTGTGGCGCGCTACTGCGGCGAATGACACCTTCCGGGCTGCCGAGCAGGACCACGTCGGCGCGACGCAGGGCAAAAATGCCATTGTCGAGTACTCCAGGGATGCTGTTGATCTTGCTCTCCATTGCCGCCGGGTCGCTCAGATCGAGGCCCACCACGTCGAGGATGACATTGCCATTGTCGCTGGTAAAACCGCTGCGTAGACTGGGGTTGCCGCCTAATTTCACCAACTGGCGGGCAACAAAACTGCGGGCGAAAGGCAGAACCTCCACAGGTAACGGGAAACTACCGAGCCTCGCATGGTCCTTGGAGTGATCGGCGATACAGACAAAGCGGCGCGCCGCCGAGGCAACGATCTTTTCGCGGGTCAGTGCGCCACCTCCTCCTTTGATGAGGCGAAAGTGCGGATCAATCTCATCAGCGCCGTCGACATACACCGGGATATCGCCGGTGTCGTTCAGATCCAGAACGCGCAGACCCAGCGACTGGAGTCGTTCGGCGGTGCCGAGGCTGGAGGGTACGTAGCCATCAACGGAGATTTTTGCCCGGCCGAGGGCGTCGATGAAGTGATTGCTGGTGGAACCGGTGCCAACGCCGACGACCATTCCCGGCTGAATGTAATCCAGCGCCGCCTCAGCAGCCATACGCTTCAGTGCATCAGTATCCATGTTTGCTTCCCCTATGACGACGATTTTCCTCGAGGCGTGCCAAAAGCGCCTGCGCCAGAGGGAGAGCAGAGGCCGGATTCTGGCCGCTGAACAGATCACGGTCTTGGACGACCTGCGCTTGCCACGGAGCTCCCGATATCACCTGAAATCCGCAACCGCGCAACTCTTCCTCCAGGTGAAACGGCCAACGTCCCGCGAGACTGGTCTGCTCTTCCTCGAGCTTCTGGAAACAGCTTACCTGAAAGCCGGAAAAAGGGCGATCCTCGCCAGGATCAGGGCGGGCGAGAAGGGCGGCGCTACCATGGCAGAGGGTGGCAACGGGAAGCTTTCTCCGTCGGCATTCGTGCAGGAGTCTGCCGACCTCGGACGAGTCGGGGAGGTCCATCAAAGGACCATTGCCGCCCGGAATGAAAACCCCGCGCATGGCCGACAGTATGGGAAGAACGCTGGCGATGGAGAGGGTATCCATGAGCGGTAGCCGGGCGGATTCGTGCGCCAGACTCGATTGTTTGTCCTGGTCGCCAGCAAGATTTTCGAGTAACAGACTCTGCGGATCGATTTGTGCCGGCTTGCCATCCGGGCTCAGAAATACAATAGGCCAACCCGCCGTGCGAAACTCTTGCCAGGGAAGAAGCAGTTCTTCCGCCCAGACGCCCGTCGCAATGGTGTCGCCATTCCGCAGGCGGAGAAGCTGTGCGCTGCTGAGCAGGAAAGCGAGGAAAGGTTGGCTCGGTAACATAGCCTGATGATAGCAGGAATGCTCGCATCAATAAAAAAATAAAATTGTATTTTATTATTGGAGAAACAGTAAACATAAATGTAATGATAGAGTTTGTCTTGCAGTCGTTACAGCGACAAAGCCCTTTTGATTGTCAAGGAAAAGTGAATATAAGAAAAATATAACATAATTATATGATGTTTTTTATGAATTTAGTGTGCTAATCGATCTTGCTCGTGCCCAAAAATATTTGAAGGCCTTTTCTATTGCTTCGGGGTTTTTAGTGGAATAACGTAATGCCCGAAAAGAAGATTTCTGTAAAAATATAATGTTGTATGAATATGGTGCTGACTTGCTGCGGAGGCCACGCTCCCTGTCGGTCTGCACTGTGTTTTCTGGTTTGGTTCAGCGGGTAGGGCAGAAAAGGGAGTGCCTTGACCCGCGGATGGGTCGCCGCAGGGCACCGCGGCGGCAAAACGATACGGAACTAGGAATCCGTCAGGGAGAAAGTGGTTATGTTTAGAAAGCAAGCAAAACGACTGGCATTATGGGGAGGTGGCACGCTGGCAGCCGCATGGGCTGGCCTTGCCAATGCCAGTATTTTCTGGATCTTTGATCCGAAAGGTACGATGGCCGACACCAACCTGCATTACATGATCATCGATGTCGTCATCATGGGTGCCATCGTTGGCATTACGGCGCTGCTGGTGATCTGGTTCATGTGGAAATATTCCAAGGGCAAGAATCGTGGCAAGTACGATGCCCATTGGTCTCATTCCAACACGCTTGAGGTTCTGGTTTGGGGAATTCCGATCATTGCTGTGGGTTTCCTGGCCTACTTTGCCGTCAAAGGTACCTTCGAAATCAATCCGTATAACCCCACCGTCATTACCAAGCACATGGCACCCAAGGGTGACCCGGTAAACGTGGACGTCATCGCCACGGACTGGCAGTGGTTGTTCATCTATCCGCAATATCACATGGCAGTGGCCAATGAATTGGTGCTGCCGGTGCATACACCGGTCTTTTTCCGTCTCACTTCTACCGCGGTTACCTCTGGCTTCTTCATTCCGCAGCTGGTTGGCATGATCGACGTGATGCCCGGCATGCGTACCAAGAATGCGCTGGAAAGTGATCGCGTCGGCGTCTATCAGGGGATTGCCTCGGACTATGCGGGTGCGGGCACCTCCTGGATGACCTTTCCGACCAAGATGGTCAGCAAGGAGGACTTCCAGAATTGGGTCAGCAAGGTACAGGCTTCGCCGAAGACCATGACCTACGCCAGCTTCAATCGCTTTGCCGAGCCCTACATCAACGTCAATCATCGCGTGGTCTATTTCTCGAACGTGGAGAGTGGAATCTTTGACCATTTGATGATGGAAGTGATGAATGGCAAGACTTGGCCGTTGCCGCCGGCAATGACCGAAAACATGGTGGCTTATATGCAAAAGCAAGCCGCTGAGCATCGCGACTAGGAAAAAGGAGAGGTGACGCAAATGCTCGTTCAAGTACCGGGAGGGTGGAACCCTCTATTAGGGAGGCTGGCAATCGACCAGATCCCCTATACCAACCCGATTCTCGCGCCACTCTTCGTGGCGGTGGTCATCGGCGGAATCATCCTATTGGGCCTCATCACGTACTATCAAAAATGGGGCTATCTCTGGAAAGAATGGCTGACCACCGTCGACCATAAGAAACTGGGGGTGATGTACATCATCCTCGGCCTGGTCATGCTCTTCCGCGGTTTCATCGATGGTTTGATGATCCGCACCCAACAGGTCTGGGCCAACGGTCCCGACTCTTCCGGGGTCTTCGGCGCCGTGCATGGGTACCTGACCCCCTTCCATTTTGGGCAGGTATACAGCGCCCACGGCCTGATCATGATCCTCTTGGCTGCGACTCCGCTGCTGGTGGGATTCATGAACATCATCGTGCCCATTCAGATTGGCGCGCGCGATATGGCCTACCCATATCTCAACGCCCTCGGCCTGTGGATTACGGCGGCCGCCGTCGTCTTGATCATGATCTCCCTTTTCGTGGGCGATTTTGCGCACAACGGCTGGTTTGGCTACGCACCGATCTTTGAGCTGCAGTACAGCCCTGGCGTGGGTGTGGACTACTGGATCTGGACCCTGGAGCTGACGGCGCTCGGTACCACCCTCGGTGGTATCAACCTGATTGCCACCATCGTCAAGATGCGCGCGCCGGGTATGACCTGGTTTCGCCTACCCATCTTCACTTGGGCGAGCCTGTCGGCCAACATTATTGCCTTGACCTCTTTCCCGGCTCTGCAGGTAGCGCTCTTTCTGGTTGCCTGTGACCGGTATTTTGGTTCGCATTTCTTTACGGCGGGCTTCGGCGGCAACTTGATGTTGTACACCAACCTGTTCTGGCTTTGGGGACATCCAGAGGTGTACTTCGTCATTCTGCCGGCCTTCGGCATGATGTCGGAAATCTTCCCGACCTTCTCCGAGAAGCCACTCTTTGGCTACATCACCATGGTGGCAGCGAGTTTTGCCATTGCCGGTGTTTCCTGGCTGGTGTGGTTGCACCACTTCTTCACCATGGGCGCCGGACCGGAGGTGAACAGTGCCTTTAGCGTGGCAACCATGCTGGTCGGTATTCCCACCGGGGTGAAGGTGTTCAACTGGGCCTTCACCATGTATCGCGGGCGCATTACCTACACTGCCGCGATGTTGTGGGCGATCGGCGCGTTGTTCCTGCTCTTGGTGGGCGGTCTGACCGGCATGATGTTGGCGATCCCGGCAATCAACTACATGGTGCATAACAGCGTCTTCGTGATTGCCCATTTCCATTCCATGTTGCTGGTGATCGTTTACGCAATTTTTGGCTCGGTGCTCTTTTGGTTCCCCAAGGTTTTTGGTTTCAAGCTCGATGAGTTCTGGGCCAAGACCATGTTCTGGCTCTTCACTGCCGGAACGGTGCTGGTCTTCGTGCCGATGTACATGCTTGGCTTCATGGGCGAGACCCGGCGTCTGGATTACGTCTTCAATACTGCCTGGCATCCTTATCTGGTAGTCGAGGAAATCGGCATCGCGGTGTACTGCCTATCGGTGGCGGCTTTCTTTGTGCTGCTCTACGTCAGTATTCGTGATCGGGTGAAGAACCGCGTTGGCCAGGATGCCTGGGGAACCTCGCGCTCCTTGGAGTGGCTGACCCACTCGCCCGTGCCGTTCTACAACTTTGCGGTCACCCCGCATGTCAACGCCCGTGATGAGCTGGCGTGGCGCCGTCATAACGGCATCAACGAGGCACAACCGACCCAATATGTCGACATCCACATGCCGAACAATACCGGTGTGGCGGTCTATATTGGTGCGCTGACCTTCGTCTTGGGCTTTGCCCTGACCTGGCGGATCTGGTGGCTCTGCCTGCTCAGCCTGGCGGCAATCATCGTGTTGATGATCGTGCGTTCCTGGCGCGGTGATCCGGGCTACATCATCACGGCTGCCGAGCTGGAGAAGATGGAGCGCGAGGCGATGCAGCGTCAACAGCAGGTGGAAGAAAGCTTGCCGCATCATGGTGGGCACGCCGTTCCCGGCGGGGCAATGGCCTACGAAGGCCAGAAGCTCAGCCCATTGGGTACGCCGCCAAGCGCTGGTGACCAACACTGAAGGATTGCGGGCGCGGCTGCTGCCGCGCCCCTCACAAGAGGATTAGATTGATGAGTACACATGATTCACCCGATCCAAGCAAGGCGGTGTTGTGGGACACCCACTACCACGGTCATGATGTGATCTCGACACGTAGTTTTGGGTATTTTCTCTACTTGCTCAGTGACGGCATGCTCTTCGCCACGCTCTTCGCGGCCTATGGCGTGCTGAGTTATTCCCACAGCTACTTCAATGGCCCGACTCCGGCCGATTTCGTTCACCCCTGGTACACGTTCACCCAAACCGTGGCGCTGTTTTTGAGCGTATTGGCCTATGGCATGGGCATGAGTGCGGTGAAAAAGGGTAACAAGGCGGGTCTGATGAATGGTCTGATCGCAGCTTTTGTCCTGGGAGTGATTTTTCTTGGCCTGGACATTCACGACATGATGGATCTGGCTGCCCATGGTGTCACAGTGCAGACCAGCGGCGGAGCTTCGGCCTTCATCGTTCTAACCCAGGTCCACGCAGCGCACATCTTCTTCGGCTTGATCTGGATTCTGGTGATGATAGCGCAAGTCGCGGGAAAGGGCTTCACCACCGATACCGTGGGGCGCTTGCTGAGTCTGCGGATGTTTTGGCATTTGCAGGCGATCATCTGGGTCTTTGTCTTCGTCTTTGTCTATCTCTGGGGGTATATGTCATGAGTCATGGACACGACAACCCGATTCTGCATCCGGAAGTACAGATGTCGAGTACCCGGGGTTACTTCACTGGGTTTCTGATCTCCTTGGTCCTTATGGCGGCGGCCACGGCAATGGTTTCGTCACATGCCTTTCCGCCTTTTGGGTTACTGATGGTGATCACGATTTGTGCCGCCATCGCCATCATTGCGCAGATCTATTTTCTGCTGCATATCGATGTCTCGGAGCACAATATCTGGAATACCGTTTCCCTTGTCCTCTTCATTCCGTTGTTCATTATCACGATCGGTCTAACCTGGTGGATGTTCTCGCAGTTATACCTGCGCACCATGCCGATCATGCCAGGGATGCACTGAGCATCCAGGAGTAATACATGTCTAGCGTACTCGAGAATGGGTCAGCAGTCAGCGGGCGGGAGGGGATCCCGCACGCTGTTGAGCCGGAAATGACCCCTTTCGTCCGTGCCATCGGCAAGTTTGTCGGCCTCGCGCTGATTGCTGCTGTGCTGGCCGGCGTGGTCGAAGGACTGCGTAGCAACGGAGGTATCGTTGATGCCCTGGTGCATGCGCTGTCCGCCACTGAAGTGGGTTTTGCCATGGTGCTGATCCTGCTTGGCAGCTTGGTGGAAGGTTTCGGCTATGGCCTGTCCCTGGGGACCAAGTGGCCCTATACCCGCAACATTGTGGTCTTGATGTTGCGTAGTGACCCCGAAGCGGCCCACCGCGTAGTGGCGACCTTGGTGGGATTGGTCGCGCTTGCCCTTGCCATTCTCGCGCCGGACGTCAACACCCTTTCCGGACTGGGACTGATCGTGGTCACCGCGCTCTTCGGCATGGGGACTCTCTATGTCCTGGCCGGAAAGGCCCCCTCTCTGGTCCATGGGATCCATGGACTGCTTGCCTATGGGGTCTTTTTGATCTTTTTGGTCAATCTGGCCTACCCAGGCATGAATTTCTGGACTTATCTCGGCTCCATGGGCGCCTTGCATGCGCTCTTGCTGGCCGTTTTGCTGGGTGGGATGACCACCGGACAACGGGGATTCGGCAAGGCGATCGGCGCCTTCGTAAAGCCGCAAAAGGCCTCGCAATGGACGGTGGCGGCGCACGTGAGCGCCGCCCTGCTGCTGGTTGCCACCTTGGGCTGGATGATGCCGGCCTTCCCAGTGGCGTTCTATTTGGCGGTGATCCAGGTTGCCGTCGGCTTTCTCCTGTTTCATTCGGTCAATCTCAAACCCAAGGACCCCGGAATCATGGTGGCCTTTCATCAGGGCATGGTGCTCTCCATGAGCCTCGCCATTGTCCTCGTCTGGCGCTAAGGAAAACAAATGCCTAAGTCTATCGGTACTTCGTCACCCCTCCTTTTGCCGAGCCCGAGCGCAGGCGTCCAGTTGCTGCGCGATCTCTGGGTCTTGGCCAAGGCACGAGTGGTTTCCCTGCTGGTGTTCACTGCTGCGGTCGGCGAGTTGCTGGCGCCCAGCGGCATTACGCACTGGCCCGCGGCATTGGCCGGATTGCTGGGCATTGCCCTGGCTGGTGGTGCCGGTGGAGTGCTCAACCAGATCGTCGAGCCAGAGCTTGACCAGCACATGCGGCGTACCCACCGCCGACCCCTCGCGGAGGGCCGCATCGGCCGCAAGGGCGCCGCAGTGTATGCCGCGATCCTGCTGAGCAGCAGTATTGCGGTACTCTTGATTTGGACCAATCCGTTGACCCTGGCTCTGACCTTGCTCGGTACCGTGGGCTATGGGGTGGTGTACACCTTGTACCTCAAGCCCAGCACGCCTTGGAACATTGTCTGGGGGGGGCTGGCAGGGGCGCTTCCCCCGTTGATTGGGTGGACCGCAGTCATGGGCTCGGTAAATCTCTTGCCGCTGCTTCTCGTCGCGCTGATCTTTGTTTGGACGCCAGCCCATTTTTGGCCGTTGGCCATCTACTGCCGGCGGGACTATGCCAAGGCCTGCATCCCTATGTTGCCGGTGACCCACGGAGTAGATCGTACCCGCAAGGAAGTCCTGGTCTACGCGGTGGCCACCTGGTTGGTGAGTTTGGTACCGGCCTTCCTCAATCATGATTGGGTCTATGGCGGGATTGCCTGGATCGCAGGTGCCTGGTTTGTGGGCATGGCCTTGCGCTTGCGCAAACTGCCAGAGGGTGCGGAGATGGACCTCTACGCGCGCAAGATGTTCGCATTTTCGATCAGCTATCTGTTTCTCCTGTTCACCGCGCTCCTCGTGGGCAAGGCGTTGTTGAGTTATGGCTTTCTCTAAAGGAAAGGGGCGGCGCCAGCGGCATGCGGGTCCGCCCATGACCGGGCAAGAAAAGAAAGCGGTTTTTGGTCTCAGTTTCATCTATATGACCCGTATGCTTGGGCTTTTCATGCTGATGCCCGTGCTTGCCCTGGACAGTCATTCGATGCGCGACAGCACGCCTTTTTTGCTCGGGCTCGCTGTGGGTGTCTATGGACTTGCCCAGGCGCTGCTCCAGTTTCCTTTCGGTAGCGCCTCGGATCGCCTTGGGCGCAAGCCGGTTTTGGTGTTTGGATTGCTGCTCTTCATTGCCGGCTCGGTACTCGGTGCGGTTACCGACAGCATCTGGGGAGTTATCCTCGCTCGTGTTCTGCAAGGGGCGGGCGCAGTCTCCTCGGTCCTGCTCGCAACTGCTGGCGATCTTACTGATGATGCCCATCGCACCAAGGCGATGGCTGCCATCGGCGGTAGTATCTCCATTGCCTACGTCCTCGGCATGGCCCTAGGGCCCCTCATTTATGGCTTCTCCGGCTTGTCCGGTGTCTTCTGGGGGGCTGCCGTGCTGGGAGTCCTCGCCTTCATACCTTTATACGGAGTCATTCCCACTATTCCCGAAGGGCGGCAGCGGCGCATGGGTTCGTTTCGTGATGCCCTGCGCATTTTCTCCCATCCCGCGGTACAGGCCGCGAGTGTCGGCATCTTCATTTTGCAGATGGTCTTGGGTGCCAGTTTCGTCGTTCTGTCACCGGAGTTGTTGCGGGCCACGCAATTGACGCAGGGGGCAATCTGGGAGGTCTACCTGCCTGTCATGTTCGGCGGGATCGTCTTTATGTTGTATCCGGTGATTTATGCCGAAAAAAACAAAGAGCACCGGCGAGTTTTGACCGTTAGCGGGATCGTCATTGCCATCGGCGCATTGCTCATGGGGATATTTGCGGGCAATTTCTGGGCGGTAGGCATTGCTGCCATCATTTTCTTCGCCGGCTATAACATCGCTTCCGCTATTTTGCCTTCGATGATGAGTCGCTCTACCACCCCGGAACAGCGTGGTGCTGCCAGTGGTGTGTATTCCCTCATGCAGTTTTTGGGCATTTTTACCGGCGGTGTGGTCGGTGGTTGGGGCTTGGGCTGGATTGGTGTTCAGGGTGTTTTTTACATTCTCACTGCCGTGGGCCTCGCTTTGGCGTTGCAGAGCGCATATGCTGCGGGGGCGATGAACAAATTGATGGCCGCTGAAGAACGCCCTTGATGGTGCTCTGGTTCTGGACGCTATTTACAAGCCGCCATTGCCAATGATCAGGGCAATTGCGCCAAAGAGAATGCAATAGATACCAAATGGCCGTAGCGCCTTGACCTCGTGTTGATGAAAATAGCGCATCAAAAACCAAACGGAAAGCCAGGCGAATACCGCGGAAATCACCCCGGACACAATAATCACACCATAAAGCCCGTGACTGAGATGCTGATGGACGAGTTTGGGCACTTCGAGCAAGCCAGCTGCGCCGATGATGGGGGTGGCCAAAAGAAAGGAGAAACGGGCGGAATTGGCATAGTCCAGGCCCACGCCAATCCCGGCTACCAGTGTTGCGCCCGAGCGGGAAAAACCAGGGATCAGGGCTAGCGACTGGGCAAAGCCAATGATCAGGGCGCGTGGCCAACTGAGCTTCTCCAGGGTATGGCTGGGCTCCCGGGCACGTAGTCGATCTCCCCAGATCAGTAGGACGCCATTCACCATTAGAGCGACTGCGGCAAAACTGTAACCGCCAAAAAGGTCTTTGATCCGATGGGCAAGGGCAAGGCCGAGCAGACCCGCGGGTATACTCGCCAGGATCAAGAGCCAGAGAAGTCGGGTGTCGGCACTGCGCGGACGCCCCCGGTCACGCAGAAAGGCGCCGATCAGTTCGAGCCAATCACGCCAGAAAAAGCTCAGCAGGGCCGCCAGTGTGCCCAAGTGCAATACAACGATGAAGGGCAAAAACCACGAAGCATCACGGTTGATGGGCCAGTGGAACAGGGCGGGGACGAGGATGCTGTGACCGAGGCTGGAGATCGGGAAAAGCTCGGTCACCCCTTGCAAGGCGGCCAGCAGAAACAGATAGAAATAATGGAGCATGGACTCGCTTCCCGTGGGTGGCCAGCAGAGCGTTTCCGCACTACTGATTAGATATACCGGACCGAGAGGATGCTATACTCGCGGGTACCGCCGGGAGCGTTGACCTCGATACTGTCTCCCTCGTGTTTACCGATCAGGGCGCGAGCGACGGGAGAGCTGATGGAGATTTTGTTCTCCTTGATATCGGCCTCGGCATCGCCGACGATCTGGTAAGTGATGGCTTGACCATCCTGATCCTCGAGCTCGACCGTTGCACCAAATACGATGCGGTCGCCAGCATTGAGCGATTTGGGATCGATGATTTGCGCACGCGCGATGAAGTCCTCGATTTCACGAATGCGCCCTTCGATGAAGCCCTGCTGTTCTTTGGCTGCATCGTATTCGGCGTTTTCCGAGAGATCTCCTTTGGCGCGTGCCTCGGCAATGGCCTCGATCACCGCCGGGCGATCCTTGCTTTTGAGTCTCTGCAACTCTTCGCGCAAGCGCTCGGCGCCGACGACGGTCATCGGAATCTTGTCACTCATGATAGCTTACCTCCGGGAAGGGGACTGGCTGGCCAGATCCTGTAAACAAATGACGCTGCGCTCCTGGCTGAGCAGGACAGCAAGAGCGGCGGTACCGGCTGTGGCGCCAGCCAGAGTGGTGTAGTAGGTGAGGCCCATCTGCAGGGCAGCGCGGCGAATGCTGAAGGAATCGCGCACCGATTGACGCTCATCGACCGTATTGATGATGATCTGCACCTTACCGTTTTTGATCGCATCGACGATGTGTGGACGCCCCTCGGTCACCTTGTTGACCGCAGCGACACTAAGACCAGCGCGTTGCAAATGTTGGGCAGTACCCCGGGTGGCGAGCAGAAAGAAGCCGAGGCGGTGTAATTCGCGGGCGACGGGAATGATGCCCTCCTTATCGGCGTCGCGCACGCTCAAAAACACCGTACCCTGCCGCGGGAGGTGTTCGCCGGCGGCGATTTGCGCCTTGAGAAAGGCCTCACCAAAGCTGCTCCCAATCCCCATCACCTCGCCGGTGGACTTCATCTCCGGGCCGAGAAGTACGTCTACGCCGGGGAATTTGAGGAAGGGAAAGACCGCTTCCTTGACACTGAAGTGCTGCCCAAGGGTGATTTCTTCCACTCCCTGCTGAGCCAGGGTGCGGCCGGCCATGCAGCGCGCCGCAATCTTGGCCAAAGGGATACCCGCCGCTTTGGAAACGAAGGGTACCGTGCGCGAGGCACGGGGATTGACCTCCAGCACGTAGATATCCGATCCCTGTACGGCAAATTGGCAGTTCATCAGACCGACCACACCCAGGGCCTTGCCCAGTGCTTCGGTCTGCTGCCGTAATTGGCTTTGTATGGTATTTGCCAGCGAGTAGGGCGGCAGGCAACAGGCAGAGTCGCCGCTATGCACGCCCGCCTGCTCGATATGCTCCATGATGCCGGCCACCAGTACGCGTTCCCCATCGGCAACGGCATCGATGTCGACTTCCAGGGCATTGTTGAGAAAGCGATCGAGCAGCACCGGCTGATCCTCGGATACACGCACGGCCTCTTGCATGTAGCGTTCCAGATCGTCCTCGGCATAGACGATGCGCATGGCGCGACCGCCGAGCACATACGAAGGCCGTACGACCAAGGGATAACCGAGAGCGCGCGCATGGGTAAGGGCCTCGCTGCTGCTGCGGGCAATGGCATTTTCCGGCTGACGGAGCCGTAAACGCTGCAACAGTTGCTGAAAGCGTTCGCGGTCCTCTGCAAGATCGATGGAATCGGGGCTGGTACCAATGATCGGCACGCCGGCCGCCGAGAGATCATTGGCGAGCTTGAGTGGGGTCTGGCCGCCAAACTGGACGATGACCCCTTCAGGTTTTTCGATCTGCACGATCTCCAGCACATCTTCCAGGGTGAGCGGCTCGAAGTAGAGGCGATCAGAGGTATCGTAATCGGTGGAGACAGTCTCGGGGTTGCAGTTGACCATGATTGTTTCATAGCCATCCTCGCGCATGGCCATGGCTGCATGCACGCAACAGTAGTCGAACTCGATCCCTTGGCCGATGCGATTGGGTCCCCCTCCCAGGATCATGATCTTCTTGCGCTCGGTCGGCTGCGCCTCGCACTCGTCCTCATAGGTGGAGTAGAGATAGGGGGTGGGCGAATGAAACTCGGCCGCACAGGTATCCACCCGTTTGTACACGGGACGGATGCCCAGCTTGTGACGATGTTCGCGCAGGGCCGCTTCGCGGCAGCCAAGGAGCTGCGCCAGTCGTCGATCGGAAAAGCCCAGTCGCTTCAGATGCCGTAGCTCTGCTTTGTCCAGGCTTGCCAGGGCACGCCCGCGCAGACCATTTTCCATGCTCACCAGCTCGGCGATCTGCTCGAGGAACCAGGGATCGATCTGCGTCAGTTCCTGAACCCGCGAGAGCTTCCAGCCGAGGCGGAAGGCGTCTGCCACCTGCCAGAGGCGTTCGGCCCCCGGGTTGCGCAGGGCTTGCTCGATCTGTGCCGTGCTCCAGTGCTTGGTATCCAGCTCATTCAGCCCGTCCATCCCGGTTTCCAGGCCGCGCAAAGCCTTTTGCAGCGACTCCTGGAAACTGCGTCCCATAGCCATGACTTCCCCGACCGACTTCATCTGGGTGGTCAAGTGAGGATCGGCCTCGGGGAATTTCTCGAAGGCAAAGCGGGGGATCTTGGTCACCACATAGTCGATGCTGGGCTCGAAGCTGGCCGGCGTAGCCTGGGTGATGTCGTTGCGCAATTCGTCGAGGGTGTACCCGAGGGCCAGTTTGGCAGCCACCTTGGCAATCGGAAAGCCGGTTGCCTTCGATGCCAGGGCGGAAGAACGCGAAACCCGGGGGTTCATTTCGATAACCAGCATCCGACCATTGTGCGGATTGACGGCAAACTGCACGTTGGAGCCGCCGGTATCGACGCCAATGCGCCGCAGCACGGCAATCGAGGCGTCGCGCATGGTCTGGTATTCGCGATCGGTAAGGGTCTGCGCTGGGGCTACGGTGATCGAATCGCCGGTGTGTACGCCCATCGGGTCGATGTTTTCGATGGAACAGATGATGATGCAGTTGTCGGCGCGATCGCGCACCACCTCCATCTCGAACTCTTTCCAACCGATCACCGATTCTTCGATGAGAATTTCATGTGTGGGACTGGCTTCGAGGCCGCGCACTGCGATTTCCTCAAACTCCTCGCGGTTGTAGGCTACACCGCCGCCGGTGCCGCCAAGGGTGAAGGATGGACGAATGATGACCGGGTAGCCAATGCCGTCGGCGATCTCCCGGGCCTCATCCAGCTGATGCGCAAAGGCGGAGCGCGCAACCTCCAGGCCGATTTCCTCCATGGCCTTTTTGAAAAGGCCGCGATCCTCGGCCTCGCGAATGGCGGAGATGCTGGCGCCGATCAACTGTACGCCAAAGCGATCGAGGACCCCTTCGCGGTGTAAATCGAGGGCACAATTGAGCGCCGTCTGTCCACCCATGGTCGGCAGTAGAGCGTCGGGGCGTTCGCGCTCGATGATGCGCGCCACCGTCTCCCATTCCACCGGCTCGATGTAGACGGCATCCGCCGTTTGCGGGTCGGTCATGATGGTGGCTGGGTTGGAATTGACCAGAATCACCCGGCAGCCTTCTTCGCGCAGGGCCTTGCAGGCCTGGACGCCGGAATAATCGAATTCGCAGGCCTGACCAATGACAATGGGGCCAGCGCCGATGATCAGTACGCTTTGCAGATCCTCACGCCGGGGCATGACTTTTCCTTACGGCAAAACTGGCAACAAACTCATCGAAGATGATGCTGGCATCGTGGGGACCGGGGCCGGCTTCCGGATGCCCCTGGAAAGAGAAGGCCGGAAGCTGGCGGTGACGCATCCCTTGCAGACTGCCATCAAAAAGAGATACGTGCGTGATCTCGACGCTATCGGGCAACGTCTCTGCCGCCACCGCAAAGCCATGGTTCTGGCTGGTGATCAGGACGCGACCACTGCGCAGATCGCGGACCGGATGGTTGGCGCCATGGTGCCCAAATTTCATCTTCTGCGTCTTGCCCCCCAGGGCGAGCCCGAGCAACTGATGGCCGAGACACAGACCGAAGGTGGGGACGCCCGCCTCTACGACCGCCAACATCGTGCGCTGCGCCTGGGAAAGGGCTGCAGGATCGCCGGGACCATTACTGAACAGGACGCCATCAGCACCGACGTCAAGGATTTCGGCACTACTGCTCTGCGGCGGCAACAAGGTCACGCGGCAGCCGCGATCGGCGAGGAGGCGCAAAATATTCCGTTTGGCACCAAAATCGACCACCGCTACATGGTGGCTCGTCTGCGCTGCATCCTGGCTGACATAATCGTTCTTGGGACTAGGGCTTTGACGTGTCCACTCCTGCCGCTCGCCCGTGGTCACCTCGGCAATCAGATCGGCCCCTTCGAGGCCCGGGAAGGCGCGCGCCGCCGCCAAGACGGCCTCGACGTCCAAATCGATCCCGACGGCAAGGGCCCCATTCTGAGCGCCGTGTTCGCGCAAATGACGGGTCAGGGCGCGGGTATCGAATTCCGCCATGCCGGGAATGCCATGACGACGCAGATAGGTGTCGAGTTCTTCTTGCGCCCGCCAGTTGCTCGCCGCCCGCGGCAAGGTGCGCAGCAGGAGGCCGGCGCAAAAGATCTCCCGGCCTTCGGCGTCCTCCGCATTGATGCCGACATTGCCGATATGAGGATAGGTCAGCGTGATGATCTGCCCGCGATAAGACGGATCGGTCAGGATCTCCTGATATCCGGTCATCGCCGTATTGAAGCAGACCTCGCCCGCGCGCAAGCCAGTAGCGCCGAATCCCGCGCCATGAAAGATACGCCCATCGGCCAATGCCAGGACTGCGTCCAAATCCCACCCCAGGTTGCCAGAATTGAAGATGCAAAAAATGGGAG
Source organism: Acidithiobacillus sp. AMEEHan (assembly GCF_030996345.1). Lineage (NCBI taxonomy): Bacteria > Pseudomonadati > Pseudomonadota > Acidithiobacillia > Acidithiobacillales > Acidithiobacillaceae > Acidithiobacillus > Acidithiobacillus sp. AMEEHan. The sequence continues at coordinate 186,865 of NZ_CP118747.1, read as the reverse complement.
GGCGGATGCCTCCCATGTACCCAAAGCATTCTAAATAACCCTGCCCGATCGGGTCAAACCCTGGGAAAGCCCCAACACAATTGAGTCGTGGGTGGAAAACTGCTTTACTCCAGCGTTGAGCCTCGGTAATATGCCGCCCTCATGATTGCGGCGCACGTTTCTACCTTGCTGATTTCCCGAATTTCCGAGGCGGGGGATCAGTTGTTTGGAGAGCCGGATTTTGCCCGTTGGGAGCGCTTGCTGCAAGCAGTGCAGCAGCTCGATTCGGTGCGCGTGGATCTGCGTTTGCAACGGCGCGGTCGGGTGCTGCTGGTCGACGGAGAGCTGCGATTGCAGGGGCGCTTGCGCTGTGAGCGCTGCTTGGGTGGCATGTCTTGCGACATCCGCCAGCACGTGCGAGTGGGTGTGGCAGACACGGAAGCGGCCCTGGCAGCCATTGATGCTGAGCGCGAGCTGGTGATGGCTGCGGAGGGAAAGTTGGCGGTACAGGATTGGCTGGAGGAGGAGGCGTTATTGGCGCTGCCACTCCTGCCGCGTTGTATGGAATGGTCATCCGGCATTTGTCCGGTGTCTGGAATCGAGGTGCCAAGCCTCGATGCGAATCAGTAGTTTGTTGATGGAGAATCGAGATCATGGCAGTTCCCCAGAGTAAAACCTCCAAGTCCAAGCGCGACATGCGCCGCGCCCACGATTTCTTGACGGCAAGCAACCGGTCGACCTGCGATCACTGCGGAGCGAGCAAGTTGCCCCACCACGTCTGCCCAGAGTGTGGTCACTACAAAGGGCGCGAGATGGTGCGCAAGTCCGTAGACGCCTGAACGAATTCTCCGGTCTTAACTCAATTGCCGCAGATTGCCGTTGATGCCATGAGTGGCGACTCAGGACCGCGCACGGTTCTGCTCGCCCTTGCCGGCCTGGTGAAGGACTATCCGGACGTGCAGTTTCATCTGGTTGGCGATGAAACGACTCTCCGCCGGGAACTGCAGCGCAGTCGTCTCAGGGACACGGCACAGGTGCAGATTCGGCATGCCAGCCAGGTCGTCGGGATGGACGACGCGCCCTCCCAGGCATTACGCAGCAAGCGTGATTCATCCATGCATGTGGCGATCGGTCTGCTGCGCGAGGGGCAGGTCGATGCCGTCGTCAGCGCGGGTAACACCGGTGCGCTCATGGCGATGGGCAAGGTCTTCCTGCGCACCATCCCTGGAATTGACCGTCCGGCAATTGCTGCCTTTCTGCCCACCCGGAAGGGTCGGGTGCTGGTTCTCGATCTGGGAGCAAATGTGGACTGCCACCCGGAGCATCTGCTGCAGTTTGCGGTGATGGGATCCATTCTTTTCGCGCAGGTGACGGGAACGCAAAGGCCCCGGGTCGGGCTGCTCAACATCGGCTCGGAAGAAATCAAGGGGAACGAGCTGGTGAAGGCCGCCAGTGCTTTGCTGCGGCAGAGTCATCTGCACTTCATTGGTAACGTGGAAGGATCCCAGGTATACCAAGACGGTTGTGATGTTCTGGTTTGCGATGGTTTCGTCGGTAATGTCTTCCTCAAGACCTCGGAAGGCTTGGCAGCCATGGTGCGGCAAGAACTCCGCGCCAGTTACACGCAGGGACTCTATGGGCGCATGGCCTACCTCATCAATCGACCCATCCTGCAAAAATTGCGACGCCGGCTCGATTCGCGGCAATACAACGGTGCGACTTTGCTTGGTCTGAATGGCATCATCATCAAGAGTCATGGCAACGCCGATCGTCTGGCCTTTGCCCGAGCCGTGGAAGTGGCTATCGCCGAGGCCCGCCACCGCCTCACCCTAGAGATCGCCAAAGTGGTGCAAGACGATTTGGCGCAAGTGATTCGCAACAGCGCCTGATGTCTAATTACAGCCAGTTGATTGCCACCGGTTCTTATCTGCCGGAAAGGGTGCTCGACAACCACGAGCTCAGCACTTGGGTGGACACGAGTGATGAATGGATTGTCGCGCGCACCGGGATTCATTCGCGACATCTGGCAGCGGAAGGGCAGGGCAGTACGGACATGGCCACCCGTGCCGCCGAGCGTGCCCTTGCTGCTGCCGGGTTGCAGGCCACGGACATCGACCTGATCATCGTCGCCACGACCACGCCGGACCAGATCTTTCCGAGCACCGCCTGTCTGGTGCAGGCCCGCCTGGGCAACCAAGGGGCGGCTGCTTTCGACGTCCAGGCGGTCTGTACGGGTTTCATTTATGCCTTGGCCACCGCCGACCAGTTTCTGCGCAGCGGTGCCGCGAAAACGGCGCTGGTCATTGGCGTGGAAACCATGTCGCGCATCGTCGACTGGCAGGATCGCAGCACCTGCATCCTTTTTGGTGATGGGGCGGGTGCCGTGATTCTCAGTGTGGCGCAACAGCCCGGCATTCTTTCCACCCACCTGCATGCCGATGGGCGCTATGCCGAGCTTTTACAGGTCCCGCAAGCGGAGACCCACTTGACCATGCAGGGCAATGCGGTATTTCGCATGGCCGTGCGCACGCTGGGCGAAATTGTGCAGGAAACCTTGGCAGCCAATGGCTTGCAGGGGAGCGATATTGACTGGCTGGTACCGCACCAAGCCAATATCCGTATCATCCAAGCCACCGCAGAAAAACTGGCCTTGCCCATGGAGCGGGTGGTGATAACGGTGGGCGAGCACGGCAATGTGTCGGCGGCCTCGGTACCTCTGGCCCTGGACTATGCAGTGCAGCGCAATTGTTTCCGCCGAGGGCAGCTACTGCTGCTGGAGGCTTTTGGCGGAGGTTTTACCTGGGGCTCGGCGCTGCTACGCTGGACCTGAGCGTACGGCCACCACATTCGTAGCAAGGAGAGTACAGTGCAGGGTTCGATTGCCTTTGTTTTTCCGGGTCAAGGATCGCAATCCATCGGCATGCTCGCCGCTATCAGTGCCGGGCGCCCGGTGCTGCGAGAGATTTTTGCCGAGGCCTCTGATCTGTTGCATCGCGATCTTTGGCAGTTGGCGCAGGAAGGTCCGCTCGAGGAGCTGAACCAGACCCGCTGGACGCAACCGCTGATGCTCACCGCGGGCTATGCCATGTTCCGTGCTTGGGAGGAGGAGGGCGGGTCCAGTCCCGACTTCGTTGCCGGCCACTCCTTGGGCGAATATACCGCGTTGGTGGTCGCCGGCAGCTTGGATTTTGCCAGCGCCCTTCGGCTGGTTGCACGCCGCGGAGAACTCATGCAAAACGCCGTGCCTGAGGGCGAAGGGGCGATGGCCGCGGTTCTCGGCATCAGCGAAGAGGATCTGCGCGCCCTTTGTCAGCGGGAGGCGCAGGGTCAGGTCCTGGAGCTTGCAAACCTCAATGCGCCGGGGCAGATCGTTGTGGCAGGACAACGCGCTGCCGTCGAGCGGCTCAGCGAGCGGGCCAAGGATGCCGGGGCCAAAAAAGTCGTGCTCTTGCCCGTGAGTGTCCCCAGCCACTGTTCTCTGATGACCGAGGCGGCCGAGGAATTTGCGCTTGACCTTGCCAACGTGGAATTCCGTAGTCCCAATGCGCTGCTAGTGCACAATGTGGACGCGCAAACGCATCGCGAGCCGGCGGCCATTCGTGAGGCCTTGCGCCGGCAGATCTTTTCCCCGGTGCGCTGGACCGAAAGTATTCGCTTCCTGGCCCGACAAGGGGCCACTACTTTCGTCGAGATGGGCCCGGGTAAAGTCCTGTCCGGGTTGGGCAAGCGCATTGAGCCCAGTCTGCGCATGTTGTCTCTCGATGACGAAAAGAGTTTCGTCACGGCGCTGGAGGATCTCTGATGAGCAACGCATTGGCCGGGCAATTGGTGCTGATTACCGGTGGCAGTCGCGGTATTGGTGCTGCGTTGGTCGAAGAATTCCGCAACCTTGGTGCCCGGGTGGCTGCTACCGCGACCAGTGCAGCCGGGGCAGCGGCTCTCAGCGATACGTTGGGGGAGCAGGGACGAGGCTACGTTCTCGATGTGACTGACGACGCTGCCATGGATGCCACGTTGGCGCAGATCCGGGCCGAGCTGGGAAGCCCCAGCGTCCTCGTGAACAATGCGGGAATCACCCGCGATCAGTTGTTGTTGCGTATGAAGGACGAGGACTGGGACCGGGTGCTGCAAACCAATCTGCGCGCCGTCTATCGCCTCAGTCGCCTCTGTGTGCGCGACATGATCAAGGCGCAGTACGGGCGCATCATCAGCATCACTTCGGTGGTGGGGATGATGGGCAACGCTGGACAGAGCAATTATGCTGCCGCCAAGGCCGGCGTCATGGGTTTCAGCCGCGCCCTGGCGCGCGAGGTCGCTGCGCGCGGGGTCACCGTCAATTGTGTCGCCCCGGGGTTCATCGCCACCGATATGACCGCCGCCTTGAACGAGGCACAGCGTGAACATCTGTTACAGCAGATTCCCGCTGGCCGCCTGGGTAGCGGGGCGGATGTGGCGGCTGCCGTCGCCTTCCTCGCCTCTGCACAAGCTGCCTATATCACCGGCGAAACCCTGCAGGTGAATGGCGGATTGTGGATGGGATGATGCCTTTTTCCTTTACAGGACGGCGCCAGCTGTGGTCCAATTCTGCCGAAAATAATTTTTACCAACTGAGGAGTCTCTCCCATGGATGATATCGCAGCACGTGTAAAGAAAGTGGTCGTCGAGCAACTGGGTGTGAATGAGGATGAGGTCACCAACGAAGCGTCGTTTGCTGACGATTTGGGCGCCGATTCCCTCGACAACGTCGAGTTGGTGATGGCTCTCGAGGAAGAATTCGACTGCGAAATTCCCGACGAAGAAGCCGAAAAAATTTCCACGGTGCAGCAGGCTATCGACTACGTCAGTGCGCATTTGCCCAAGCAGGATGCCTGAGATCATTTCTCCGTACCTTTTGGAGTGCCTGCGTTGAAAAGACGTGTCGTGGTTACCGGTCTGGGGATCGTCTCTCCGGTCGGGATCGGTGTCGCCGCCTCTTGGGATAGCATCGTCCGCGGCCGCAGTGGTATTGCCCGGGTTACGCGCATTGATCCGGAGTCCTACGCCTCACAGATCGCCGGCGAAGTGAAAGGCTTCGATGTCGGCCAGTATTTGCCCGTCAAAGAAGCGCGCAAGATGGAGTTGTTCATCCATTACGGTCTCGCCGCCAGCATGGAGGCAATGGAAGACTCGGGGCTCAAGATTACCCCGGAAATTGCTGAGCGCGTAGGTGTTTCCATTGGCAGTGGTATTGGTGGCCTACCAGGCATTGAGTCCGAGCATTCCGTCGTGACTGAGAGCGGGCCGCGGCGCATTTCCCCGTTCTTCATTCCGCGTTGTATCGTCAATATGGTGTCTGGTCATGTATCGATACTGTATGGGGCGAAGGGCCCAAACATTGCCATGGCGACTGCCTGCTCGACGGCAACGCACTCTATCGGCGATGCGGCGCGGCTCATTGAATACGGCGATGCCGATGTAATGATCGCCGGTGGTGCGGAGGCTGCCATCAGCCCCTTGGGATTGGGAGGATTTTCTGCTGCCCGGGCGTTGTCGACCCGAAATGAAGACCCGGAGAAGGCGAGTCGCCCCTGGGACGAGGGGCGCGATGGTTTTGTCCTCGCCGAGGGTGCCGGTATCCTGGTTCTGGAAGAACTTGAATTCGCGCAACGGCGCGGTGCAAAGATCTATGCAGAACTTGTTGGCTACGGCATGAGCGCCGATGCCTATCACATGACGCAACCCGCCAGCGGCGGAGAGGGTGCCGCGCGCTGCATGCAGGTAGCCTTGCGGAATGCCGGTTTGCCGGTGGATGCCGTGGACTACATCAACGCCCACGGTACTTCGACGCCGTTGGGTGATTTGGCCGAAACCGAAGCGGTCAAAGCGGTATTTGGCGAGCACGCGAAGAGGCTCGCAATGAGTTCGACCAAGTCCATGACCGGACACCTTCTCGGCGCTGCCGGCGGGGTCGAAGCGGTCTTCACTACGCTGGCGATCCACGACGGCATCCTGCCGCCCACCATCAATCTGGAACAGCCGGGGGAGGGTTGTGATCTGGATTATGTGGCCAACGTGGCCCGGCGGCAGTCTATCGAGGTCGCGTTGAGTAATTCCTTCGGTTTTGGTGGTACCAACAGCACTCTCGTATTCCGCAAGTTCCACGACTGAGGACCTGTGACGGTCCTCGCCTGCAGTGTCGATGGCGTCTTTCAGGACCCCGTAACCTCGTTCCCGTTCGCACGTGCCGCACAGTATGGCGATGGACTCTTCGAAACCATTGCGGTAATTTCCTCCGAGCCCTTATTTTGGCAGGAGCACCTGCATCGGCTGCGCCACGGCGCCGCCGTTTTGGGAATTGCCGTTCCGGACGCTGCCATACTGCTGGCCCATTGGCAGGACCTGCAGAAGAGATACCCCGATATTGCGACCTCTCGGCGTTTGGTGCTGAAGATCCTGTTGTTTCGTCGGGATGGTCAAGGCTATGTCACTCCCAAGGAAAGTGCGGGGCAGATCGTCTTCCTCGTGCAGGACTGGCCCGCACGCCCGACAGCGTATTGGCGCGATGGCGTCCGCGCGGGTTTATCCACGGTCCCTCTGCAATGCGGTGCGTCCTATTTGGCGCTGAAATCCTTGAACCGCCTCAATCAGATTATGGCACGTCGCGCCTTGCCCGAAGGTTGGCAGGAGGCAGTGCTCTGCGACCAGCAGGGATGCCTGCGCGAGGGTATTCAGAGCAACGTCCTCTGGCGTCGCGGGGAGACGCTTTATACCCCGGATCTGCATGATGGCGGAATCCGCGGAGTTCAGCTTGGTGCAATTCTGCGCCAGGCGGAGGGCTGGGGACTCACGGTGCAGATCGTACGGACAACGCCGAGCGCGCTGGCAGAGGCAGAAGAGATCCTCTTTTGTAATAGTCTGATTGGGTTCTGGCCGGTTCAACGATGGCAAGACCGCAGCCTTCCCGGCGCCGCGGGTAGCTTGGCGCAGCGTCTAGCTACTTGGCATCGTGGTTTGGGATTGTTCCCGGAGGAAGCGTGAGATCCTGGTTGCTACGCCTGACGTTGCTGCTGCTCGGCGCGATTGCTGCGCTGCTCGGCTGGGCGCTATGGGACCTCTACCGCCCCATCGTGTTGCCAGCACAGGGGACGGAGGTACCCATCCGGCTCGGGGCGAGCGTCGATGCCAGCATCCAGGAGCTGCATAACATGGGTTTGTTGCCGAGCCCAATTTTGTTTCGACTCCTCTGGCAAGTGGATGGACGCCCGCCCCTACACGCCGGCCTCTATGTATTTCGGGGCCGGGTGAGTATGGCCGAGGTGCTCGAGACCTTGCGAGCAGGGCGGTCGCAACCCCTGGATTTTACCATTGTACCAGGGATGACTCTGGCGCAGGTTCTGCAACAACTTCAGCACGCGCCCTATCTGGGCCCGAAGGGAATTCCCACGGCAGGGCAATTGCCCAGATTGCTGGGGCCGATGGCCGCCGCACGAGAGAATGCCGAGGGGTGTCTGCTGCCACAGAGTTATCGCTACGTCCCTGGTGAAGCGCCAGTGATGCTGCTTCGTCAAGCCGCTCAGGCCATGCAGCAGACCTTGCAAAAGTTGTGGATGCAGCGCGCGCCCAAGCTGCCGTTGAACAGTCCTTATGAAGCGCTGATTCTCGCCTCCATCGTGCAGCGCGAAGGCGCTCCGTTAGCTCAGCAAAAACGTATCGCTGCGGTCTTTATCAATCGATTGCGGATAGGGATGCCTCTGCAATCCGACCCCACGGTGATCTATGCTCTGGGCAAGGCCTACGATGGTCATCTCCAGCCAGCGCAGATGCAGGTGCAAAGCCCGTACAATACCTATCTGCACAGCGGCCTGCCGCCGGGCCCTATCGCCATGCCGTCGCAGCAGGCCCTGGAGGCGGTTTTGCATCCGGCAGCGGGTGATGATCTTTACTTCATCGCCAAGGGCAACGAATATCACTATTCTGCAGGGTTTGCGGAACATCAGCGGCAGATCCAGCGCTACCTTCAAGCGGGTATCAAGAATGGCTGACGAATCGGGTTTTTTCATCACCCTGGAGGGGATAGAAGGGGCTGGCAAGAGTACCGTCCTACCTTTCCTTGCCGAGCAGATCGAGGCACTCGGCTATACCGTGGAGCGCAGTCGCGAACCGGGTGGTGGGCCACTGGGAGAAGCCCTGCGGGCCATCTTTCTCAATTCTGACCTGCAACTGGATGCGGAGGAGGAGCTGCTGCTGCTCTATGCCGGACGGCGCAATCACCTACGTGGCCGTATTCTGCCAGCGTTGGCAGCGGGCAGGGTTTTGCTGTGCGATCGCTACGAGGACTCCACCATCGCCTATCAGGGAGGCGGGCGTGGCGTGGCTCTCGAGCGTATCGAAGAGCTCTCGCGCTGGGCCGGAATCACGCGCCAGCCTGACCTGACCTTTTGGCTCGACATCGACCCACAGATGGCGGCCGAGCGTATTCGTGATCGTCGCCCTGACCGCATGGAACGAGAAAACATCGATTTCTTCCGCCGGGCGCAAGCCGCTTTTGCGCGGCGGGCCACGGAGGTGCCAGAGCGTTTTTGCCGCATCGACGCCAGTCAGCCCCTGCCACAGGTCCAAGAGCAGCTGCGGCAGGCCTTGTTGGCGAGGATACCCGTGCGCAGTCTGCGAGATGAATGACGTTTTACTTTCCGATTGTACTCCACCAGCTTGGCTGGCTGCGGATCGTGCCCGGGCGCTTCCGCAATCCCTGCTGCTCGAGGCGGCGTCGGATAGCCTCGCAGCTGCCTGGTCAGAACGACTGGTGCGTCTCTGGCTTTGTCACCGGCCTGGTGCGGAGGCTTGCGGTACTTGCCCTTCCTGTCGGTTGCTGGATGCGGGAAATCATCCAGACTACCTGAATCTGCAAGCAAGTCATGGTAAGACGCTGGGGATCGAGCCGATTCGTGAAGGCCTGGAGATTCTTGCCTACACTCCTCAGTCTGGGTCCTTGCGCGTGCTCCGGATCGTGGATGCGGAAAAGATGAGTGTGGCAGCTGCCAACGCCCTGCTCAAAGGCCTAGAGGAACCCCCGCAACGGGCTCGTATACTGCTGCTGAGCGCCGCACCGGTGCGTCTCTTGCCGACCATTCGTTCACGCTGCCAGCGCCTCGAGTCACCTCCATGCGAAGCTTACGCCTGTGCTCGTTATCTTCGTGCACAAGGGGTGGATGGTGCTGATGTGGACACCCTTGCCCAGCGCTATGCCGATCGTCCAGCGTGGGCCCTGGAGCTCGTCAATAGCGGCTTGTGGCCCGAGCTGCAAGCGGCACAGGCGCAATTGCTCAGCGATACACCGCGACTCGAGTTGTTATGGGCACTGGTGGAGCAGTGGAGCAAGGATGAAGAACGGGTCTTATTGCTGCGAGACTTGATGTTGGGATTGTATGCGCAAATTTTTCGACTACAACTAGGTCTGGAAGCCCCTTTGGGGGCGCGAGCGCTGTCGACGCGGGCGGCAAGTTGGTCGCCAGCACAGTTGTGGCAAGAGTGTCAGGCTTGGTTGCGTCTCGTCGTCGATCTGCGCCAGAATCTGCAGATGCCAATGCGTCTTGAGCGCCTGCTCTGGCGCTGGTTTTGGGGAGAAAGAGAAGAATGAGTACCTTGGATTCCAATGCCCGTGCGCTTTCGGTGGTGCTGCGCGACGCCGAGTCAGTCCAGCGCTATTTTTTGCCGCAGGTACGGGGTGGAGGGATATTGGTTGAGACCCAAAACCTGCTGCCCATGGGGACTGACGTGCTACTGATGATCACGTTGCCCGATAATGGCCAGCGTACCCCACTGCAAGGCAAGGTGATCTGGGTCATGCCGAAGGAAAATCGTGAAGGTCACCCGCCGGCCATCGGCATTCGTTTCACCAACGACCGTTCTGGAATCCTGACACGCATTCAAAGCATCATTGGCAGTCTGCCCAAGGGCCAGAAGCGCGAGATCCTGGCTTTCTGACCTTGATTGCTTGTACCTGGCAACTAGGCTACACTCCTGCCCCTACGGAGAGGTGACCGAGCGGCCGAAGGTGCAGCACTGGAAATGCTGTGTACTCCAAAAGGGTACCGTGGGTTCGAATCCCACCCTCTCCGCCAAACCCACTTGGTACCTGCCCGGGACATTCTTTCGATTTTTTGCATGGCCCGTATCCTTCGGTCTGACATAGGGTTGCCGACATCCCCGAAAGAAGGCTCCGTTTTGGCGACCTTATCACTCCTCGTGTTTCAGACGGGATACGCTGCGGGGGCGCGACGGGTTCGATAAGGCGATTGCCAAGGCCGTTTCCAGGCGAATAACCCGTTCGGTGAGATTCTCGATTTTTTCCTGTTGCTTTTTGACCGTGCCAGCCAAACTCTCCACCCGGTCATTCATCTTGATGACGGTGCTCAGGGCATCCCACATCTTGTCGGCAATCGCCATCAGCGGACTCGTTCGGATTCCATGGCGGCGATCCGCTGTTCGGAGGCCTCGACAAAGGCTAATGCCTCATCGACGGCGGCGTTGGCCTGGGCAGTGGTCTTCCGTATCTGGCCAATCATCCCCTCCAAAATCTCATCCTCTTCGTGCGGACGGAAAGAGGCGGCGGCCCGGCGGAGGAGCTCTCCCATCGACATGTGGGCATCGTGGGCCATCTTGGAAATCAGAGCCTTTTCCTGCGGGGTAACCAGGACCGGGATACGTTCGCTTGCAGTTGCCATGGTCTACTCCTGTCTGTTCATGACCAGCACATGAACATTGTAGAAGGAAAGGAAGGAGAATCAAGTGGGCAGATTGCTGGCGTGCCTGCGGCTGGCCGGGAGCAGACTTACTGGAACGCGTGGGCGAAAAGATCCTCGCGGTGAATGACTTCCAGACAGAGCTTGTCACAGGCGGCAAGAATGACCGGCGGCGCCACGCCTGCCTGGCGCGCCTCCTCCCAGCGCGCAGCACAGAGGCACCAGCGATCTCCGGGACGCAGGCCGGGAAAGTCCCACTCCGGATGCGGGGTGATGAGGTCGTTGCCGCGTTCCAAGGTATAGCGTAGAAAGGCTTCAGTCATGACCGCACAAACCGTATGCGAGCCCAGATCATTTGGGCCACCGCTGCAAAAGCCGTCGCGACGGAAACCGGTGCGGGGATTTTCGCTGCAGGACGCCAAGTCCTCTCCCAGAACATTGCTGCGCATTTTTTCTCCGACTCAGCCGATTACCCTAAGGGTAGCACCATCGTTCCAAAGATGCCCAGTGAGGTAAGGCGGAACTGCCGCTTGTGGGTGATGTCACGAATTTCTATACTGAAGTCCTAAAATCTCAAAAGGGAGCGTTTTTATGGATACCTATTTCTTTATCCGGACTTCATGGCGAAGCTGGCAGACGTTACTTTTCGCTGGTGCCGGTCTTTTGGCTGCGCCCCTAGCGATCGCCGACGGGGCGTTTCCCGCCACGGTGCCAGTCCCTGCCAACAACCCCATGACTCCTGCCAAAATAGAGCTTGGCAAGCAGCTGTATTTCGATCCCCGAATTTCTCTTTCTGGAACCGTGTCCTGCAACAGCTGCCACATGGTGCAAAGTAACGGCAGCGATAATCTTCCTTTGTCCTTTGGCGTATTCGGACGTGTCGATGTCCCGCGTAACACGCCTACGGTATATAACGCCGCCTTCAATACGGTCCAGTTTTGGGATGGGCGGGCCAGCAGTTTGGAGGAGCAGGCGAAAGGACCCATTCTCAATCCGGTGGAGATGGGTATGCCAAACGCGCAAGCGGTGGTCGACGTCTTGCGCAAGATTCCGGGGTATCATGCGCAATTCGCGCAGGTTTTTGGTGGCAAGGAACCGATCACCTTTGACCATGCGGCCGAGGCGATCGCCAGTTTTGAGCGTACACTCGTGACTCCGGATAGCCCCTATGATCGCTTTGTGAACGGCGACAAAAAGGCGCTACACGTGACGGCTCAAGAGGGACTGAAGTTATTCAACTCGGTGGGCTGCGGCACCTGCCACGCAGGACCTATGTTCGACAACCCGGGGCTTCCCATGGGACAGGGTTTCTACCAAAAGTTTCCGGCTCAGCCGCAGAATGCCGCCTGTGCGAAATATGTGCAGAAATATCACCTGCATGGTGATCTGGGACGGTACAACGTGACACATAAGGACGCCGATAAGGAACGGTTCCGAGTGCCGGGCTTGCGTAACGTTGCCCTTACTGCACCCTATTTCAACTACGGCACGGTCCCCAGTCTGCAAGAAGCTGTCCGAGTCATGGCCGCCTGCGAATTGGGCAAAACTCTGACGGATACCCAGACCAAGCAGATCGTGGCCTTCTTGAACGGTTTGACCGGCAAATTTCCGCAAGTGACACTCCCACATTTGCCCCAAACCCCGGATTCCACCTTGCTCATGAAGGTGGCCGATATGGCGAAGGAGATGCAGAAAAAATAGCGTATGGGGCGGCGTGTCGGCCCCGTTCTGAGCGAACGCCGACCTACGCCGCGCCGAGGGGATTGGACTGGAGGGTTCGCTGCTGGCGATTGCCCTGGGAATGCCAATGTAGGATTATGATCGGCTGATCAACAAAGGCGTGTTCCCGATGCAGAACCCTCTTTTTTCCGCCCAAGACCAATATTTGCAGGATGAGGCATTCAGCGATCTGTTGCAGGAATACGGCATCACGATCCTGCAGGATTTTTTGGAGTATCGACCCTATGCCGAGCAGTTTATCCACCAGTACCTTCCCGAGCCCTTACCCCAGACGGTGATCCTGGGCCTCAATCCCGGGCGTTTGGGGGCCGGGTTGACGGGTATCCCTTTCCTTGATTTCCGCAGTCTGGCAAATTTGTTGCCAGATACGCCTTTGCCGCGCAACGATACCGAGCCCTCGGCCAACTTCTTCCATCGGGTGGTACAGAACATAGGCGTTGGGAAGTTCTACCGTGCGTTCTATGTCAGCAATGTTGCCGCGGTGGGCTTTCTGCGCGACGGAAAAAACTGCAATTATCCAGAGCTTCCAGTAGCCGCGCAGCGGGTGGTTGAGGCGCGATTTTTGGCCGAGATGGCGCAGATTCAGCCGAAACGTATCATTGCCTTGGGGCGAGAGGTGGAGGCCGCGGTGCAACGGCTTTTTCCAGATGGGAGCGTGCGGGTCTCTCACCTGCCGCATCCGTCCTGGATCATGACCTACCGCTTGCGGGAGGCGCAGTCGTGGGTACGGCGCTATACGCAAATGCTGCTACAGGGATAGGAGTTGGTTGCCGTTCTTCGGCGGCGTATCATGGCACCCTTCGGATACAGAGAGGAGGCCGCTATGGCTGACGAATTGCCGGTTCTGCCTGCTAAGCGCAAGCTCGAACCGCTCTGCCAAAAAATCGGTCTGCCGACCATTCGCGCCGTGGTGGACGATTTCTACAACCGTATTCAGCACCATCCCACTCTGGCGGAGCCCTTCGCCATTGTTGGCGACTGGACCCTGCATAAGGAACGTCTCACGCATTACTGGTGGACGGTGATGGGGGGCTTGCCCTACCAGGATTTTCGCTATGCCCTGGGCGATAAGCACGCTCCTGTCGGGGTGACCAATGCCTTGGTAGACGACTGGTTACAGCTCTTTCAGGAGACGATGCTCGACCATCTTGATCCGGACCTCGCCAAGCGTTGGTTGGGCCTGGCTAGTGGAATTGGCGAGTCGCTACGGCTGATGTTCGCCCGCGAGGCGTAGACGCGGGGTCTGTTCTCCGCCCTGTCCGAGAAAGAATCGATAGGCGGGATTGTTGGTCTCTTCGGCGTAGGGCAGGCCGAGACGATCGAGCATTTCCCGGAAGGCTGCGGAATCTTCGATCGGCACTTCAAATCCTGCCAGTACGCGGTCGAAATCGACGCCATTGTTGCGGTAATGGAACAGGCTGATGTTCCAGCGCCCGCCGACCTTGTCGAGAAATTCCATGAGGGCGCCGGGGCGCTCGGGAAATTCAAAACGAAAAATGCGCTCGTTACGGGCCTGCACCGCGTGGCCGCCAACCATATGACGAATGTGTAGCTTGGCCATCTCGTCGTCGCTGAGGTCCAGCGCGGTATGTCCCGTATCGCGCAATCCCTGCAGCAGGGTCTCGGCGTCGCTGCGGTCGCGTACGGCAACGCCGACAAAGATCTGCGCCTCGTCGCGATGATGCAAGCGGTAGTTGAATTCGGTGATGACGCGCTGTCCGCCAATGGCAGCACAGAAGGCCTGGAAGGCCCCGGGACGTTCGGGAATGGTAACGGCAAAGAGGGCTTCGCGCGCTTCCCCGATTTCGGCGCGCTCGGCGATGAAACGCAGTCGGTCGAAGTTCATGTTTGCGCCGGAGAGGATGGCCACCCACGCCCCCCGCCCGGCCGGTGCGGGTCCTTCTAGCGCCAGACGCTTCAGTCCGGCAACCGCCAGGGCGCCGGCCGGCTCCATCACCGTACGGGTCTCGTCGAAGACATCTTTGATGGCGGCGCAGATTTCGTCATTGCTGACGCGCACGATCTGATCGACGTACTGACGGCAAAGGGCGAAGGTATGTTCGCCTACCTTGCGCACGGCGACACCATCGGCGAAGATCCCGACCTGTTCCAATTCAATCCGCTCGCCAGCCTGCAGGGACCGATACATGGCGTCGGCCTCGAAGGGTTCGACACCGATGATGCGGATCTCCGGCACGATACTTTTCAGGTAAGCGGCCACGCCAGCGATCAGACCGCCACCCCCCACGGGTACGAATACCGCATCGAGGGCATTTCCGCGTTGACGGAGCAGTTCCGCCCCGACGGTACCCTGACCGGCAATCACCAGGGGGTCGTCGAAGGGGTGGATGAAGACCATGCCGGTTTCGACGATGAGCTGCTGACAGTAGGCCTGCGCGTCGGAATAGCTGTCGCCGTGCAGAATGACCTCAGCACCCAGGGTCTGCACGGCGCGGACCTTGATCTCCGGGGTGGTGCGCGGCATGACGATGCAAGCGCGAATGCCGAGGAACTGGGCGCTGCGGGCGACCCCCTGGGCATGATTGCCGGCACTCGCCGCAATTACGCCCCGCTGGCGTTCCTCGTTGGACAACTGTGCAATCCGGTTGTAGGCCCCGCGTAGTTTGAAGCTGAATACCGGCTGCAGATCTTCGCGTTTGAATAGGACCTCCCGCCCGAGGCGGGCGCTCATTTTGGGCGCAGCTTCGAGTGGCGTCTCACGGGCGACGTCGTAGACCCGACTGCAGAGAATTTCGCGGAGCAGGTCTTTCACTCGGGGGTTCCGTGGCTTGGGGGAAGGGGGCCGTCGGGGCGCAACCACTGGCGGAACTGATCAATGTCCTCTCGCAACACCTCACTGGCCTTCTTTTCCATTGCCTCATAGTGGGCCAGGACTGCTTTGCCCAGATCGGTGAGAAAGGCGCCGCCACCGCGCGTGCCGCCCGTTGCCGTACCCACCAGGGGAGCAACGAAGGAGCGATTCATGGTGTCGACCAGTAGCCAGGCGCGGCGATAGCTCATGTTCATGGCGCGTGCCGCAGCCGAGATCGAGCCCTTTTCCTCGATGCGGTGCAAAAGTTCGGCCTTGCCGGGACCAATGGCGATGGCCTCGGCCAGCAGTATGCGCAAACGCGGCGCGATGACATGACTATGCTTCTGCATCTGGATTCTCTCCCTGAAAAAAACGCAGGATTTGCTCCGGAAGCCAGTCGGTATCTCCGGGAAATCTGCCTTGCACGTAGGCAACATGGCCACCGCGCTGGGTGAAACAGCGATGCACGGCAGGACTGCGTGGCCATTTCGCAACGGCATCCAGAGGTACGATAGGATCATTGCGACTATTGATCAACAGCGTGCGCGTGCGTACCTGTGCAAGACCCGGTCCGGCAGAGCCCTGCTGCCAGTAGCTCATGGCATCGCGAAAGCCATGGACCGGCGCGGTGAAGGCATCGTCAAATGCCCGTAGACTCTTGCTGCGGTGCACGGCCTGCCAATCCACCAGGTCGGGAAATCGCTGGGCATAGCGTCCCATCTGTCGTTTCAGGGTGCGGACAAAATACTGCTCATAGAGGGGGTGAGCAGCGATATGGGCGGCCGTGGCCACCAGATCGACCGGGGCACAGACTGCAGCCGCCGCCGTCAGGCGCTGAGGGTGTCCGGCACCGAGATATTTGAGCAGGGCATTGCCGCCGAGAGACACGCCGACGGCGTAAAGCGGGCGCTGCAACGCCTGCAGCCGCTCGACGATCCAAGCAATTTCCGCGCTATCACCGGCGTGATAGGCGCGTGGGAGGAGATTATCGATGCCGCCGCAACCCCGAAAATTGATGAAACAGCCCGTCCAGCCGAAGCGCTGCAACGCGGCACCGATGGACAGGGCATAGTGTCCTCGACTGCTACTGCCGAGGCCGTGAAAGAGGACCAGCACCGGGCTGTCGCCCTGGCCATCCACCCAGTCGACGGCAATGCGATCTTGATCTGGTGTCGTCCAGATTTCGCGACGCAGGGGTATAGACGCCCTGCGGGAAAAAAACGGCGCCCAGATGGTTTCGAAATCGCCGTTGGGGAGCCAGAATGGAGGGCGAAAGCGGCAGGAGAACGTCAATCTTCGATGTAGGCGTCGTGCGCCCGCAGGTACTGCTCCAGCTCTTCGATGCAGCTACCACAGCCGGAACCACAGCCCGCATGCACCATCAGCAGTTCCATGAAGGGTAGGGGTTGGGCGCGCTGGCGCTCGAGGATTTCCTGAAAAGTGGCCGCCGAGCAACAGCAATAAGGGCTGTCGTCGATTTCCTGCGCTTCTGCTGACATTCTCGCTGCGTCCCTCGATCATCAATGTGGTGCGAAGAGGGAGACTCGAACTCCCACGCCTTGCGGCGCTGGAACCTAAATCCAGTGCGTCTACCAATTCCGCCATCCTCGCGTCTGCGTTATCTTATCCCCTAGGGCCCTCCCGGACAACGACGGAGTCGAAAAATGGCTAAGTCCCCACAACGCTTGCGTCAGTTATTGGCAGTGGAGGCGGCTCGCATCATGGTGGACGAAGCCGTGGGCGATTTTCGCAGCGCCAAGGAGAAGGCCGCACGCCGGCTGGGCGTCCATGCCCAGCAACACTGGCCGAGCAACATCGAGATCCACAGTGAGCTGCAGGCGCGATTGCAGCTCTTCCATGCGGACACCCAGCCCCAGGTCTTGCGCCATTTGCGGGAAATCGCCCTGCATGCGATGGAGTGGCTGCAGGCGTTTCAACCGCGCCTGGTGGGACCGGTCTGGGAGGGGGATGCGACGGAGAATAGCAAAATTACCCTGCATCTGTTTGCCGATGCCCCGGAAAGTGTGGTGTTTTTCCTTCTCGATGCCCAAGTCGACTACGAAGAGGGTTGGCAGCGCCTGCGCTTTGGCGACGCCAGCGCCGTGGATTACCCCACTTTTTTGTTGGAGCTTGAAGGTGTGCCCCTGCGCCTGGTGGTCTTCGCTCTGGACGAAGACCGCCGCAGCCCGGCTTCGGCGCGCGATGGGAAACCCTTGCCGCGGGGCAGCATCGCGCAGCTACAGCGATTGTTGGCCGCAGAAAGTCCCCGCTGATTCAGCCGGCCAGGGTTGGATAATCGGTGTAGCCTTCCGGTCCTGGGGTATAAAAGGTGTTGGGGTTGGGCTGGTTGAGCGGGGCGCCGCGGCGAATACGCGCGGGTAAATCGGGATTGGCGAGAAAGGCAGTGCCGAAAGCCACGGCGTCCGCTTTGCCCTCGGCTATGGTCCTCTGTGCCTCCTCTGGAGTATATCCCATGTTGACCACGAGCGTGCCGCGATAGTGTTGACGCACAGGAGTCAGCACATCGCCCGTCTGCTTCCCGTAAAAATCGGCACGCATGAGGTGGAGATAGGCGAGGTTCCGTTCATTGAGGGAAGTCGCCAGCCAGGCAGAGAGTCCCACAGGATCGCTATCCTTCATGTCATTGAAACTGTTGAGTGGTGACAGACGCACGCCGACGCGGTTCGCCCCTATGGCTGTACTTACAGCGTCCAGAACCTCGAAAAGGAAGCGGGCGCGGTTTTCCCGACTGCCCCCGTAAGGCCCCTCACGATGGTTGCTCCCGTCGCGCAGGAATTCATCGATCAGGTAGCCGTTGGCCGCATGGACTTCGACCATGTCGAATCCGGCCGTTCTGGCATTGCGGGCCGCCTGCGCAAAGCCTGCGATGATGGCTGGGATTTCGTCGTCCGATAGCGCGCGTGGCAGGGTATAGCCCTGTTTCCCCTTGGGCGTGTAGACCTCTTCATTGGCAATGGCGATGGCACTCGGTGCTACCGGGATCGCGCCATGGTTGAGATCGGGATGGCAGGCACGCCCACCATGCCAGATTTGCAAGGCAATTTTTCCACCGGCCTGGTGCACGGCATCGGTCACTTTGCGCCAGCCGGCGATCTGCTCAGCGGAATAGATGCCCGGTTCGTGCCAGAACGCCGAATTCCCGGGCAAAATCATGGTCGCTTCGGCGATGATCAGGCCAGCGCTCGCCCGTTGGGCATAGTATTCGGCCATGAGCGGTGTGGGCACGTGTTCGCCTTCGGCACGGCAGCGAGTGAGGGGAGCCATCCATATTCGATTGTCAAGTTCGATGGCGCCCAACGTCAGGGGAGAGAATAGGTCCGTCATACTTGCTCCTCAGCTGGATCAACTGCAGAGAATGGTACCGACCGGTCAGTCTGTTTGCAACTCCACCGATATCGGTATCAGCCTTCCGCGCCGTTCATCGGTTAGGCTTATGTGGCCGGAAATAGACCCACGCCGCCAGAAACAAAAACGCGAAGATATAGATGTTGGTGGTGCCAAGGACATCGCCTTTGTTGGCAGTGCTTCCCGGCGCATAGGGTGCACCCCAACCCTCGGCGGTGGTCCAGACGCCAAAGCTGTAGGCGATGCCGACGGGAATGATCCAGCGCAGCTGCTTGCCACCCACCAACAGAAATAGGGCGATCACGCTTTCCACCAGCGCGGCGAAAACGCCGAAGAGAAAAGGACCCACGGCGTTGATGATATGGATGAAAAAGGTGATATAAGCGGCAATCCATGCCGGCTCACCGGGAAGGGCCTGCTGCAGGTAGCTGACGGCGTTGTGCAGGAAAAATGGCTGCCACTTCCAGAAGGCATCGAAGGCCCAGAGCAGACCAAAAAGTATGCGTGCGGTGTGCATGGCTGCCGGGGAAAGACGCCCAGGGCGTGTGCCAGACAGACTCCAGCAGTCCCAGGAGCGACTGGCGATGACAAACACAAAAACCAGCGCATAGATGATGGCAGTGCCCGGATCTGTGGCGCCTTGGGTGTAGGGGCCGCCAAAGCCGCCGACGGTGCTCCACAGCCAGAGGTTGTAGAACACCCCGACGTAAGCCAGGAAGGGTAGCAACAGTCCGGTGATCAGGCTGACGGCCAGAATTGCGTCGAGCACGATGGTGATCCAGGCGACCAGGTTCGGGCCAATACTGGCAACCACGGATGCCATCCAATGTCCGTAGGCCATAACCCAAGCGGATTGCCCGCTGACCCAGTCAGCACTGAAGGTATCCAAAAAATGCGCACGGTATGCGGGACTGAGCTGCAGGGCGGCGTTGATCAGCCAGACGCATCCAAAAAGGATGCGCACCACAGCGAAGGCGCGTTGTTGCGGAGAATACTCGGCAATCGTGGGTGCTGCAGTAGTTGCGGTAGTCATTGGTGAACTCCTTGTGCTGCTGAGAATAAAGCGCTTTCATCAGACCGCAGATCGACGGCGCGCCCCGCCATTCTTCGTCTGCGGCAAAGCGTGAAGGTCTGGAAACTGCTCCAGCCAATTGGTATTCATCTATCGATCGTCATTCATAACTCCGGGAGTTACGCCGCGGTAGAATCCTCTGCAGGGTGGCATAGATTCCCGGCATCACCAAGAGCACCAAGGGAATTTCGGCGAGTAGGCCGGAGATGATGGCGACGGCCAGCGGAGCCTGCATTTGTGCGCCAGCGCCAATCCCCAGGGCCAGGGGTAGCAGGGCGAGAATGGCGATGATGGCGGTCATGAGGACCGGGCGTAGGCGTGCGGCGCCAGCCCGCACGAGTTCTTCCGGATGATGGTTGCGCAGCTCTGCAAAGTAGAAGATCGCCGTCTCGGTGACGATGCCGACGATCATGGTCATACCGATCATGGCGGTGAGATTGCGCTCGGTACCCGTCAGCCACAAACCGACGAATACCGCCCCCAGGGCCAGCAGCGCGGTAATCAGGATACTGAACACGATAGCAAAGTTTTCGTAGAGAAAGAGGAGCAGCGCCGCAACGAGCAAAATTGCTGCCAGCAGTACCAAGGCCAGATCATGCATGGCCTGCTGCTGTTCCTGATAGAGACCGCCGTATTCCAGGTATACCCCGTGTGGTAGTGGGAGTTTGGAGAGATGTTGCTGAATTTGCGCGAGGACCGTACCCATGGCGTAGCCGTTATCGATGCGCGCGGTAACGGCGATCATCGGTTGCAGATTTTCCGCATCCAGCTCCGCCTGGCCTGCTTGGATGGAGATCGTGGCCACCTGATCGAGAAAAAAGGTCTGCCCGCTGGGCGCAATCAGCGGCAGGTGGCGCAGCTGATCGATCCGCTGGGAGAGGTCTTGCGGGGCGCGCAGACGCACACCGATCATTTCCTCGCCGTGCGGAATTTGGGTGACTACCTGCCCCTGCAGCAGGGTGCGCAGCTGTTGGGTGACTTCGGCGGGTGTCATACCCGCAATGGCCCGTGCACGCAGGGGATCGACGTGGATGTCGATGGCATCCCCGGCAATGGTAATGCCGTCAAAGGCCTCGGTGACCCCGGGAACCCCCTTGATCGTCCGGGTGATCTGCCGCGCAATGGGTTCCAATTCTCGGGGGTGATTGCCAA
This sequence comes from Acidithiobacillus sp. AMEEHan, assembly GCF_030996345.1. NCBI lineage: Bacteria > Pseudomonadati > Pseudomonadota > Acidithiobacillia > Acidithiobacillales > Acidithiobacillaceae > Acidithiobacillus > Acidithiobacillus sp. AMEEHan. The sequence goes on along the minus strand of NZ_CP118747.1, from coordinate 166,023 downwards.
AGATCTTGATTTCTATGGGTTGTGGAACGGCGGTCAGGTCGCCGATCAGGTCTTCCATGAGCTGACCGGTTTCCACTCGTAAGCCTGGCACCTGATTCTCGATCTGCGCCCGCACACTATCCATGACCTGCCAGATGTTGCGTTTGCGCTGGGTCTTGAGACGGATGAAAAAGTCGCCGGTATTGGCCTCGGTAATCCCGCCACCCAACTGCAGTCCAGTGCGTCGCGAGTAGTCGGCGACTTCGGGTGTCTGTGCCAGAATCTGCTGTACCTGATCCAGCAGGCGATCGGTCTCCGCGAGGGAAGTCCCCGGGGGGCGCGATAGTCCAGCACAAAGCCACCCTCGTCCATGGGGGGCAGAAAGCCGCTGCCCACCTGGGTGTAGGACCATCCGGACAGGGCGACCAGCAAGCCCACGGAAAGCAGGAGCCACCCGGGTTTTTGCAGGAAACGGGCGAGCAACTGCCGGTAGCGCTCGGTGGCCCAGCGCTGCAGCGATCCCTGATGCTCGGCCCGGTCGGCGTCTTTCTGCCGGAGCAGCAATTGCGCCAATACCGGAACGGCGAGAAAGGCAACTAGAAAGGAAATGAGTAGGGCAGCGGCAATGGCGATGGCCAGGGCCTGGAAAAATGCGCCCGTCACCCCTGATAGAAAGGCCAGCGGAAGAAAAATGATCAGCGTCGCCGCCGAAGAGCCGGCCAAGGGGATGCTGAGTTCCTGCGCCAGATGCAGGATCGACCAGTCTTTGCGCTCTTCGCTGATGCGCCGCATCAGGTGTTCGAGCATGACGACCACGTCATCCACCACCAGGCCGACCGCTGCCGCCATACCGCCCAGGGTCATGATGTTGAAACTCTGATGCAGTACGTAAAGGACCAACGCACTGGCGATCAACACGCTGGGCAAGGTGATGGCGACGATCAGGGTAAGGCGCAGATTACGGAGAAAGGCGAAGAGCACCAGGGCGGCGAGGAGGGCGCCGATGATGATCGCATCGCGCACGCTGCCGGCAGCGGCGGTGATGAGTTGGCTCTGATCGTACCAGGTGCTGATCTTCACGCCCGGGGGTAGCGAGGCTGCACTGCTGCGCAAAAGTTTGCGCAGGGCCTGGTCGATGGCGACGGTGTTACCGCCTGGTTGCTGCAAGATGTTGAGGAGCACGGCGTTCTTGCCGTTGGCGGTGACTGTGGTCCACGCGGGACGCGTGCCCTGCTTGATCTTGGCCACATCGGCGAGATCGACAATGCCTTCGGGACCGCTTTTGAGGATGGTCTTGCCGATTTCGTCGCCATTGACCAAGTGGCTCGTGCTGAGGATCTGATACAGGCGGTAGTGGCGTTGGCTGCGCCCCACTGCCTCGATGATATTCGCACCCGCCAGGGCCTTTTCGACGTCGACATAGGATAGACCGTAATGTTGCAGGAGCCAGGGATCGACGGAGACCTCAAACTCTTCCTGGGCGCCGCCCTGTACCGTCACTTGCGCGACCCCAGGGATGCTCAACAGGCGTGGGCGTAGTTGATAGTAAGCGACGCGTCGCAACGCCACGGGATCCAGCTGCGCGGAGGTCAGGGCCAAGCCCAGAATCGGATCCACGGTCGGATCCATGCGGCGCGCATGAAACTGGGTACCAGCGGGGAGTTTGGGCAGCTCCTGATTGATGGCGGCCTCGACCTGCAGGAGGGCGTTTTGCATGTCACTACCCCAGGCGAATTGCACCGAGATATCTGCCGCGCCCCGCGCCGTGGTCGAACGGATCTTGCGTACCCCGGGTACCGCACGCAGGGCCTGTTCCAGGGGCAGGGTCAGGGCGATCTGGGTCTGGCCAATGGGCATATTGCCGGCATCTACCGAGACTTCGATGCGCGGAAAGGAGACTTGTGGGAAGAGTGCGACCGGCAGTTTCTGCGCCGCCAGCAGACCACCGAGGGTGAGCAGCAGGAGCAAAAAGAGGAGGAAACGACGGTGTCGGAGCAGCCAGTCACCCATCAGGATTTCCCCTCCAGACGCAGGGACATGCCTTCCTGTAATTCATAGTTTCCCAGGCTCACGACCGCCTCGCCGGCGTGGAGCCCGTGCCGTACCTCGATCCATTTCCCCTCCTGCCAGCCGGTTTCGATCCAGCGCTTTTGCGCGATACCGTGCGCATCGACGAAGCAATAGGACCGTCCATGCTCGCGCAGGACAGCGGAGTCGGGAATGGCCAGGGACTGCTGCTGGGCAAGGGTGATCTCGCCACTGAGCAGGGTGCCGGGAAGGGCTTGGGCGTCCGCCGGTAAGGGTACGATTACCCCGGCAAGACGCGTGTTCGGATCGACTTGCGCCAGGACCTGTTGCACCTTGGCGGACCAGGATCGCCCACGATCTTCCAGGCTGCGCAAGACGACCTTGGCTCCCGGATGCACCTCGGCGAGATCTTGCGGCTCCACACCGAGGGCGACAACGCGCGCCGACGCAGGGTTGATGGTGAGAAAGGATTGCCCCGCCGCGACGGTATTGCCCGCCTGGACCGGGACGGCGGTAATGACGCCGGCGATGGGGGCGCGAATGGCGCCTCCCTGTAAGGACTGTTGGCGCTGCTCCAGGCTCTGCAGTAGTGCCTTGGCTTTGGCGAGATTTTGGGCCGCGCTCTGCACCTGGGCATTGGTGGCCAGCTGCCGTTGCCGCAGATCGCTTTGGCGCTGCCATTCGTTCTGTGCAAATCGCAGATCGATTTTTGCCTGTTCCACCTGCAGTTGCTCGGCGGGCGAGGCGCTGAGGCGCAGTAGTAGCTGTCCTTTCCGTACCTTTTCCCCAGGAACCACCAAGACCTGTTGCACGACACTTTCACAACGTGCGCTGAGCAGGTGGGCCGCCTGGCTGGCAAAGGCTACGGTGCCATAGGCGCGCAAAGTGTGGGTGAAGAGCCTGCTCTGCACCGGGCTGATCTGCACCAGCGCCGAGGGCGCGGCGTTGCCCGCCAGAGATGCAAGCCCAACCAGGGCGGTGAGGGCAGTGAGTTGCAGCGCACGCTGCCAGTTCATGGGGCTTTTCTCCATTTTTCCCAGGGAATGCCAACGGCCAGTTCCAGGGCGGCCTGATCTTCTGTAGCCGCCCCTTCCAGGCTCAGGAGTTGCAATTTTTTGTCGAGCAGCTGGCTGCGGACGCTTTCATATTCGACGAGGGTCGCGTTGTGCTCCGCTACCGCCTGGCGCAAAACCTTTTCCGCCTGCGCGAGCGCTGGCAATTGGCTGCGCAAGAGGGTGATCTCCGGGCGCAAACGCTGCAGGTCCTGCACCAGGCTCGCAATGTCCGCGCGTGTCTGAAAAAGCCGGGCGCTATAGGCGGCGTGCAATTCGGCGCGGGTTGCCTCGCTCTGCCGGATGGCTGCGCGATTGCGGTTCCAGAGTGGTAGGTCGAAGGTGATGCTCGGCCCCCAGGTCTGCACGTTGGAGGTGTCGGCGGCGTGGTTGACACCAATGCTGAAGCCCGGGTATTGACCAAGGATGGCGCGCCGAACCTGAGCCTCTTGGGCGTCGTACCCGGCACGCAGCGCCGCCAAATCGAGACGATGCTGTAGTGCCTCGCGCACGAGCTCCTTCTCGGGGGGCAGTTTCGCCAGGCTTCGTGGCGCCGCCAAGTTGAGGTGGAAGCTGGGAGGTAGTCCCAACTGTGCATTGAGTTCTTGTTGAGTTTTGGCCACCTGACGGCGCAGTGCCAGTTCGCGATCCCGACTGTCCACATAGGCAATCTGGCGCAGGGCATGGTTGGGCAGGGTCGTATCCCCGGCGCGGAGATTCTCCGATGATTTCTGGTAAAGTTCCTCGCTGATCTGCGTCGCGGCGGCGGCAATGGATTCCTGCTCCTGCAGAAAATAGAGTTTGCGCGCCAGAATGCGGACCTGATTGGCCAGCAGCCATTCCTGCCAGGCCACGTCATAGCGGACGGAACGAGCCTGCGCACGGGCGATGGCAAGATTGGCAGAACGGGTGAAGAGGCTAGCCAGACTCCACTGCAGACCCAAGCTGTAGGCAGAATAGTAGCCGGGAGTGGTCGGCAGATCGGCACTGAGGGAAAGCTGTGGATCGGGTAGCAACCCTGCGGCGAAGACCTGCGCATTCGCAACTCCCAGCTTGGCGCGGGTAGCACGCAGTTGCGGATTGAGCAGGATAGCGATTTGCGCCAGTGCCGTGCCCGACAGGGGGGCATGAAGATTGATTGCGTCAGTGTGGAGATGATTTCCAGCGTTGGCCGCGGCGAGTGCCTCGCTGAGGCTCTTGGGCTGCGGGATCTGCGTGGACAGTGGCAGCGGATGGTAGCTGGCGCAAGCACTGAGCAGCAGCATCCCCGTGGCAAGCGATAGAGAACGTGCTCCTCTCATGCGACACCGGCTGGGGGCATTCCGGCTAAGGGCTGGCGGTACTGAAACAGCAGCCCTCGACCTGCGTGACCATCGCGCAATTCGATGCTGCCGCCCAGCCGCCTGGCGGCGGCGGCAACAATGGCCAGCCCAAGGCCAGTGCCTTCGCCCTCGGCATCCGCGGCGCGATGGAAGGGGGAGAAGATCAGCTCACGTTGGGCGGGGGGGATACCCGGACCTTCGTCCTCAATCTCCAGTTGCAACGTGTCCTCGTGTGCCTGCACTCGTACTGCTACCAGACTCTTGGCTGGCGCGTAACGTAGCGCATTGTCCAGAACATTGCTGATCAGTACACGTAGCGCGAGGGCTTCGGTGTAAAGGGGCAAAGGGCCAGAGGGCATCTGCAATTCGAGATCGATGCCCTTGCTTTCCGCTACTGGAAGGCGATCCCCAAGGATTTCCCGCAGCAATTCGCCAAGTTCGATGCTTTCCCGCTTTTCCGTGCCGGCAAGTTGGCGCTCGAGGGTGAGCAGTTGATCGAGGAGATGGCGACTGCGTGCCAGACCCGCGTCTACCTGCTGCAATCGCTGCCTGCAGCTATCCCAGCTGGCGGCGCGTTCGGCATTTTCGACCTGCAAGGAGAGGGCAGCCAGGGGCGTGCGCAATTCATGGGCGGCGTCGGCAATGAAGCGGCGCTCCGTCTGCATCAGATCGGCAACCCGTTGCAGCAACTCTTGGATGGCGAGCCAGAAGGGCAACAGCTCGCGCGGCACCGGGGTGCTTGGCAGACGGATTTGTGCCTTGTCCGGCTGTAGTGCCGACAATTCCCGTGCCAGGCGGCGCAGAGGACGAAACACGGAATAGACCTGCCAGCGCAGGGCAAGAAGGACGATCGGCAGCAGCAATAGGATCGGCCAGATGCTCTGCTGTGCCCCGTCCCAGGCGGCTTCCTGTAGTACCGAGATGGGCTGGGCGACGGCAAGGCGATCGCCGCTAGGCAACGCAGCAAGGAATACCCGCCAGTGCTCTCCCTTTGCCTGCAGATGATGAAAGCCGGGTTTCCACTTCGAAGGGATCGGCAGCGCATCATTATTCTGATCGATGCCAACCCGCTCCACGATCACCCTACCAAACTCTTCGTCGTGATCGATATGATTTTGCTTGTGCCGAAACCAAGGCGCACGCAGATCGTGCTGGGGCAGATGGGCCGGATCGACCCATTGGGCGATTTCGGCCAGGGTCGCATCTTGCAGGTGTTTGGCGTCTTCGTAGGCCAAACCGTAGTCTACGGCGGCGGCAATGACCCCGCCGAGGATGAGCCAAAAGCTCAAGGTCCAGAAGAGACGCCGCTGCAGCGAAGGAGCCGCAGTGCTCATCCGTACTTCTCTACCAGCCAGCCGGCACCGCGCAGGTTCTTGATGGCGTCGCTGCCCAATTTTTTGCGCAGGCCATGGATGAGGAAGTCGATACTGTTGCTCTCCACCTCTTCGCCCCAGCCGTAGATGCGCGTCTCCAGCTCTTCCCGGCTGAGGATGCGTCCGGGTTTCTGCAGTAGGGCGCTGAGCAGGGCAAACTCCCGGCGCCCCAGGCGTTGTCGCTGGGATTCTGCTCCTTCCCGCCAGGCCTCGTGGCTGCTCGGATCGAGATGAATCTTGCCATTGCTGAGCAGAACTTGCCCACTGCCACCTTGCCGTCGCTGCAAAACGCGCAGGCGGGCCAGCAGCTCCCTGCTCGAAAAGGGTTTGATCAGGTAGTCGTCGGCACCGGTATCGAGGCCTTCGATACGGGTCTCGACGGCGTCCCGGGCGCTAAGAATAAGTACGGGAATCGCGCTTCCCTGGGCGCGCAAGGCACGCAAGAGATCCAGACCCTCCCCATCGGGAAGACCGAGATCTAGGAGCAAGACTTCGTGCTCAGGAGGGGTGAGGGCGGCACCCGCGGCCCGGGCGCTACGCACCCAGTCCACCGCGTGACCACCCTCGCGCAGGGCAAGGACGAGGGCCTCTCCCAGCATTTCGTCATCTTCTACCAACAAGAGTCGCATTGGCCTTGATTGCCCTCGTCAACCGTACAGACGCCTGTTACTCAATCCTTGCCGTTGTCGATGGAGTTTTCCAGGACCTTGCCCGTGACCGCGTCCACTCCCACTTCGTGGGTTACCGTACCACGTTGAATATCGAAAGAGTAACGCAGGCCGCTACCGCCGGCCTCCTTCTCTAGTTCCACGTCGGTAATCTTGCCTGGGAAGGCCTTGCTGGCAATCGCTTTAGCCTCGGTCAGACTCACCTTAGCCTCCTTACTGTACTGCTCGCCCTTGAACGCGAGTGCGGAACCACTGGCAACCAGACCCACGAGAACCAACCCAATGATGATCTGCTTTTTCACGCTACCCTCCAACATTTCCGAGAACGCCCCATGCGTTCACGGTGCAGAGTGTGCAGCAGGAGTATTAGCTAGCAATTAGTCGGGAAAACGACAGTTGACTTTCTACTTCTTTCAAGTGTTATGGTGGACCTATCGCCACGTTTCTCAACTCATAGGGTGTCAACATGTCGAAAGAACCCCTTTTCCCGCTTTCTCGTAGGCAGTTTCTGACCCTTGGTGGCGGTGGTCTGCTGAGTCTGACTGCCCTTGTGGCCCTTGGCAAGAAAAACATGGAGGGGATGCGGATGTCCGCTCCGTCCGCGGCGCTACCGAAACCGCACTTTTCTGCGCCCTTACCCATTCCGCCGCAGTATACGGGTCATCTGGCCGCTGATGGCGTGCGGGAATTCCACTTACGGATTGGTGCGGGAACGAGCCAGCTCTGCTCTGGTTTGCACACGCCTACCTGGGGCTACAATGGCGGGCTTCTGGGGCCGGCATTGCTGATTCCCCGTCATCAGCCGGTGCGCCTCTGGGTGCATAATACCCTTGCGGAGAGCACCACGACCCACTGGCATGGCGCCCACGTGCCGGGCAGTATGGACGGAGGGCCGCAGAGCCTGATTCTTCCAGGAAAGGTCTGGCGCTACGAATATCAGCTTGCGCAGCCTGAAGCAACGCTTTGGTATCACCCGCACCCCGCCTCCCGCACTGGTCCCCATATCTATGCCGGCCTAGCCGGTTTGTATCTGGTGCAGGACGGTACCGACGCGGCTCTCGGGTTGCCACGTGACTGGGGTGTCGATGACATTCCGGTGATCGTACAGGATCGCTTGCTAGACGACTCTGGAACTTTGCAGTACATGCCAATGGCCATGGATGTGATGGGCATGAAAGGCAATCGTTTCCTGATCAACGGTAGGGAATCGCCGGTTCTGGAGGCGCCCGCCCAATGGCTGCGGCTGCGACTGCTCAATGCCTCCAACGCTCGCCTCTACAATTTTGCCTTTTCCGAAGATCGCGAATTTTACGTTATTGCCAGTGATGCGGGCTATCTGGCGGCACCAGTCGCCGTACAGCGCTTGCTTCTCGCGCCGGCGGAGCGAGCGGAAATCCTGATCGATTTGCGTCGTCTGGCCGGGAAAGAGCTCTACCTTCGCAGTGATTCCGGGAGTGTGGTCCCTGCCTTGAGTCTGCGGCCCATGGACAGCGACCAGTATGATCGCAGTAACTTCCCTCTCTTGGCCATTCGTGTGCGCCCGGCGCAGCAGCCCGGAGGGACGTTGCCAGAGCAATTGGTAGATATTCCGCGTTTGCGCCCCGATGCACCTGCGCGTCGTTTTGTACTGCGGGGCATGGCGATGCGCCAGGACATGCCCGAATTGCGCAAAGCGATGCAGCAGGTCCGCTATGCTGGCCCGGGGGGAATGTCATTGGGAATTGGGGGGGAGCCCTTGTTCTCAATCAATGGCGCTAGCATGAATATGTCAGTGATCAACGAGCGATTACGACTCGGAAGCACGGAGATCTGGGAAATAATAAATCAAGCCGAAATGGCGCACACGTTCCATGTGCATGGGACATCCTTTCAGATTCTCGCGCGCGATGGTGCACCTCCTCCGGCGACGGAGCGTGGGTGGAAGGACACCCTGCTCATCCGCCGCGAGGAAACAGTGCGTTTCATTGCCCATTTTGGCCAGAAAGCCACTGAGGAATTTCCGTACATGTACCACTGTCACATGTTGGAGCACGAGGACAACGGCATGATGGGGCAATTCACCGTTACCTAAAACTCAAGGTTTGGACGAGATTGGTCGATAGACGAATATTGTGTGATCCATCCCTGCATAGGCATAGATTTCGTGGGTTTGGGGATTGACTGCACCGGTGTGGGTGCTGAGGTATCCAGTTTTGACAAAACCCACGAGTTGCAGGGTCTTGGCGTTATACACGTTGAATCCCTTGCCTTTGCTCTCGAAGGCGTAAATCAATTGATATTTGGGATCGAGGGCAACCTCATCGATTCCTGCTTTGGAGGGCAGGCGTTTGATGATTTTCAGGTTGCTGGCGTTTAGGACGAGAATGCCGCCCTTCGTGGTACCGACCCACAGATCGCCGGTTTTTTCGTCATATACCTGACCCTTGGTGTGCGAGCTTTCTCCCACCGATCCCGGCAGCGCGGTATTTACCTTGGCGATGATCTTGTTGGTTTTTAGATCGATGGTCTCTTCCCAGGAGTCATCAGGAATGTAGAGAAGATTCGCCTTGGCGCGCAGCACGCCGACATCTGGGCCGCTGCCAGATGTGGGGTAGAGCGGAATTTGGCCCAGGTACACCGGTTTTTCCCCAAGGCTGTAGATATCGATCCAGTTGCTATCGTTCATCACGACGTACAAACGATGGTTTTTTTCATTGGCATAGATGGCATCGGGAGTTAATCCGACGGGATGGAAATGATACACGACTTTCCAATTCTGCTTGGAAACGACATAAATCTGATCGTCTGGATGACCATGGGATTTGGCATTAGATGTCCAATAGACGTAGTTTTTATCCCAAGACATTCCCGAGGGATTCTCTATCCCGCCCTGAATGATATGGGAAATGTTATGGGTCTTGGTGTTGATGACGGCGCCACCGCTACGGGCCATGGAGGCGTAGATTTGTTGGTTACCGGGGTCATAACGAAGTAGGTCGCCATGGCCATCGACCGTAGGCAAGGTGATTTTTTTCACTAGGGCAAAGTTGACAGAATCGGCCATGGAGCTCAATGGGAGCAGAACAAGGGCAACGGCGATGCCACGACGGAGCAGAGAGAGTTTCATTGGGTATCCTTTGCAATGTAGCGGGTGGCGAAACGATAGCAGGCAAGATGGCCCTGGTCCATGCCATTGGCTATACATCTGGGTGCCGAACGATTCCTAATTTTTTGCTAATTGATGGGCGCTAAATTCGCGCGGAAGCAGCGGATAGAAAAACTCGCAGCAACAATTGACTGTCACAAAAAGTTCATAAAAGGTTCATAAAATTGTAATAATAATGTGCTAGCTTCTCTCGTGTTTGGTTGTTGTACGACCAAATGGTTTGTTGCAATACAACGCCCAGCTACGAGAGGTTAATCGCATGTCAACAAATTTTGTATCTTCGCGTCCCCACCGTGGGGCGCCCTCTGTCCTGCGCGCGGCGATGGCTGCCGCTGGTTTCCTGTTCATCGGCGTTGCCCACGCTGAAGATTCCGTTACTGCTCCTACGCAATCCACGATTTCCATTGGCGAAGTCAGTGCCGCCGTTGCCGCTACTAGCGACCTTGGCAGCAAGGAAGCCAGGAGTCTCACCCAGAAACACAATTTCACTTCTGGACAATCCATCAAGGTGCTCGACAAGGCGCAGATGGCCGCTGCGGGTCCCATGGGTGGGAGTGCCCAGGCCCTCAGTTACGCTCCCGGTGTTGGTGTATCTGGGTATGGCTCCAGTGGCGCGACCAAGACTTCCATCAGTATCAACGGCATCAAGCAGGGCTGGGGCGGTTTTTCTGGCGGTCAGATCGATGATGGTAGTCTTTCCGTAACCTTCGATGGTGTGCCGATGGTTGACCCGTCTACCGGCTTGTGGCAATCACCTCAGGTTCCACAGACCGGGATCCTGCAGGGCATTGGCATTACCTATGGTCCAGGTAACCCAGAGAATCGCTGGTATAACAATATCGGCGGTCAAATCAATTTCGTGCCGCTGCAGCCAACTGCCAAGCCCGGTGGCGATATCAAGCTCACCTATGGCAGCTATGATTCGAAAAATATCGTTTTCAACATTCGCACGGGCAACGTCGATGGATGGTCGACAATTCTGGCCGGAGGCGCTGGTTCATCGAATAGCTATCGGCAAAGCCCTGACGGTTTCAATAACCCCAGTTACAGTTATGCGTGGTTCTTGAAGACGAGAAAGACCTTCAGTAATGGTGATTTTTCTGTGGGTGCGTATTTGGCAAAAGGTTCTGGCTATCGTCCGGTACCCATTCCAGTCAATCCCATTGCCGGTGTGACCTTGAATGGCACTGCGAACTCGCCGTTGTACAGTCAGGCAACGAGTGGCTTCTACTCCTCCTTACCCAACGACGTTTGGTATAAGCAGGACAGCAACAGTACTTGGCTCTTGTACAGTAAGCTGAATGTCGACCTGGACAAGATCTGGTCGCTGCACAACATGATCTGGTACCGCTACGGCCATCGTTTACACTTCCATTACAATAACTATGGCCTAAGCAACCCGAGTAACCTCTATGAGTACAACAATCCCCATGACGCGGTGTATGGAGACAAGCTCTTCCTCACCGCTAAGCTTCCGTATAACGAAGTAAGTTTTGGCGGATTTTTCCTGAACAGTGACTACAACACTCGAAACGCGTTCTACAACACCAATGCGCCATACTTTGGATCGCGACTTGTACCCAACGCCCACTATCGTAGTGATTATTTCCAGCAGACCGATCTCGCTGCCTTCGTGCAGGATCGGATCAACCCGATGGAAAATCTGCACATCACCCCAGGAGTCCGTGTCATCAATTATCAGACCCGCTATACCCCCTCTGGGCAGACAGACTTTGCACAGGCGTATGCCCTGTATCCGCAGAATAATCAGGGTGTTCTGCCAGCAGCAAGTAGGAGTTTTACCCAGGTGGAGCCGTCGCTGGATTTCAATTGGCGTCCCATTCCGTGGTTGGCGCTCTTTGCCAGTTACGCGGAAGCCTACAAGGAGCCACAAGTGGGTGGCGGCGGTGGGCTTTATCAGTCAACAGCGCCCATCTATAACCTGGAGCGCAGCGCTGATTATAATGCCGGTGTCAAGATCCACTTTGACCATGCGGCATTTCTGCATCATTTCCTCTTTACCGCAAGTTTCTATCATCTCCACTATACCAATCAGTATATTCCTCTCTATGACAGCAACGGGAACTATATTGGCGATGCCAATGGCGATTCCATCTATCAGGGCGTGAATCTGGCGTTGGATGACGAGATTTTGTATAACCTCGATCTGTTCATGAATGCGAACTTCGAGAAGGCGGTTTTCGGTCACTACGTCACCGGTGGGGTCTCCTATAATGGCCTGCCGGTATCGAATGTTCCCAACAAGACCTTCAACATTGGTGTGATTTATCGCCTGCCTTTGGCGGGAACCGTGCTGCAGCCGCGTCTGTGGTATCAGTATGTGGGTGCGCAATCGATGTTTAATAATGCTGGTATGCCCAGTACGGAGAAAATGCCTGCCTATGGTACCCTCAATCTCGGTATCGACGAGAAAATCCCCACGGTTGGCATGGTACCGTTCCTACGGCATGTCGATTTGAGCCTGAATATTCTCAATCTCACCAATAATCACTACAACGAATTCCAGTACATTACGGCTGGTGGCTTGTTGGGTGGGAATTCGGCCGGCCAGGTTTTGGCCTTGCCAGGTGCGCCACTCACGGTGTTCGGCAGTATCTCCGCGCACTTTTGATCGTGTATTATGCTTGGCGCCGATATCGTGGATGTTGGCGCCTTTTCTGCTGAGAGAAAACCATGGAAGAGCAATCTTGGCCCTTATCATTAAAATGGTTACATTTGGCCCTGGCGATCCTAGTGACATTCCAATTGTTCAGTCAATTGAAAATGCATGCGATCTGGAAGCATGTGGGTGTTGCCCTGTATCAGCATGTGCTGTACTGGGCGCATATGCTTCTGGGTACCACAACCTTTCTGGTCATCCTCCTGTTCTGGCGAGAGATTTGTCTGTCGCGAGAGCTTCGCTTGCATCTGTTTCCCTATCTGGGGATACATCGTGAACGAATTTGGATGGATATGCGCGGTGCCCTGCAAGGAAGCCTGCCCGAGGGTGGGATGCGCGGCGGGTTGCCCGGCTTTGTGCATGGATTGGGTATTCTCGTGGTTACGGCGATGGGGCTTACGGGCATTTTGATGTTCTATTTGATTTTTTCTGCCCACGGAGTGAAACCCGCCGCTACCTATTATGCCCTACCCAAGAGCATCCATTCTCTGGTTGCCAATTTGCTCTGGGGATATTGGGGTGGGCACATCGCAATGGCCTTGCTGCACGCACGGAAGAACCCTCGCATCCTGCGGATTTTCGTGCCGGAGACATAAGCTCGATACCCTGGCACCGGTGTCTGGCTGCAGGATCACCCCGCGTACGCCGGTCGATGCTGCTCGCCGTGCTTTCCGGTTTGTTCGAGGCAGGGAAAGATGCCTGCGGAGCTGCTGCCAACCGCCTTGCAATCATATTAGATTATACTAAATATCTTGCCGTCTGATTATCTGGAATAGGAAAGATATGTATGAGCGTATTGCTGTACGATGACGGTGAACATAAATGTGTCGCGTTTACGGACCTGGTGGAGGGGGAGGGCATTCAGGCCAACCAGTTTCTGATTGTTCACCAGGGTGAGGGGATGCTGCTCGACCCAGGAGGCAATCTGACCTACAAAAACCTCCTTGCCGGCATGGCCGACTATTTTTTGCCGGCACATCTGGACTATGTCTTTGCCTCCCACGAAGATCCGGACATCGTTGCCTCGGCCAATGGCTGGCTCCTGATCACCGATGCCAAGATTCTCATTGCCCAGGAATGGACACGCTTTCTGCCACACTTCTGCTCCAAAGGAATGACCGCCGGACGGGTCATTGGCATTCCCGCGCAAGGCGCCATGGTTTCCCTCGCGGGACAAGACCTGCATCTCATTCCTGCCCACTATCTGCACTCGGTGGGCAATTTTCAGGTCTACGATCCACGGAGCAGGATCCTGTTTTCCGGAGATATTGGTGCCAATCTGGTGAGCGGGAAGGAAGCCATGACTCCCATCGAGGGTGCCGACGCCTTTCATGCGCACCGCGCGAGATCGGGCATGGATGCCTTCCATCGCCGCTACATGGGTGGCAACAAGGTCTGTCGACTCTGGGCACAGATGCTGCGCAGTATGGATGTCGACTGGATCGTGCCGCAACATGGCGCTTCCTTCAAAGGCAAGGAGACCGTCCGTGCCTTCCTCGATTGGTTTGCGGAGCTGGAATGTGGTCCGGACCTGCTGAATGAAGAAGCATTCCAATTTCCTATCCGCTCAGGAGAAGCGCTGTGAATCCAGAGAGATTTCAAAAGCTGTCGACAAAGATCCACGCTGCTGTAGCGAGCGTTCGCAGTATTGCCGTGATTTCCAGTGATGGAGCCATCCTGCACTACGCGGGGGAAAAAGTGGCCGACGAGCGGCTGATCGGCGTGGCGGGAGCGGCGGTAATGCGGCTGGCGGAACATGTTGGCTCCGGCCTTGCCGAATGTGCAACGCAGGAGATCATCATCCGCTGCCAGGATCATGCCGCCCTGTTTCTTCCTCAGAGCGCTGACACCCTGCTGATGATCGTGCTGCCCGCCGATGCTGATGTCCAAGGTTTGGGTCAAAAGATCAGGACGCTGGAGGGCTGAGCCGAACGGCAGGATCCCGAAATCTCGCCTATCTAAGTCGTTGGTCCACAGATATGCCAGGGGTCCCCTTGTTATGTACGCGTGCCAACCAGTTCGCGACGATCACAGCGGGGTGGTGGTTCTCGATGGAGAGCCGATGGTCTTCCATTGCAACCACTACAACCGCTTTCTGCAGCTCGTGGTGGAAGACTGTCATTACATTGCCCATGAGCCAATCCTGCAAGACGCCGCTACCGAAGTCGTCTTTCGCCAGTTGCGAGGGATTTTTGCCAGGCATCCTGAATGGAGGCTGGAAGAGCGAACTGCCTGTGCAGAAACGCTCTACCGCTACTGTGGATTCGGTAATCTGGACTTCACGCATGTCGATCAGAGCACAGGGGAATGGATGGATGTCCGCGAGACCCACTCCCACTATGGAAGTGCCCTGCGCCTGAACTATGGAGTGCGTCGCAGTCCTGGCGAATATTTTGACCTGGGTTTTGCCGTAGGCAGCCTTTCCGCCATCCAGGAGCGTCCCCTGCAGGGAGCCATTCAGACCAGCCCTGAACCCATTTCCAAAGGCGGCGATGCCACGGTTTTCCGGATCATCCCCCGTCTCGAAGGAGATTTTCCGCTCCGGACCCCGGCCATCTCGCAGCCGATTCTACCAGAAGGGGCCGCGCAGATATCGCCGCGCACGCAGAGTCTCCATGTAGACGAGGACGCCATCATCGGCGCCGTGGGAACACTCCCTCTGTCCGGTGACGAAAACGGCCTGATCCCGGCCTTCGGTGTCTACCTGACCCGGCACTATGCCGACTACTACAACCTGGTCTCCTTTCGCTTCGAGGAAGCATTGGCGCAGGCCTTGTCCACCCACAAATACCTGGGGGAGATGCTCTGGTATGAGTATCCCGCCCTGTTTTACTACAAAGACAAGTTTTGCCACCTACAGGGCAAGGCCTTGGCGCAAACCCTGCTGATCGAAGCAGGACATATCTGCGGCTTCAACACGATGGGGGGGATCATGCGCTCCGATCCCTGGTACCAGCTCGTTGTCCCCCAGCTGCATAGCAAAGAGGATTGGCTGGCAGGGATCATCGCCTGCATCAATGCCCTGGGTTGGGGAATCTGGCGTATTGCCGAGATCATCCCCAATGAACGGCTGGTGTTGCGCGCCTGGTATCCCTATGAATCACTCGGCTATCTGCGCATCTACGGCAGTTACTCCGACCACCCCATCGATTATTTGATGACCGGAATCGGCGCCTCGCTGATGAATCTGCTCTATACGGCGGATATTACCACCAAACCGGATCTCACCCTGGACTTCTATTATCAGGTGAACCGCAGCAAAGGGGGATTCTGGGGCCGACAGACCCGTTGTGTTGCCCAAGGAGACGCATATTCCGAAGTGGTTGTAGAACGGAATTGTTTGTGATTTTGGGGGTTGTTGAGTCCTGGAACGGATTGCGGGAGACATTTGATGACAGAGCAGGTCAAGCAATGTGCGATGGATACCAAGGACGTGGTCGAGCTCCTCTACAGCATTGCCAATCAGGTGGGCGTGCTGATCGGCGATAAGGGCGCCGTCAGCGTCTTTCGTTTTGCCGGCAGACAACTGGGCAAAAAAATTGGAGAAGGCCATGCCGGTAAAAGCGTCGAGGAGGCACGGGCCCTGGTGTCCGACTTCTTCCGTAACAAGGAATTCATGGAAGGAGTCTGTCTGCTGGATGGCCAAGCAGAGCTTGTGGGTTGCAAGATCGGGCTCACCTTGCGCGAGCAGGGAATTCCTGCCGGCAACCACGCCCTCTGCCATTTTGGCTTTGGCCTCATCGACGGGGTCGTGGAATCCGTCACGGGTCGGAAAATCGTGACCCTGCACTTGCGTTCGGAGTATCACGAAAACGGCGTGACCTGCTCCGAAAGCTGGTGAACGAATGGGGAGTTGCAAGTTGTCAGGATGGAAATGCGTTTCCAAGATACGCATGATTCGGCGGTTTCTCTACAGTGAGGGTGCGGCCCAGCCATGACCATGGATGATTTTTTGCGCTATCTGGATGATTGCGACTGCCCCTCGCCGCCCCGCTTGGCCTTGGAGCTGCTCGAGATGCTTGATCGGCCGGAGGTATCCGTACGCGACATTGCCGAAAGGGTGCGGCGAGATCCCATCCTTGCCGCCAAGGCTGTGCAGCTCGCGAACTCGGCGCTCTACCGGGGTTTGCGTCCAGTGGTCGCCATCGAAGATGCGGTCATGCGCATTGGCTTGGCGGTGCTTGCTCGGCTGGCGATTGGTCTTTCTCTGACGGAGCAGCGACCGGCCCTCTCCCGTTTCTTCGATTTGCCCCGTTACTGGAGTGCCGCCCTCATACGCGCAACGGCCTTGCAGGCGCTCGCCAAGGCAATTGGTGCCTGGTCGCCCACCGAGCTCTTCACTGTCGGGTTGCTGGCCGACATCGGTGCCCTGATTCTGGCCTGTGCCGTCCACGAGCCCTATGGCCGTATTCTGGAAAGCAGCAGCGATCTGGTAGAGCGGCTGGAAAAGGAACAGGCCGAGTTTGGCTTTGATCACCGACAGCTCAGCGCCGCACTGCTGACGCGTTGGGGGCTTCCCGGCTTCATGGCAGAGGCCGTGAGTTCCGACGACGCCGATGCCGGCAGTCATACGCTTCGGAGTCAGGAGCTGCGGGCGATGCTGAATATCGCACGTTGGTTTGGCGGCTACGCTGACGGCAGTTGTGCGGAGAATGCCCCGCCGCCAGAGCGGCTGCTCGCCAAATTCGGACCGCACAATGACCTGATGGACCGGATCCGCACGGAGATCGAAGGTGAGTGGCAAGATCTCGCCGATCTTTTCGAGATCGATCCACCAGCCGATGTGCGCAGCCGACTGCAGCAGCTTAGTCATCCCGAAGCAATGCCCTTGGTGGGGCGCGCCAGCGGTGCCGGCCGCGCGGTCCGGGTGTTGGTCGTCGACGACGACGTTGCCAGCCGCACGCTGCTTCGGCGCATGCTGGAGCCCGCCGGATATGAAGTGCTGGAAGCCAGCGATGCGGAATCGGCGATGGAGCTCATTCAGCAATTCCTGCCCCGGATTCTGATTCTCGACTGGGTACTACCGGGCATGGATGGCGCGGGCCTCTGCCAGTGTCTGCGCAAACAGTTTGGCGGACGGGTATATCTGCTGGTACTTTCTGCCGTCATGAATGGTGAACACACGGTACAGGCCTTGGATGCTGGTGCCAACGACTTTCTGGAAAAGCCGGTTTCCCGGAACTTGCTACTGGCCAAACTCAAAAATGCGCGCGATGCCGTCGAACTCACCCAATCGCTCGAAGAGGCACAATACCAAGTTCGTGAAAGTCAGCGCGAACTCCTTCTGTTGAATGAGGCGCTGCGACAGGCCGCCGCGCAGGACGACCTGACCGGCCTGAGCAACCGTCGTAGTATCGACCAGTATCTCGAGGAAGCCTGGGAAAGCTCCCGGCGCTATGCTTCCCGTCTGGCTGTCGTCATGCTCGATGTCGATCACTTCAAGCAGGTCAATGATGAACATGGTCACGACACCGGCGACCGTGCGTTACGAGCCCTGGCAAAGATCTTGAAAGATCACGTCCGCAGCAGTGACCGAGTGGCACGCTGGGGGGGTGAGGAGTTCGTGGTCGTGTGCAGCAATAGCAGCGCAGAGGAGGCCGCGCAGCTTGGCGAGCGGCTCCGCAGGGCGGTAGAGAAATTGGCCGGCGACTTCCCATCCATCACCCTCAGCGGCGGTGTTGCCGAACGTACACCAGAGATGTCCAGCCCGGATGATCTGCTGCGGGCGGCCGACCAAGCCTTGCTGCAGGCCAAGCGCGATGGACGCAATCGCATCATTCTGCACGGCACAGGTGGCAGCGCATGATTGGCCTGATTCAGAAAGTGCTGTTGGATATGGTCCAGCAGGTGGGTGGTGACGAGGCGCTGGCGGAGGTCAAACGACGCACCGGACTCGCGCCGGATTTCCAATATCGCCTCGATACCGATTACGATAACGAGGAAGTCAACGAGCTCCTGAAAAATGCCTGCCTCGTGCTGGGCGTGGATCAGGACGAGGCATTTCGTATCTACGCGCGGTTTTTTCTCGCGGAAACCTTCACCCGCTTCCCAACTTTTTTCCAAGTATCGGCCGATGCTCGCGAGTTCCTGGCACGTCAGCCAGCGATCCACAACATGCTAGCCTCGGGCCTGCGCGATACGGCAAAACGCGATGCGGTCAACGACAAGTTTGCCGTGGAGGAAGGTCCGGAAGGAAAATTGCTCGTTTTTTATCGTTCTCCCAACCGCTATTGCGGCCTGTACATCGCCTTGGCCGAGGAGTTTGGCAAACACTATGGACAGCAGGTGCAGATCGACGTTCTCCAATGTCGGAAGCGCGGTGATACCGAGTGTGCGTTTCAGCTGCAGTTCAGCGCCAAGGATGACTCCCATTGAAGATTGGTGACCCAGATCCGTTGCGCCAAGCGCTACACGAAATCAGTAATCAGCTTTGTCTGGCCGTGGACGGTCGGGTGGATTTCACTGTCCGCGCGCAAGTTGCCGATCCTGATATCGAACAACTGGTGCTGCTGATCAATTTTCTGCTGGATTCCGTAGCCCGGCTTCTCGATCGCGAACAGGCCAATGTCCGTGATCTCGATCAGCGCGTGGCTGAGCGCTCTGCTTTGCTCAAGGCAACTTGGGACACTCTGCTCGATGGACTGATCGTGATCGATGCCCACGGTACCATTCTGGAAGCCAATCCTGCGGCCAGGCAATTGCTGGCCACAGACGATAGCCTCCTGGGTTGCAACATCAAGGTTTTCATGCCGGAGCCTTACGCTCATGAGCACGATAACTATCTGCTTCGCTACCTGCAAAGCGGTGAGAGACGCGTCATTGGCGTCGGACGAGAGGTTGAGGTTCGTCGGCGTGATGGGACTCGGATACCCGTGCATCTTGCCGTCGCTGAAATTTGTGTCCACGAGCAACGCCGTTTTGTCGGTTTGTTACGCGACATTCGCGAGCAACGGGCGCAAGAAAGAACTCTGGAAGAGCGCCGTCAGGCCGCCGAGGCGGCATCGTTGGCCAAGAGTCGTTTTCTTGCCGGCATGAGCCACGAACTACGCACCCCCCTCAATGCCATTATCGGCTACAGTGAGCTGATCCTCGAGGAGCTCGATGATGGCGTAGCAGCCGAAAACAGTCGCAGCGATCTCCAGGCAATCCGCGATGCCGGCCGGCATCTGCTGGGGCTGATCAATGACGTCCTGGATATGAGCCGGATCGAGGCTGGCCAGACACGGGTACATAGAGAACCCGTCCACCCCGCCGAGTTGGCGCGCGCGGTGGGCAATGTTGCGCGGCCGCTGGTGGAAGGCAATGGCAATCGCTTTGCGCTGGAGCTGGATGCGCAACTCCCCATATTGGACACCGATAGCGGCAAACTGCGCCAATGTCTCCTCAATCTGATCGGCAATGCAGCAAAGTTTACTCGCGATGGCGTCGTCACTTTGCGCGTGCAACGGGTTTACGACGACGTCCGATGGACAGTTTCGGACACGGGTATTGGTATCAGCCCCGAGGCAATGAATCGTATCTTCGATGCCTTTGTGCAGGCCGAGGACGACATCGACCGTCGCTTTGGCGGCACCGGGCTTGGTCTGGCTCTTACCCGTCAATTGATCGAATTGCTCGGGGGACGTATCGAGGTGGAGAGCCATCTGGGGATCGGTTCCTCCTTCCATCTTTTTCTGCCGCTCTCGTCGACAGCCGGAGGAGAGGGACGATGAATCTGCTTCTCGCTGAGGATGACGCACGAAATCGCGATATGCTCAGCCGTCGCTTGCAGCGCCGGGGATTTACGGTCATCGAGGCCGAAAATGGCCACATCGCCGTGCAGGCAGTCAAGGCGCATGGCCCGCAGATCATCCTGATGGATCTTGCCATGCCCGAGATGAATGGCTGGGAGGCCATCGAACGCATTCGCGAGGCTGATCAAAAGGTGCCGATCATCGTACTGAGCGCCCATTCCCTGGGCGGTGAACGGGAGAGGGCGCTGACTTTGGGGGCTCAGGCCTACCTGAGCAAACCCATAGATTTTGAGCAGCTACTGGAGTCCATCAAGGAATTGGTAACGTCGTGACTTTTGAATCGATTTCCCTGCCGGCACCCATTCTGGTCGTCGAGGATGACTCCGCCAGCCGTGCCCTTTTGCTGCGCAGGCTTTCCCGTGAGGGCTGGGAAGCGCAGGGGGTGGCAGACGGTATAGCCGCCCTGACTTGGCTGGAGAAACAACAAGCGGCAGCTATCCTGCTGGACATCGGTCTGCCGGGGCTGACGGGGCTCGAGGTCCTGGCGCGGATCCGCAGCACGCATACGGCCAATGTCCTGCCGGTCCTCATGGTGACAGCGTTTGATGAAGAGGACCATCTCGCCGAAGCGTTCGCCCTGGGCGCCAACGACTATGTCAGTAAGCCCATCGACTTTACTACCTTACGTGCCCGCCTTCGGTCCTGTTTGAGCCTCAGCCATTCCCACCAGAAATTGCAGCAAGCACGGGTCCGCCAAGAGCTGATTTTGGCCGGAGCCAATGATGGCATCTGGGAGTGGTTCGTGCCGGACGATCTTATGGAGCATTCGGCGCGCTGGAGCGAACTGCTCGGCGGTGCATCTATCGCGCGTACGGATCCCAGCGCGGAGTGGCTGCAACGTATTCACCCGGACGATCGCCCACGGGTAGAGGCGGAATTGGTGCGGTTTCTGCATACGCCCGGACAGACCGACTTCCACTGCGAGTACCGAATGCTTGGCGACGATGACCGGTACCGCTGGGTGCTCACCCGCGGCGCCGCTCTGCGGTCTGACGATGGATCGTGTTCGTATTGCGCTGGCACGCATACCCACATCAGTCACCTGCGTTACACCAACCGGCTTACCGGCTTGCCGAATCTCCTGTATCTCACGGACGAGCTGGCGCGCCGGGCGGTGCTGGCAGGGGCAGTGGGACAGAGCGAGCAGACTCTCATCTTGCTGCAGCTCACCAACCTTGAAAATTTTTTGGACAAAAACGAAGGGCGCCGCGCCGCGGTTGCTGCGCTGGGCAGAGCGCTCGCGCAGGAATTGCCGAGTTGCCTGGTCGGCAGTGGAGAGCAGTTGGAACACCTGCTGCTTTTACCCCAGCCCGAGCAGGGTGGGGCGGTCTCTGGCGAGAACTTGGCGCGCCGGGCCATAGCGATCGTCAATGCCGGGTCCCCGTACTTTCCACCGTGTACCGCGGTGGCGGGCGTCGCGACGATGACTCCGAGCGAACTTGTGCCTTCCGCAGACGTGCTCCTTGCGGCAGCCCAAGCGGCGGCGCAGGAAGCAGATGCACTCGGACTGGGCCTGTATCGCTTCGATGACGCCTTACGGCAACGCAGCAAACGCCGTCGAGAACTGCGTACGGAATTGGCGCTTGCCGTAAAAAATCGTGCGTTTCAACCCTGGCTCCAGCCCATCGTCCATGGCCATGGGCAGCTCGTGGGTTTCGAGGCTCTCGCCCGCTGGCAGCGCGAGGATGGCGAACGTGTTTCTCCCGCCGAGTTCATCCCTTTGCTGGAAGAGGCGGGATTGATCGGGAAGTTGACCGAGCAGATGCTCGATGCTTCCTTGCCGATGATTCGCGAGTGGATCCAAGGTGATGTAGTGCCAGCGGATGCCTATGTCGCCATCAACTTCCCACCGGGACTTCTCGATGATCAATTGCCGGCAAAGCTCATCGGACATCTGCGCCAGCATGGACTCGGTCCCCACAATCTCTGCGTGGAAGTGACCGAGTCCACAGCGGTGACCAACCTACAAACCGCCGGTGATTGCCTGCAGCGCTTGGGGAAGGCCGGTTTTCATCTGGCGCTGGATGATTTTGGTACCGGATACGCGTCCCTGAGTACTCTCCATCGCTTGTCGTTCGATACCCTCAAGATTGATCAAAGTTTTGTACGCGATTTCGATTCTCAAGAAGAAATCTGGCGTATGATCGAAGCCATCATCGCGATTGCCCGTGCCCTGAACCTGAAAGTGGTTGCTGAAGGCGTGGAAAACTTGGATCAGGCCGAGGCCCTGCGCGGAGCAGGGGTGGACCGTTTACAGGGTTATTTATTTGCCAAGCCCATGCCCCGCAGTGAGTTGGAGACTTGGCTGAGGGCCAATCAGCGGAAAATGGAATAGGGTAATGAGCGCAGAATCTTGGTTGCAACGTTGGCAGGAAAATCGGATTGGTTTTCATCGCTCGGAATTCCATCCACAGCTCGTACGCCATTGGAGTCAGCTGGGAGCAAGTAGCAATGGTTGGGTTTTCGTGCCGCTTTGTGGCAAGAGCCTGGACCTACTGTGGCTTGCCAAGCAGAGATACAAGGTACGGGGGGTCGAACTCAGCCCAATTGCCGTCGAGGCATTTTTTGCCGAGCACGGCCTGGAACCCGAATCTGAACGCCAAGGCGCCTTTCAACGATACCATTGTGGGGCTTTGGAAATTTTCTGCGGAGATTTTTTTGCCCTCTCGCGAGCGGATCTCACTGACACCGTGGCGGTTTACGATCGGGCAGTGCTCATTGCCCTGCCGCCGGAAGTGCGTTCTGAATACGCCCGAATGCTGCACCATCTGTTGCCCAATCGTCCGCCCATGCTGCTGATTACGCTGGACTATCCGCAAGGCACCCGAGCTGGTCCGCCCTTTGCCGTGGAGGAAAGTGAAGTCAGAAACTTGTACGAACCCGCATGGTCTGTAGAAACACTGGAGACCAGAGACCTTCGCAGCCAGGAGGGTAAGGAGGAGCTTGTACGCTTCGACGAATTGACCTTTCTGTTGCGCCGAGGTGAAGCCTGACGAGGCGATGGATCTTCCGCTCCCCGGGACGGATTCGAACTGCCGACCTAGTGATTAACAGCGAAAATCCCTCGCTTCTCATGACTTCTCAGCAAATCCAGGTTACCTATGTAAATCGTAGGGTAAAGCTTGTTTCCGGTGATTATTCAGTAGTTGCAATCGGACAGAATTTTCGCTCTAGGTATGCCACGGCTAAGCCACGGACAGAAAGCCCACTGATTTTTTAGCAGTCGTTCATCTCGCTAGGAGCAACTGTCTTTGGACATCAGCTCGCAAGCTCGGTTAGGAATCAGCCCGCTGCCAGTAATCGTCCAACCCACCTTCACAGTCGCTGAGTTTTCCCTGACGCTATGCTTGGTTTTTTCTCTGGGAGTAGCGATGTAACCGGTATCCCTGCGGCGTTTTTTCACGGAGTGGATAGTGTTGTCATGATGGCTCCTTTACGCCGATCCCGAAATGGCGCCGTATTGCCGATCGCTGACACCTTGGAAGACGCGCTCTTCTGTGGAATGGGCTACGTTGGAGTGGGTTCGAAGGTACAACAGCCATGGGCCCTACGGACCCTTGGGATACATCTCTACGGCGGAAGCAGAGGCAAACTGTCAACGCCGGTTGAAAATTGACCCACTTTGGGCGAAAAACGCCGGTTGAAAACTGACCCACCCTGGCTCCTTGGTGATGGCTACGCTGTAACCATTGTTGGTGAATTGGTTGCTCCTGCCCGGCGCTTGTTTCTCAGCCGAAAGCTCTCTCCGCTGATCTGCACGATGTGGGCATGGTGCAGGAGACGGTCGAGCATGGCGGCGGTCAAGGTCTGATCATCGGCAAAGGCACTAGCCCATTGGGTGAAAGGCAAGTTGCTGGTCAGGATCATGCTGCCCCGCTCGTAGCGTTTGGCTACCACATTGAAGAAGAGGTTGGCTTCTTCCCGTCCGAAAGGTAGATAGCCGATCTCGTCGATGACCAGCAGCTTCGGTGCCGAGACCACGCGGTTAAAGTATTCCCGCAATCGGTCCTGCCGATGGGCAGCCATGAGTTGCAGCATGAGATCGGCGGCGGTGACGAAGCGGGTTCGCAGTCCTGTCATCACGGCGCGATAGGCCAGGGCAATGGCAATATGGGTCTTGCCCACTCCGCTGGGACCAAGCAGGACAATGTTCTCGGCCCGTTCCAGGAAGGTCAGGGCCGAAAGCTCCTGCAACTGGGCCCGCGGTGCACCGGTAGCAAAGGCAAAATCGAACTGCTCCAGGGTCTTGATGGCCGGGAGGCTGGCCATTTTGAGGAGTGTCTGGCGGCTCCGCTCGCGCCGAGCATCGTGCTCGGTTTGTAGTAGGTGCTCGAGGAAATCGGCGAAGCTGTCTTCCTGCTCCGCCGCCCTTTGCGCCAGGGATATCCAGTCCGCACCGATGCGCTCAAGCTTGAGCTCCTGACACAGAGCCTGGATGCGATCGTGTTGGAGATTCATTCCACGCCCTCCAGGAGTCGGTCATAGACGCACAAAGGATGCTGGATGCTTTCATGGGGCAGGACTTGTCCAGACCTCTCGACGGTCCGTGGTGTCGCGGCAGCGGTGCGCAGAGGCAAAGGGAGCAAGGCCTGTCGCTCTTCCACCAAACGGACGGCGGGCTGGACCCCCGTCGTGCCATGTACACGCAGATGGGCGACATTCTCTAGCCAGGGCCCCACATGGGCATTGGCCGTGTCCACGTCCAGGACCAGTCCGGCACTCCGGAGGGTGGCCAAGAGCGGGGTGACGAAGCTTTCCTTCAAGTAACGGTTGAAGCGTTCCACCTTGCCTTTGGTCTTGGCCCGATAGGGGCGGCAGACTTGTGGTTGGAAGCCATATTCGCCGGCTAGGTTCAACAGCCCGGGATGCCAGCGGTGCTTGCCCTCCCCATAGGCATCCCGCTCCAGAATGACGCTGCGGGCATTGTCGAAGAGGACCCGCCGGGGGACTCCGCCAAAGTAGGCGAAGGCCAAGCGTAAGCCTTCCAGCCAAGATTCGCCGTCTTCGTGGCTGCAGAAACGCACGAAACTGGCCCGACTGTACCCCAAGGTGGCCACAAAGGCCCTGAGGGGATTTCGGCCCAGCCGGATGGTAGTGAAATCCGCCTGCATCTGCTGCCCTGGCGCCGTCTCGAAACGGAACAAAGGCTCCGGGGTGGGCTTCCGAAAGGGTGCCAAATACGCTTTGAGTTGCGTGTATCCACCGCCATAGCCCTGAGCCTGAATCTCCCGCAACAGCACCGTGGCAGGTATCCAATGCGGCCGGGCCGCTTCCATGCGCCCCTGCAAATAGGCTTTGAAGGGATCCAGCTTGGTTGGCGGTGCCGCCGGCCTGCGATAACGGGCAGGCTCCGGGTTCTCCTGCAGGTAGCGACGCACCGTGTTGCGTGATATCCCCAACTCCCGCGCGATGGATCGGATACCCATGCCCTGTCGGGCCAATATTTTGATCTCCACTGCTTGCTCCTGGGTCAACATGTCGGCAGCTCAAAGCCGCCATTCTCGCCCAAGGTGGGTCAATTTTCCCCCGGCGCTAGTGGGTCATTTTTGCACCGGCGGTAACAGCAAACTACTATGGCTAACTGAGTGAACAGCCGCCAGCGGCAGCAAAAGAAACAAAAGACGCCTTCCACTAAACCCGCGGGGTTCAATGGCTTGGTAACGCTGCAGGTTCTGGGAGAGAGCCAGGAGTGAGGGGCGCGTGACCAAATCGCACCAAGTGGACGAGTGGTTGTCGTGGGTATACTCCACGGGATATCCGGCAACTGTCCGCAGGAATAGCTGAGCGAGTTCGTCTATCGCTTCAGCGTCGCTGGTCAAGACAGTAAACTTTGAGTCAAATAGTTTTTTGACCATTGGATATGGGAGAGGGAGCGGGTAGTTGCATCCCGGCCCGGGGTAACCAGACACGGAGAAAAGGCGTCGTGATGATGGTGCTGAAGATGGCCATGATCACCAGCATGGTGAAAACCTGCTGGGATATGGCACCAAGATCATAGCCCACATTAATGACGATCAATTCCATTAACGCCCGGGTATTCATCATGATGCCGATAACCTTCGCCTGGTGGTGATTCAAGCCGGAAATCCTTGCCGCCCCATACGCACCGGCGAACTTGCCTGCGGTCGCAAAGAGTAAGGTCAGTCCGCACCAACCCCAGAGTGACACACTATCCAATCCGCCAATATTGGTACGCAGGCCCGTATAAGTAAAGAAAATCGGCAAAAAGAAGACTAGCACAAAGGGGGAGACCCGCTCAGCCCACGCATTGGCGAACTCATCTGCGTCATGGAGAATGACCCCCATGATAAAGCCGCCAAAGATCGTAAAAATGCCTAATGAAGAGGTGACCAGTCCGGAAACGAATATGCTGATCAGGATGATTCCCAATAAATTCGGAGTCAGTTTTCCTCCTGTGCTGAAGCGCCGGATCATCCATTTCATTAGCGGCCGAATGCCAAGTATCCAGATGATGATGAAGGATATTACTAAAAGAATCTTGATCACGAAGGCAACCGCCTCAAAATGGGACAGCGCCAGGGTCGTCACAAGCGCGAGCAACAACCAGCCGACGACGTCGTTGATCGCGGCAGCACTGATGGCGATGACTCCGAGTCTGGATCTGGTCATGCCTAATTCCATCATGATACGGCCGAGGACAGGTACGGCCGTAATGGCAAATGCTGTAGCGATGAAGAGAGCCGATGTCCACCGCCCGGCCTGGGGAGAGAGTATGGGAGCGCTGACCAGGGCGAACCCTAGACCAAGAATGAATGGTGCCAGTATGCTTGCTACTGCCACCCATAACACCGCATTCCGATTGACCTTTTCTTTCAGATGGGAAAAATCGAATTCCAGGCCAACCTGAAACATCAATAGAGTAAGTCCCAGTTGGGAAAGGGCATCTAGAGGCCCGGCAGAAATTGAATGAAAAATGTAATGGAAGGTGTCTGGCAGCAATAGGCCAAGCAGTGACGGACCCAGAACAATTCCGGCGATGATTTCGCCAACGACTGCCGCTTGGCCGATCCTCCGGGCGATCTCTCCACCAATGCGCGCAACCAATATGATGACGCTGAGCTGAATCAATGTGAAATAGATCAGCAGCTCGGACCTCTGTGCAGGCAGATCGAAAATATGACTAAAAATACTCACGGAAGGCTCCCAGGTTTATGTCATGGCGCCATTGATGGAAATCGGCGGTTTGCATTTTGAAATGCAATACTGCTAGTTAGCTCCTTGAGTTTCTGTGCAATTCCTTTGGTTGGTGTCAGAAGTCCAAGGATTTTCGTGGTCGATTGTTCATCCCCTCGGCCACTTTGGTCAAGTATTGCCGGGAGTGTTGCGACAAATCAGTTCCTTTGGGGAAGCACTGGCGCAGAAGCTCATCGGTGTTCTCGTTCGCGGACCCTTACCAAGGGTTGTGAGAGGGTCGGCAAAGTAGACTCGCCAATGGGTGCGATTTTCCTGTTCTTCGTGCCGAGCCATCCCCCCACTCTGGTCAGAGGTAAGCGTCTTGCGTAGAGCCAGAGGCACTTTCTGTCCCTTGGCGGTCACGCCAATGATCACCAAGAGGCAGATGCGCGGATCATCCTCCGCCCGCAAGTTGGTGTAGATGCCATCGGCCCGCCGGCATGCGTACCGTTTCCGCAGTAAAGATCGGTGCTGCCACTCGGCGTGCTCTCGCGCCCACTCGGCTTTCAGGCGCCCCAGCGCGGCCGCGGATAATCCCTGCACCTGCTCGCCCTCAAGGGGCCACCAGTGCACTGCGCAGATTTCCGGAAGACACTCCGCGCAAACACAGCCAAGGCGGAGCGGCGGCAATGCGGCGGAAGCAGCCGTTCAGGATAGCCGGACAACCTTTGGCGGATTATTTCTTTGGTATAAAATGGTGAATGCTGTATCCGACATTTTCCTACGCCTAAAAAGTGCCAGTAAACCATTTATAAGATTTCTCTATAAATCATTGCCAATGTCACTCGGCTTTTGGTGGTGTGGCCAATTAAAAGATCGCCATGCGAGTCCTCTGGCGAAGTCTTCTTTAGTCAGGCAGTAATAATCGATAACCCACTCCTCTAACTGCTTCTATCCAGCTTTCCGCATGATACTCGCTCAGTACTTTTCTTAACCGATAGATACGAACAACCACGGTATTTATCTTGTCGCGCGGATAATGAAATAAATCATTTAGCTCTTCCAAAGAGATTACTCGGTACCTGTTTTTATATAGATAATAGAGAAGCCTAAAATTTGGCGTTGATATTTTTATTGCTTTTCCATAAATGAAAACCATCATATCCTTCTCATAAATCACCAGAGGGGATTTTGAAGATTTTGATTTATCACTTACTTTGTGACTCATGGTTAACTTCTCACTACATGCAGGCAGCAGAGAGCTGCCGCAGAAGGCAAACTCTCAACTGATTCGCTGATTAGGGCTTAGACACTAGGGTTGGAAGCAATACCCGCAGGCACTGAAATGCTACTTTCCCCACTGATCTCTTCCAAAGTCTTACCGCTGGGTTCTGGCAAAGTCAGTTTGGTAAGGATGACACCGACTACCGATACCCCTGCCGAAAAGAGCATGACACCTTTGACGCCTCCGGCAGCGCTGATGAAGGGAAACACGAAGGTGCCTACAAAAGCCCCGAATTTGCCAATGCCGGCAGCCATACCATGGCCTGTAGTCCGGATGCTGGTTGGGAACACTTCTGCGGGCATAACGAAGGTTGTGCAGTTGGGTCCAAACTCGATGAAAAAGAAGCTGATTCCGTACAGGATGAGGAAGGGAGCAACCTCGCTGGTAATCCCGGGCACCAAGGCAATTGCGGCAAATGCCGCTGCCATGACTGCAAAGCCGATCATTTGGAGCCGCTTATGACCCACTGCATCCATGAAGAAGATCGATGCTAAGTACCCTGGAATGGCGAAAATGGCAAAGATCATCAACGCCCATGCACTCCCTGCAAGTTGGTTAGATGTCGGAGCAACCAGTTTCAGGATTTCAGGCGTGGAGATGGCATTTCCGTAAAAGGCGTAGTCATTGAGGAACCATGCGCCACCCGTACCCAAAATGAGGATCAGATACTTGGGATTGCTCAGCATTTCGCCAAGACTGATACGCTTGGGCTTGATTTTCTGCTCCACCTTTGATTGCAGCTGCCCAGAAGAGTACACCGCCATATCATTGGCTGCCTCGTCGACGTCACCTCGAACCAAGGCTTTGTAGCGCGGTGATTCCGGCATGGTGCGCCGTAGATAGAGTACGGCAAGGGGCGGCAGTGCGCCCAAACCCAACATGATTCGCCAGACGGAGTCTGGCGGAAGTCCAGAAGCTTCCAAAGTCAATGCCACAATAGGACCAAAGGCCAGACCCAGACCCTGCATGCCGAAAACCATCGAGGTCATAGCGCCACGTTTTTTGGCATTGGCGTACTCTGCCATCAGCACGGCACTCATGGGGTAGTCACCACCGATACCAATGCCGAGAATGACGCGGAACACGAGGAGCCACAGAAAACTGGGAGCGAAAGCACAGGCAAGGGCACCAATCGCCATGAGCAGGGCTTCCATACCATAAATGCGTTTGCGGCCCACGACGTCAGCCAACCGGCCGAAGACGAAGGCGCCAAGAAAAGCGGCTACTAGTGAGGCGCTGCCGAGGAGGGCGATTTGGTCAGTACCCAGATGCCATTGTGGCTTGATATACACCAGGGCAGATCCGATGATGAACAAATCATAGGCGTCGGTGAAGAAGCCCATACCCGCGGTGAAGGCGGCGCGAAGGTGAAAGAAACTGATAGGGGCGTTATTGAGGTTGTCGATTACATCGAGCTTGGTTGCTGTACGGTCCATGCGTACTCCTGCTGATATTGAAGTGGTATTTCCAAAACCGTCGAAGAGTCTAGCACGCTAATATGACACTAGTGTGACACTTTTATGAATCTTTTATGACGCTTGACAGCCAGCTGTATGCTTTGCTGGCGGGCAGGGCGGCAGCAAGCAAAGCGCAGGTTGTGACTGCAGGCTGTGACCTTGCCACCCTCGGGTCTTTGCGTTAGGATGAGATATTAAGTTTCCAGACTTATGGAAATATTGATATGCTGAACGATGACCTTGCGGTTAGTGCGCTCGCAGCCTTGGCGCAGAAGAATCGTCTGGCGATTTTCCGGCGGCTAGTTGTCGAGGGGGCCCAAGGGCTCACGCCAAGTGATCTCAGCGACGAGCTCAAGCTCCCCCCGCCCACGCTATCATTCCACCTCAAGGAATTGCTTTGGTCTGGATTGCTGCACAGCCAGAAGGACGGGCGATCCATTCGCTATCGGGTAAATTTCAGTACTATGAATGAGTTGCTACAATACCTTGTCGAAAACTGCTGCCAGGGAAGCTCTTGCGATTTGGTGAGCGAAAAGCTGTGCCAGGCAGACCATAGAGGAGTAAAGGGTCAATGAAAAGATTTCATGTTCATCTCGCCGTAACGGACCTCAATGCCAGCATCCGCTACTACAGCGCGCTGTTCGCTAGCGAGCCTAGCGTGTTGAAAGAAGACTATGCCAAGTGGATGCTCGAAGATCCTCGCGTGAACTTTGCCATATCCCAACGGGGAGCCCGCCCAGGCCTGGACCACCTCGGCTTTCAAGTGGAGTCGGATGAAGAATTAGATGAAATCAATCAGCGTTTGGCAGCGGCGGAGTTGCCATCTATCGAGGAATCCAATACCTCATGCTGTTACTCACGATCGAATAAATACTGGTCGACTGATCCGCAGGGGGTTGCTTGGGAAGCTTTTCACTCGCTAAGCAGTATCCCGACATTCAACGATAAATTTTCTGTAGTGGGGGAAGCCGCAGCATGCTGTTCGCCCAAGCGGCCAGCGGAAAAAACCTGCTGTTCATGAAAAGAGGATGACAGTTTTTTGGTCTGGAACGGGCCTTGGAGCCGTAGATCTGATCCACGGGCGAGCGCTTTTCGCAATCTGATGTCGCGCTATCACCACTCCCGCTCCACCCAAGAGTTGCGGGCTGGAATGTGGTTTTCCAAAAGTTCCACGGCAGACCGACCACCAGATCAAATCGCCGGCGCGAGGCCGTTCTCGTATAAATGCGCGAAAAGGCGTACTGAGCAAGGCGATTCTCCGTCCGAATGTTCGCACCCCCCTATTCTCGACCAAAGTTCGTTGGCTTCAGGTAAGCCAGAAAG
Organism: Acidithiobacillus sp. AMEEHan; assembly: GCF_030996345.1. Taxonomy (NCBI): domain Bacteria; kingdom Pseudomonadati; phylum Pseudomonadota; class Acidithiobacillia; order Acidithiobacillales; family Acidithiobacillaceae; genus Acidithiobacillus; species Acidithiobacillus sp. AMEEHan. Next base: position 134,784 of record NZ_CP118747.1, on the reverse strand, counting down.
ACAATCTGCAAACCATATCCGTTGCTACTTGGGGTGCTGGATATAAGTTGGAATTCAACCCATCTTGGCTGTAGGTACGCCACAGGTAAGCTAAGACAATAAAAAAGGCACTTAGAAGTTAGCCTAAGTGCCTAAGTTATTTGGCTCCCCGGGACAGGCTCGAACTGCCGACCTAGTGATTAACAGTCACCCGCTCTACCGACTGAGCTACCGGGGAAAAGTTCGCGTAGGATAGCGATGGAGGGCGTTGACGTCAACCAGCTTCGCGCCCCGCTTTGTGCCCGGTCAACGCTGGCTTCCGGGCGATTTGCCCGCTCCTCTTCTGCTATGCTGCACTGAGTTTAGAAGATCTGGATGGAGCAGGGTATGGCAGAAGAAATGATCGTGGTGCTCTGTTCGCTGCCGGGAGACGCAGCTGCTGAACAGCTCGCCGGGATTTTGGTAGAGGAGAAACTCGCCGCTTGCGTGCAGGTCTTGCCGGCCATGCAGTCGGTGTTTTTCTGGGAAGGGCAGGTACGAGTCGCGGCAGAAAAGCTGTTGCTTTGTAAAACCTTCGCGAGCCGCTACTCTGCCTTGGAGCAGCGCTTGACTGCGTTGCACCCCTACGATGTCCCGGAAATTCTGGCACTTCCCGTTACCGCCGCGCTCACCTCCTATCGTGGCTGGATGGGGGACGTGCTCCGTGGATGATCCCGGTCTGAGTCTTGCTAGCCGATAGGGAATGGCGCGAATCATCAAATTGGGGAGCGGTGCATGAGAGTAGGGAATTCAGGCGGATGGCAGAGATCCTGGTGGGAGCTTCGATCTCGTCTGGGAGCCAGTGTGTTGGCCCTGCTGGTGCTCTGCTGCGCGCTTTGGGGCAGCACAGCCTTGGCGGGGCAGTTTCTTTCGCCGGATCAGGCGTTCCGCTTTTCCGCCGAGAGCGCTGGCGCAGGGCGTCTGGCCCTCCAATGGAGGGTGGCGCCTGGTTATCATCTCTATCGTTCCATGGTCCGGGTGCAACTGGCGCCAAGCAATGTCCAGATGGGGAAATTGCAACTGCCGCCGGGCAAGCTGCTCGATGACCCGGCCTTTGGCAAGGTGCAGGTGCTAGAAGGCGACAATCGGGTCCTCCTGCCTTACCGCATTCAGGGGCCGGCGCCAAAGGAAATCCAGGTAACTAGCGAATTCCAGGGTTGCGCCAACGCCGGTGTCTGCTATCCACAGCAGAAAAAGACCATCAGCGTTTCTCTCGCCCCAGAAGTTCTCGCAGAGAGCGCACCGTTGGCTTCCTCCAGCAGTAGTGCAGCGACCAGCTCATCCCTGCTGAGTTCACCAGCAAGTCCTCCGCAGAACAATGCCCAGAGCCTCGCCAGATCCTTGCGAGAAAGCTTTGGCTGGACCCTGGTGCTGTTTTTTGTGTCGGGGCTGGGTCTGGCCTTTACTCCTTGCGTATTTCCGATGATCCCGATCCTGTCCGGCATCATCGTGGGCCAAAAGGAGCGGCCGGGGCGTACCCGCGCTTTCGCCTTGTCGCTGGCTTATGTTTTGGGTATGGCCCTGACCTACACCATTGCTGGTATTGCGGCAGCCTTGACGGGCGCCTATCTACAGGCCTTTTTCCAAAGCCCGTGGGTAATCGGCGCCTTTGCTCTGATTTTCCTGCTGCTGGCATTGTCGATGTTCGGTTTTTATGATTTGCAGATGCCCTCTGCCATCCAGAGCCGCTTATCCCGCGTTGGCAAGGGTGGGCATCTCTTCAGCAGCTTCATCATGGGCATTTTGTCGGCGCTGATTGTCGGCCCGTGCGTGGCTGCACCGCTCGCGGGCGGTCTGCTTTTCGTGTCGCAAACCGGAAATGTGCTGCTCGGTGCTTTGGCGCTGTTCGCGCTGGGTCTGGGAATGGGCGTGCCACTGCTGGTCATCGGCACCTCTGCCGGACATTTTTTGCCCAAGGCCGGTGCCTGGATGGATGGCATCAAGGCGATTTTTGGGGTCTTGATGCTGGGCGTAGCGATCTGGTTCTTGAGCCGGATCCTGCCAGGCAGCGTTACCTTACTGCTCTGGGCGTTGCTGGCAATATTTTCTGGGGTCTACCTGCGCGCCCTCGAGCCTGCGGCTACGGGGGGATGGAATCTGTTTCGCAAGGCCTTGGGCGTTACCCTACTGGCCTATGGACTGGTGATGGGGGTCGGAGCCTTGCAGGGGCAGTCCGACCCTCTGCATCCCTTGGCTGTCAATACTTCTAGCCCGGCGTCCAGTAACAACGCTGTCGAATTGTCGTTTCAGGTGGTCAAAAGTCCCGCGGCCTTGCAAGCCGCCTTGCAGACCGCCCGAGGGAAGCCGGTGTTGGTGGATTATTGGGCCAGTTGGTGCGTGGAATGCGCGCGTATGGACCAGATTGCCTTTCGTGATCCCGCGGTGAAAAAGGCCTTGGCAGGGTATACGCTCATTCGGGTGGACGTGACGGCTAGCGATGCCAATAGCCAGGCGTTGCTGAAACGCTATCAACTGGCGGGACCTCCTGCCTTCATTCACATCGACCGCAGTGGGCAGGTGGCTGCTGTACAGGAAGGATATCTGGGCCCAGATGCCTTTTTGCGCTGGCTGGACAGGTCTTCCCGACAGTGATTCGAGGCTGCTAGTGCCCGCTCTTGGCGAGCGGGCCACCTTTGAGCAGATACAGTGTGCCGCAGTAGGGGCAACGCGCCTCGCCGGTCTCCTCTATTTTCAGGAATACCCGCGGGTGTCCATTCCAGGACCCGCCTGCCGGGCGTGGGCAGGCGAGGGGGAGCTCCTTGGGGTCGATCTCGACGAACCCCTTTGCACAGCAGTGGATTTCGTTGGCAACCTCAGTCGACATAGTGCAACCACTCCGGATGGTCATCGCGCCGGCCCGCAACGGTGTCGAAATAGCGCTGCTGCAGGGCCTCGGTGATGGGGCCGCGGCGGCCATTGCCGATTTTGCGGTCGTCGATTTCGCGGATCGGGGTCACCTCGGCCGCCGTTCCGGTAAAGAAGGCCTCGTCGGCAATGTAGAATTCGTCGCGGGTGAGCTGCTTCTCGACAATGGGAATACCGGCATCGCGGGCAAAGCGCAGGATGGTATCGCGGGTGATGCCTTCGAGGGCGCTGGTCAGGGTCGGGGTGTAGAGGATGCCGTCGCGGACCATGAAGATGTTCTCGCCAGAACCCTCGGCGACATAGCCTTCGCGGTCGAGGAGCAGGGCCTCGTCGTAGCCGGCATGATGGGCTTCGCGGTGCGCCAGCATGGAGTTCATGTAGTTGCCACTCGCCTTGGCCTTGCACAGGTGAATGTTGACATGATGCCGACTGAAGGAGCTGATCTTGACGCGAATGCCGCGCTCCAGGGCTTCCTGCCCCAAGTAGCTGCCCCAGGGCCAGGCGGCAATGAGGGCATGCACCTTGAGCCCGCGCGCCGACAGGCCCATGCCTTCGGCGCCGTAGAAGAAGAGGGGGCGAATGTAGGCCGATTCGAGACGATTGGCGCGAATCACTTCCTTGGTTGCGGCGTTGATCTCTTCCGGGGTGAAGGGTGCGTCCATCTGCAGGATTTTGGCGCTGTTGAAAAGGCGCTTGGTGTGCTCGGGCAGTCGGAAGATGGCCGCACCGCGCTCCGTAGCGTAGGCGCGTTCGCCTTCGAAGCAGCCCAGACCGTAGTGCAGACTGTGGGTCAGGCCGTGCACCGTCGCCTCGCGCCAGGGCACCAGCTGACCATCGAACCAAATGAATCCATCACGATCTGCCATCGACATCATTCACTCCTCAGTGGGCCCTAGGCCCAGTCGTAAAGTCCATTGCCGCACCTGCTCGGTGAGACCCTGCAGGGTAGCAAATTCTGCGTCGGCGCTTTCGAGTACGGGAGACTCGAGGCGCAGCCAGCGGCGATTTTCTGCCTCGCGCAGGGCACGCCAAGCCCGCAGCAGGGTGTTGACCGCGTCTTCCTCCCAAAGACCGAGGGCAGCGATCGCCTGCAAGGCCGGGCGCGTACCGGGGTGGTGCAGCAGCGCGGAATTGTCGGCAGAAAGGGAGAGAATAGCAAACTGTACGAGAAATTCGATATCCACCAGTCCGCCGGGGCTCCATTTGAGGTGAAAGGCGTTGCGAGGGACGGGTTTTTCCTGGGCGATGCGTTGGCGCATGGCGATGACTTCTTGGGCCAATACCCGGGAGTCGCGGCGTTGGGAGAGGATTTCCTCGCGCAGTTGGGCGAATTTTTGCCCGAGCCGGGGTCGCCGGCAATGAAGCGGGCGCGGGTGAGGGCCTGGTGTTCCCAGGTCCAGGCGGATTCGCGCTGATATTTCTGGAAGGCGGCGAGGGAGCTGACCAGGGGACCGGACTGCCCGCTCGGGCGCAGGCGCATGTCGATTTCGTAGAGGGTGCCGGCGCGGGTGAGGACACTGAGGATGTGGATCAGCTTCTGCCCCAGGCGCGCAAACCAGGTGGCGGCAGGCAGCGGGATCCGCCCCGCACTTTCTAGCTCCGGCGCCATGTCGTAGAGAAAGACGAGATCGAGATCCGAGGCCAGCCCCATCTCCATGCCGCCCAGTTTTCCGTAAGCGATGATGGCGAAGGGAATCTCGGGGTAGCCGGGCAGGGGGCCATGCTGCTGCAGCATGGCTTCGATTGCCCAGGGTAGGGCGCGCTGCAGGCAAAAGCTGGCGAGTTCGCTGAGTTCCGTCAGCAGGCTGTCGATGTCTTTGCTTTCCGCCCAGAAATCGCTGGCGAGGAGCAGGGTCTCGGTATTTTTGAAGCGGCGCAGGAGGTCCATGCGTTCTTCCAGATCGCGGCCCTCGTCTTCGGTACTGCTGAATAGCTGTGGCCAGTCCCGCGCTGCCGCCGAGCGCTGGCAGAGGACGTCTTCGAGGAGGGTCGGAAAGCGGGTGAGTTCTTGGCTGAGCCAGGGGCTGGCAAGGAGTTCTTCGAGGCGGCCGAGCCAGTGGGGATTTTCGGCGAGCAGGGCGAGATATTGCGGCTGCCCGAGGAGGGCATCGAGGAGTTCGAGGTTGCGGTGCAAGAGGGTGCCGGGATGGTCGGCGGCAGCGAGGCGTCGCAAGAGCGGCGGAACGAGGGCATCCAGCCTGGCTTGACCGCGTTGGGAGAGCTGCAGCACCCGGCGGCTGCGAGCAAAACGCCGCAATTCCTGCCAAGCCATGCCGTCGCCGTCCCCGGGCAGCAGTTGCTGCCAGCCTTCGGGCGGGTTCTCGTCGAGGGCATGACGCGCTGCGAGCCAGGCAAGATTGGCAGGGTCGTCTTGGTTCTCTCCTGGGGTTGTCGGTAGCACTTCGCGGAACAAGGCATGGACGGCGGTTCGTCCGCTGGCGATTTCCTCCTGCAGTCCGTCGGCACTGTCCAGGCCGAGGGCGCAGGCGAGGCGCGCCCAGCTCAGGGGATCGTTGGGGAGCGCTTGGGTCTGGCGGTCGTCGATCATCTGTAGGGCATGTTCTACCCGGCGCCAAAGGCAATACTGTTGCCGCAGGGTCGCTATGGCGTTTGCCTGCAGCAGTCCGGCAGCGCCAATCTGCGCTAGCGACTGCAGGGTGTTGCGCTGGCGTAGCTGGGGCAAGCGGCCACCATGAATCAATTGCAGGGACTGGACGATGAACTCGATTTCCCGGATGCCGCCTTGGCCTTTTTTGATGTCTTGGCTCGCCCGACCTTGTTCGGCATCCATCAGGGCCTTTACCCGGCGCAGGCCGGCGAGGGCGGTAAAATCGAGATAGCGGCGGTAGAGAAAGGGTTGCAGGCGCTCGAGCAGCGCGGCGCCAAAGTCCAAGTCGCCGGCTACCGGGCGGGCCTTGAGCAGGGCGTAGCGCTCCCAACTGCGGCCATGGCGATGGTAGTACTGTTCCAGGGCATCGCCGGTAACGCAGAGGGGCCAGCGTCGCCAAAGGGGCGCAGGCGCATATCGACGCGAAAGACGAATCCCTCGGGGCGGTTTTCTGCCAGGGCGCGGATCAGCCATTGGCCGAGGCGCTGGAAGTAGGTGGCATTGTCGAGGGGGAGGGGGCCATCGCTCTCGCCTCTGGCGCCATAGACGAAGAGTAAATCGATATCCGACGAGAGATTGAGCTCCTCGCCGCCGAGCTTGCCCATGCCGAGAACGACGAAGGGGACCGCGGCACCCTCCTCGCTGCGGGCGAGGCCATGGCGTTCCTGTATACGCCGCTGGCCGTAGTCGAGGGCCCATTGCAGGGTGTTCTCGGCGAGGTGGCTGAGGGCGGCAAGGGTGTCTTCGAGCGCCTCGGGGCCGGATAGGTCGTGCCAGAGAATCTGCAGCATGCGTAGCTGGCGGTAGCGGCGCAGCGCGGCAAGAAATTCCTCCTCGCTGCCGTGCAGGTCGGGCGGAGGGGGAGCTGCTTGCGGCTCCGGCAGGGCGGCGAGCCATTCTGGATGCTGTAGAAGCTGCCGCCGGGCATAGGGGCTGGCAAAAAGCAGGCGCCGTAGGCGTAACTCCTCGGCAGATCCAGGGGCCAGCAGCGCCAGGGTTTGTCCAGCCCCTCCCGCAGGGCCGCGATAGCCTCGTCCACACGCTCCCACTCCTCGGGCCAGTGCACGGGTAGGTTTTGCAGACAGGAGGACAGAGGAGGGGATACGTTCATGTTCATCAGAATGTAACATTTCTGTGCTAACGTCGAGGGATGGAAATCGGTTGCTAGCGGCGCAGAAGGAGGAAATCGCGTGCCACGTTTCTGTCGTTCCCTCGTCCTCGCGGTACTCACGGCTTCGGGTTCTGTGATTGCCTCCCCTGCCGCTCTCGCTTCGCCAACGGTAGCGGTGTACGACAATGCCGGCGGGATTGCGGCGCCGTCCTTGATCCCTGAGCGGGACAACCGCGATTTGCTGGCGCCGGTTACGGTGAATGCCGCCAATCGCGACTGGGTTACCCATGTCCTGCCCACAGGGCGCATTGTTTCGCCGGTCGGGACTGTCAACGGGACCCCAAACTTTGCCGCCAATGTCGTGCCTCTGGGTACGGGCGTGGTGGCGGTGCTCGCCAATGGTGCCACGGCGGCGCAGACCGTTACCCTCTATGACACTCAGAGCCTCAAGCCTGTTGCGCAAGTAGCAGCCTATAAGAAAGAGCCGGAGGCGAAGGACGCGGCTGTTGCCAAGGATTCCACTCCCATCGGTCACCAGAGTTTTTACCAAGGCATTACCCCCGGCCCCGATGACACCTTCTTTACCGCCGGTGGCGCGAGCAACGACGTGGTGCAATTCCGTTACCACGACGGCAAGGTCGAGCTACTGCGCCGCTATCCCTTGCAATGGCAGCCTTTTCCCAAGGACCAATACCCCTACTACTACCAGGGCGAGCATCGCGCCAATGAGCCGCGCCTGTTCTATCCCGATGCCGTCGTCCTCGGGCCGCGGCAGCGGCATCTCTTCGTGACTGGGATGCTGAGCAACAGCATTGCCCGCATCGATTTGCAGACCGGGCAGACGGAGTATCGGAATGTCGGGCCCTATCCCTTCGCCATGACTCTGGCGGATGGCGGCAAGAGCTTGGTGGTGAGCCTCTGGGGAGCCGATGCCGTGGCGGTGCTGGATCCGGAGACTTTCCGACTCTTGGGTACGGTGGCAGTGGGACCCCAGACCGGCCCCGATCACTATGCCGCCGGGGTCCATCCCACGGCCTTGGTCGCTGCTCCGGAGGGGCCGGATGTGTACGTTGCCCTCGCCAATGTCGACCAAGTGGCCAAGGTGGACAGTCGCAGTCTGCAACTCAAAGGCGTACTCAACGACAGCCCGTATCCCGATGCGCCGCCGGGGTCCTATCCCAATGCCCTCGCCATTGCCCAAGGCAAGCTCTTCGTTGCCAATGCCGGCAACAACGACGTCGCGGTCTATGATCTGGCCACTGGCAAGGCCTTGGGGCTGATTCCCACGGCCTGGTATCCCACCGGAATGACGGCCACGGACGATGCCCTCTACGTGGTAGCTGCCAAGGGCCTGGGGACCGGCCCCAACGTCCAGCACCAGTGGGTGGGGACGATGATGGGCGGCGTGCTGCAGAAGATTCCTCTTGCGGACCTTGCCGCCAAGCTACCCGAGTGGACTACGGCGGCCCTGCACAACGACGGCTTCAGCCCGCAACAGCAAGCGGCGCGCCGGGCTGAGGATGCCAAAACCACGGCTTTCCTACGCAAGCGCATCCAGTACGTGGTTTTCATCCTGCGGGAGAACAAGACCTTCGATGAGGACTTGGGCGATTACCGGCCGGCGGGGGTCTGGGCCGATCCCAAGCTCGATCTCTACGGCGAGAAAGAACTACCCAATCTCTATGCTCTCGCCAGTCGCAATACCCTCTTTGTGAATTTCATGGCTGATGGTGAGGTCACTGCCCAAGGACACCAATGGACAACGGCGGCCTCGGATTCCGACTTCGTGCAGCGCACTTGGCCCATGTATTACTCCGGCCGCGGGCTGGTGGGCAATCCCGGCTGGACCCAGCCTCTCATTCCCGTCGGCGAGCCGGGCAAGCCCGATTTCCATCCCAGCTCCGACAACCCCTACTCTATCTATCGCAATCTATCCGCCTTGGGCAAATGGAGTAATCCCTGGATCAGCTATCCGCAGCGGCTTTTTCTTTTCAACGATCTGCTGCATCATCACGTGTCCTTCGAGGATTTTGGCGAGTTCGTATCGCGTTCTCAGGAAGGCAACATCTCGCCAGCGATGAAAAAGCATCTGGCAACCGATTTCCCTGGTTGGGATCGAATGCTCTTGGATACCCAGCGCGAGCAACTGGCAGAGAACTGGCTCAAGGCCCATCCTGGCGCCAAGTTTCCGCGTTTCATCTATATCTGGTTACCCGACGATCACACTGCCGGACGCAGTCCCTGCTACTACACCCCGGACTATTATGTGGCCAACAACGATTACGCCACTGCCAAGTTCATTCATTACCTCTCCACCACCCCCGAGTGGAAACACATGGTGGTGTTCCTCACCGAGGATGACGCCCAGTCCGGCGCCGACCACATCAATGCGCACCGTACCTTTGCTTTGGCCATGGGGCCTTGGGTCAAAAAGGGTTTTCTGGAAACCAATCTCTACTCCCAGGTGAACATCCTGAAGACGACGGAGGCCATCCTCGACCTGCCGCCGATGTCGCAGTGGGACCAGAATGCGAGCGTCTTCAGCGGAATTTGGACCGACCATCCGGACTTTGCTCCCACGCCCAAGCCCATTCCCATTCAGGTGCCCTTAGCCTTCAATCCCGGGCAATGCGGCGATATCAAACTCTTACGTCGGGAAGCCGGTATGGCCGGTCACTCCCTGAGTGGCGCCTGGTTCCGTCGTCATCAGAATGAGCTTGGTGCCCAGTTACCACCGCCGGCCAAGGATGTCAGCTACAGCCCCACCACCTTACTTAAGGTGCCCGGCCCCGAGCAGATGAAGCAGGAGTGGATTGCGAGTAAAGGGGTGAAGTCCTATGAGCAGGTCATGGCCTACCTGCAGAAGATGGCGGCGGCCCATCACGCACCCCTCGCGGCTTATCAGGCGGGGGAGGACGAGTAGAATGTGAAACGTGTGGCGGCGGCCCGCGAGGGCGTCATGAGCCGATCCGCTGTCGCTGCCTCAGCATCGATAGCCAGATCGCTAACGCGCGTGGCGTAAGGCGTCACCGGCTGCATCCACGACCAATCGCCCGCCTTCGACGACCGCCTTGCCTATGGCCCAACCCATGCCATTTGGTAAATGATGGGTGTCTGACGCAGGTGTCTGGGCGGCATGTTCCGGATGCTCCTGCCCTTGCTGCCAGTCGGCGTCGAACTGCTGCTGCAGGGTGGAGACGGCCGCACTGCGGAGCAAGACCCCCATCTCCCGGTTGTCTTCCAAACTGGTCTGGCTGAAATTCTCGGAGCCCACGAAGGCCAGATTGGTGCCCACGATCATCTTGGCGTGGAGATAGAGCGGTTTGCTTGGCAAGAAGCGCACCTGGCAACCGTGCTGGCGCAGGAGTTCGACATTCTGCAGATCATCGGGATTCAGCGTCGCCGGCAGCAGGAGACGCAGCTCGCTACCCTTGGCGGCCAACGCATCGAGAATGGGACGATAGGGCCCGAGTTCCTCGCTTTCTATGGCAATGGCCCCTGGCTGCCGAATGACGTCGAGGATGGGCCCGAGACTGTGGCCGGGGGAAAGGACCAGACGCTCTGCGCTCTCTTGGGGCGCGCGCCGATTGTCCCAGTCAGCGTCGAAAACCGCATGCACTGCCGAGACAATGGCGGGATCTCGGGTGACATACAGATATTCCCGGTTGTGGTGAAAGGCCGACCAACTGAAATTGGCGCTGCCGATTTCTGCTTCATGGCCATTGGCGCAATATTTGGCGTGGTAGAAAGCGTAGTGCTCACCATGGGAGGTGAAGCGATAGGGCGCCGTTTTCCACTGCACTCCCGTCGCGGCTATGGCGCGCTCTTCTTTCTGTACCTGCCACGGCTTCATGCCGTAGGGCTTGGCGGCGATGATCACCCGCACTCGCACCCCTCGTTCCTGGGCGTTTGCCAGCGCCGCGAGGATTTTCCGATCATTCAGGTAATAGACACCAATGTCCAGTTCGCGGCGCGCATCGCGAATGATTTGGAGCACCGGTTGCACGCCCGCGTTGGGTTCGATGTAGAGCATGAGAGGGCTTCCGCAATGGGCTGGCTCAACTTTCCGACTGCAGGATCCGATAGAGCTCGTCCTTGAGGGCGAGACGCTGTTTCTTCATTTCCTCCAGGGAACTGCTGCCGGAGGCAGCGTCATTCCGCTCGATGTGCTCGATCTCGGCCGTCAAGGCGTCGAACTCGGCCAAGCGTTTAGCAAAGTGGGGATGATTGACGCGGAGGGTGCTGATGCGTGCTGCAAGTTCCGGAAATTCCGTTGCTAGATCCTGATGTTCGCTTTCCATGGGAAGATCCTCTTGGTGGATGACGAAGCCCGCTGAAAGTAGCAGAGATTGCGATAGATTGCAGCCGCCGCAAGTCAGTGGCCCCGAGAATCTCTGCGCGGGGCCAAGTACGAAGCAAACGGTGAATACTAGACGCGCACCCAGTCTCCGGCGCCGCGTCGCTCGCGCAATTCCCCCTCGCGACCGATCTGCAGTAGGGTTAGCCAGCGGTTATCGACCAGTTGGCGCAGGGCTGGACTTTCGGCGATGATGCGGTCCATGGCCTCACAAGGTGCCTCTACGAGGGCCGAGAGGCGCAGGGGCTCATGCTGCAAATTGCTGGTATTGTCGCGCAAGGATTGCTCGGACAAGCCTACCCGCAGATCACCGCCGTTACCTTCCAGGACGCCGATGGTGCCGCCGACCACATTGTGCAGTACCTTGTTGCCGCAGCCTTGGCGCTGGTTATCGATGGTCGACGCGTAGTATTGCATGTTGATCCAGTTCGCTACCACCAAGGGTGCGGTAAGGATGAGCCGCAATACGGAAAAGTCCGGGTCTTTGTTCGCGTCATAGTCGTGCAGGAAAGCGCGGCCGGCGAGATTGCGTCCCCGAGTTCGCCAGCGCGGGGCGGCGATGAAGGCGGCATTGCCGGCCAGGGCCCATTCCGGTCGCACCTGGGACCAGTCCCGACCTCGATGCAGGAGGTTTTGCGCCACGGCGACAGGGTCACGTAGATCGGGTTCGAGGCGCAGGATGCGCTCCAATCCGCAACGCTTACCGGCTTCGGCCAGACTCTCCTGTAATTCCCGTAGCCGTTCGGGGTCGAGGCGCGGGTCGTCGATGCCGACCAGGATTTCCACTTGATCGGTGGTGGTATCGTGCAGGGCAGGCAAAAAGACGACCTTGTCGTCGATCTCCCAACCTTTTGCGCGCAGGCCGATACGCACCGCTGGGTCGTTGAGCAGATCCGCTGCTGCGCGGGCATTTACCTCTCCGGTTTGCCCTGCGCAGGCGCCACAATCGAGACCAGCGCGGTGCGGGTTGTTGGTGGTAGAGCTGCCGTGCCCTACCAAGAGCACCAGCTGTGCCATGCCGTGATTCAGCCCCAGACCAGTGAGGATGGATGCCGCCATCTGCACCCGCTCTTCGGGATGCAGGGAGGGTGGCAAAACGCAGTGCAACCGGGTCCGTGCAGCGGCGGAGAGCCCAGCCAGATCGGGTGGCAAAGAGGGGCGCTGCCAGCCCACGGTGTGCGCCAGCAGTTTGCCGACGTAGCTCAAGCCAGCGGTCTCGACGAAAGAGAAACAGGATGCCGCCGATAGTTTGAAGTGCTTCCATTCGGCGCTCCGACGCAGGCGGCGAAAACGCCGCTGCAGGATCTTTTCTGGTCCGGTCTCCTCGACATGCACTTGCGGACGTAGCAGCACCGGTGCCTGCGCGCGGGCGACATTGTCGCCCTGGCGTTTGTAGTCGAGCAGGACGCCAAAGAAACCGGCAAAGCCGATGGTCTCAAAATCGTCGAGGACGCTCTCCAGGTGGCGACGAAAGACCTCGGAGCGGACGTCGATACAGAATGCCGCCTGTATCCGCGGTTTCCCGTTGCTTCGATGGGTCCGCGAGGGCTGGCGGCGCAGGCACGCTGCGAGCTGGCGGCGATAGGCGATTTCGCTGGCACGCAGGAGCACCTCGCTGCGCCGTGCATCCTCGTGTTCGGCATTCTTGTCGTCGTAAAGCCAGCCGCGCAGCTGTCGCCGCCAGGAGTCCACGATCGCGGGCTTTGCGAGCTGGCGCAGGAGTGCCTCCCAGACCAGACGAATGCTAAGCAGATCGAGAAGATCCGCATCGGACTTCCCCTCGAGCTCCGCTTGCCAGAGCAGGTAGCGGCACCAGCTCGCCCAGCCGTTGATGGATTTGAGTAGGACCAGAAGATACGCCTCTACTACTGCATCGGGTAGGTCCAGAACCTCCAGAGCCCAGCGTCTGGCTGCTGTTGCATCTGTAGAGAGAGCAAGCAGCTGTTTACGGGCAGGGCGCAAGCCCATGGGACCCAGGCTGTGATCGTGCAGGGTATATTGGCGCCAGGCGGCAAACAGTCCCTGACTCGGATCTTTGGGCAAGGACCAAAGGGCCTGCCCGCGATCATAGTAGGCCGCCAAAAAATGACTGATCTGCTCCAGTACGTATTGCGAGATGGATGCGTGTCCCTGTCGGTTCATGAGCTCCGGCAGCAGGGGCAGGCGCATGGGCGGCTCTATCTGCCCCTGCAGATAGGCTTGCCAATCCTCTTCGTCCCCACCAAGACCCAAGTCTTCGGCAGCACGAAGGATGTCTTCAATGGAAAGTTTGCCCGCGCTCACTTGCTCGGCGTACCAGCGCCGGTCCATGATCACCCGCTCGCCAACGCTTCCTTGCAGCTCTGCGGCGAGCTCGGCAAAGGGGCGGTCGGCAAAGCCCCAGTAGGGATTTACGGCAATGTAGCTATCCAGGGGCCAGAGCGGGGCGATGCGGCGTGTCACCTGCTCGCAGAGGGTGGTAAATTGCTCTTCACGATTCATTGCGCACCTCCAGAATTTTCCAGAACTTCCTGATTACGGGCGATATTCTCCAAAGACTCCAAGGCAAGATTCTTGCGCGGCAGCTCCACTCCGACCTTCTCGGCCCAGAAGCGATGGGAAAACTGCTCGACCCAGTAGTCCACGTACAAGCCGTTGTAGAGATGGGTGTAGAGGGCGAGTTGCAAGCGCTGGGGTAGCAATGCTCGGCCTGGCCCCTGCAGCCAGCTCAGGAGCAAAAAGCTGGCGGCAACGGCATAGACCAAGACTTGCTCGGCAAGGCCCGTATCATCCAGGGGAGCAGCCAAATCGCTGCGGAAGAGCCAAACAAAGAGACTGTGCAGGAGCAGGTAGAGCCCGCCAGTCAGCAACGCCAGGCTGAGGGCGCTCAAGCGATCCGCCAGGTTGTCGAAGCCAAAGCCTTTGACCAAAAGCTGCGACAGGGCGATGGAGACGATGGCGACCAAGGCAAACCAGTCTGGGTCGGCCAGGGGATTTTCCCCCAATGCCCAAGCCCCGCCGCCAGCAATGACCACTCCCGCCAGCACTGCTGCCATCCAGACGCCCATGGTCGGGATCTTCTTGGGACCCGCCGGCACCTGCCGCAGTTGGTCGGTCACGCTCCCCGAGGAAAGAAAAGCGTGCGCCTTGTACAGGGAGTGCCCCAGGAGATGCAGGAGTGCCAAGGGGAAAAGACCCAAACCCAATTCGAGTGACATGAATCCCAGCTGTGCCGTCGTCGACCAGGCAAGGGCTGACTTGATGGCGGTTTGGGTGGTCATGACCAGAGAGGCAAAGAACACCGTGAGCAGGCCCACCGCCCCCAGGAAAAGCAATGCGTCGGGTACTCGTACCAGCAGAGCACTGCAGCGCAGAGCGATGATGGCGCCGCTGTACACGACTCCGGCGTGCATCAGGGCCGAGACCGGGGTTGGCGCCTCCATGACCTGAATCAGCCAACCTTGAAAGGGAAACAACGCGCTTTTGAGGATAACCGCTGCAACCAGCAACCATGCGGCAATCTGCAGGCTGATGGGCAAGCTTGCGCTGTGTTCCACGCTGTGGCGCAGCGCCGCAAATTGCAGGCTGCCCGTCGCTTGGCCGATGAGGACGGTTGCCCCGAGTAGGCAGAGATCCGCACTGCGGCTGAAGATCGACTTCTTGTGCGCAGCCATGATCGCTTTTGGGCGCTCGCTGTAGAACTTCAGCAATCGATGCAGGGTAAAGCCGGTGGCAAAAATTCCCAAGGTAAAGAGCCCGACGTTGCCGGCCACGACGACAATGAGAAAGAAACCGGCAGTGCTGGCCAAAAGCCGCGAAAAACGTGCCTGCTGCGGGTCACCATCGAGGTATTGCACGCTGTACTGCGCAATCATGACGATGACAAAGGCTGCCAGGGTGGCCAGGGTCAGGGTGAGTCCATTGACGGCAATCGATAGCGGTAGCGAAAAATGCAGACTTGGAAGGGGAATCTCCGCCAGCGTCAAGTCGGCGCGGGCACCGAGCAAAAACGTGCAATCGGCGAACAGCGCCGCTGCCAAGGCGAAGAAGGCTGCCCAGCGTATCCGTTGACGGGTGTTGAGGGCAGCGTGACGGGTGGGCTGTACCCGCGCCAGGGCTGCCAACAAGAGTCCTGTGGGCATGAGGGCCAAGGCCGCTGCGCTGAGCCAGGGGACGGAAAGATGGGTATACATCGCTGCCTCCTTCGTAAGAAACCGAGGGAGACTCTAGGAGATGTATCCTATTTATTCAAATTTGAATTAACAATGAAATAGATTTATTTTTATAAATGTTAAAGCCACGTCAGCGCAAATGTTGCGCCAGGCCTGGCCAGAGAGCCACCAAACGGCGCGTGATAAAATCTTCCTGAGCCACGCAAAACTCCAAAAATCGCTGGGCAGTGAGTGAAAGGGTCTTGCCTCGTGGATAGACCAAATACCATTGGCGCAGAATGGGAAAGCCCTCCACCTCGAGGATCTGAATTGGACCTCCAGTCCCCTCCAAGGCCAGGGAATGTACGGAAAGAATGGAAATCCCCAGTCCACTGGCGACGGCGTGCTTGATCGCCTCGTTGCTGCTCAGCTCCATGGCGATCTGCGGTTTCAGCCCCTGTTCGGCAAAAAGGCGCAAATAGGCGTTGCGCGTTCCCGAACCCGGCTCACGGGCCAGGAAAGGTACTTGCGCGATACTTGCCAGGGGCAGGGGCGGGGTGCCCTTCAGCAGCGGGTGGTCGCGGGGGGTCATCACAGCCAGGGGATTCAGGGCGAAGGGGATGGCCTCGACATCGACCTCTGTCTCTGGCACCTGACCCATGATGTAGAGATCGTCTTCATGGGCTTGGATACGTAGGATGATTTCGTCGCGATTGCGTACCTGCATCGCAAAGTGAATACCGGAATACTGCTCCCCAAAAGCCGCCAACAGTTCCGGGGCAATGTATTTCGCCGTGGTCACGACCCCCAGGCGAAGATTTCCCCGTCGCATTCCCTTGCGTTCGGCGATTTGGCTGTCGAAGTTCTCCAGGCTTTGAAAAATTTCTTCGCAGGCCGCATACAGATCTTCCCCCGCTCCGGTTGGACGAATAGTCCGCCCCACCTGTTCCCAGAGTGGCATGCCCACCGTGTCTGCCAGCTTTTTCATCTGCAGAGAAATCGTTGGTTGGGCCAGGAACAGGGCATCCGCCGCTTTGCTGAAACTGCCCAGGCGTATCACGGTCACGAAAATCTGCAGCTGGCGTAGACTCAGGTGTCGGATCAGAGATGAAACAGGTGCATTGGTCATTAAAGGTAGAGCCGTCGTAGTCTTGCTGCCATTGTCACCCTCGTGAAGCTCGCCTCGCAACACTGCTCCCGAATGTGGCGCCCATTGTCAGAAATTTCCCACCTTGGTATCCTTCGCGCTTGAATTGCCGGGATGGCGGAATTGGTAGACGCGCCGGACTCAAAATCCGGTGGTGGTGACACCGTGTCGGTTCGACTCCGACTCTCGGTACCATGTTGAGAAAGAGCCCGGGCAGCCCGGGCTTTTTTGTGGGCGGCGGGATGCCTTCGGAGACAAAAATGCGCTTTTCTTCTCGTTACTTGCTGGCGGCGACGTTGTTGGCTACGGTTCCTTTGAGTGGTTGTGTAGCCTTGCTCGGCGCTGGTGCTGGTGCTGGTGCCGTCACCTACGTCGAAAATGGCGGCGTAGCCAATTATTATGCCTACTATCCGGTTTCTGTGGCGCGAGCGGCGCAGGCGACCCAGGCGGCCTTTTCCCAGGTTGGCATCCAATACCAGGGAATGATCCAGAAAACGCCTAGCGAGGTCATGATCGAGGGCAGCGACCAGCAGGCGCAGCGGGTCAAAGTAACCATCACTTCCATGGCCACCGATGTGAGCAAGGTCAATATCCGTGTCGGCACCTTTGGCGACAAGCGGGTGTCGTTGGGCTTCCAACAGGCCCTAGCCAATCAACTCGGTCTGCAGCCGATGGCGGCGAGTTCGGTAGAGAGCCAGGCGCCGGCTCCCGCCGCAGCAGCACCGGCCCCAGCACCTCAAGAGCCGGAGCAGCAGACCATTCCGCTGCAGCAATAGGCTAGGAGCCCTGGCCGACGGCTTCCGCGAGGCAGGAAAAGCCGTCGCGCCGCAAATATTCCGGTAGGTTGCGCGTCAGTTCCTGCACTAGAGACGATCCGCGGTAGAGCCAGCCGGTGTAGCTCTGTAGCAAACTGGCGCCGGCAAGAATGCGTTCGTAGGCATCCTCGGCGCTCGCTATGCCGCCGACGCCAATGATTGGCACTTGGCCGCCTGTACTACGCCGTAATTGACGTAGCACCGCCAGCGCCTGCCGCCGCAGGGGCAGACCGCTCAAGCCACCGGCTTCGGCGGCATACGGCCATCCCTCTGGGCGCGAAATCGTCGTATTGGTCGCGATGAAGCCTTCCAAGAGCGGCTGCGCGTCCTGCGCTAGGCTACCGATTTCCTGGATTTCCTCGTCGGTTAGGTCGGGGGCGATTTTCAGCAAGAGCGGCCGCGGCGCCTCCGTGCCTGCCAGTTCGCGGCGTATCTCCCGCAGTCTGCTGAGCAGCGGGCGCAGGGCATTGAGGCTCTGCAGTTGGCGCAGACCGGGGGTGTTGGGAGAACTGACGTTGACCACCCAGTAGTCCGCGAAAGGATGCAGGTGCCGCAGTAGCTGCTCATAGTCCTCCACCGCCCGCTCCAGCGGCGTGTCTTTGTTTTTGCCGAGATTTATACCGACGGTAATGGCCGGATGTCCCTGGCTCGCCAGACGTTCGCCTACCCGCAGCATGCCCTCGCTAGGGAAGCCCAGGCGATTGATGATTGCCCCCTGCTGCGGGTACCGAAACAGCCGCGGCGCGGGATTGCCGGCTTGGGGCTGGGGAGTGATGGTACCGATCTCGACAAAGGCAAAACCCATGGCGGCAAGGGCGGGCAGGGCGCGGGCATCTTTGTCGAAGCCAGCGGCAAGACCCAAGGGGTGGCTGAAGTCGAGCCCCCAGAGGGTCTGTCGTAGCATGGGGTCGATGGCTTCGTTGCTCGGCCAGAGTCGGATACGGGTGCGCGGCATCTTGCCTAGGGCTTCCAGGGCGCTCATGGCGAGGGCATGGGCGCGCTCGGGCTCAAAGCGGAAGAGCCAGCTGCGCAGTTGCTCTTCGATCATGCCCAATCCCGCGGCGTCAGAAACTCGCTCTTCAGCCTTGCCTCAGGGCTGCCAGCCTCACCTTGCCAGTCGTACTCCCAAGCCGCGAGGGGAGGCAGGGACATGAGGATGCTCTCGGTACGCCCCCCCGATTGCAGGCCAAAGAGGGTGCCGCGGTCGTAGACGAGGTTGAACTCGACGTAACGCCCGCGTCGCAAGAGCTGAAACTGCCGCTCCCGTCCGCCATAGGGCAGATGGCGACGACGTTCGGTGATCGGCAGGTAGCTCGGCAGAAAGCTCTGCGCTACATCTTCCCAGAGGGCGCGAATCCGTTCGGCGTCGCCGTGGAGATCGTCGAAGAAGATCCCGCCGACGCCGCGCATCTCGCCGCGATGGCGAATGGTGAAATAGTCATCACACCAAGCCTTGAAACGCGGATAGTAGGCCGGGTCGTGACGATCGCAAGCGGTCTTCAAGGTACGGTGAAAATGCTCGGCGTCCTCGACAAAGCCGTAGATAGGGGTCAAATCCGCACCGCCGCCAAACCACCAGGTACTCCCCGCGCTAAAAAAGCGATAGTTCATGTGGACGATGGGCACGTAGGGATTGCGCGGGTGCAGAACGAGGGAGACACCCAGGGCGTCGAAGCCCTGGCCGGCCAGCTCGGGTCGCGCAGCGGTAGCGGAAGGCGGTAGCTGCCGTCCATGCACGCGAGAAAAATTCACCCCGGCCTTTTCAAAGAGATCGCCTTCGGCCAGGACTCGGGTGCGACCTCCACCCCCCTCGGCGCGCTCCCAGAGATCCTCGCGGAAGCTCGCGACGCCATCGGCGGCAGCAAGCTGGGTGCATATCTCATCCTGTAATTGCAGTAAAAACTGTTCCAGGGACGAGAGATCTAAGGCGCTCATACTCAACTCCTGAGGATCTTGCCACTACGGGCATCAATAATGCGACTTGGGCGGCCTTGGCCACCTAAGCGCGCGGGCAGCGTGAGCAAGTCCCGACCAAAGTGGCGGCGCAGCTCGCGCAGGGAGCGCGCTGGGCGCTTTCCAGCAGGATTGGCACTGGTGGAGACAATGGCGCCGCCGAAGGCCCGGCACAGGGCACGTATTCCAGGGTGCGCGCTCACGCGCAGGGCAATGCCATCGTGCTGGCCGCGAATCCATGCGGGACAAGGTCTGCTGGCGGGAAGGACCAGGGTAGTGCCGGGCCAGTAGGCTTCTGGCTGCAGCGCCAAGGGCTCCGTAGCCTGCCAATAGAACCGAGTTTGCGCCTGATTGGCGGCAACGAGAAGCACGCCCTTTTTCTGGGGTCGGGCCTTGAGAGCAAGAATCTTGCGCAAGGCACGCCGATTGCGGGGGTCGCAGCCTAGGCCCCAGACCCCTTCCGTTGGGTAGGCGAGGACGCCCCCCCGTCGCAACTCGGCGACGGCTTTGCGCAGGGCCTGACGACGAGGATGGCGCGGCAACATGCTAGCTACGAGCACGGGCCCGCCAGCCGATGTCGTGGCGCAACTGCATCCCCGGCCAATGTATCTGCTGCGCCAGGGCGTAGGCTTGTGCCTGGGCGGCACTGATGCTCGGCGCGAGGACCGTCACCCCGAGCACCCGCCCACCAGCAGTGACCAGAGCGCCGTCCTGGACACGGGTGCCGGCATGAAAAACCTTCGCCGTCGCGCCATCAAGGGATCTTTCCAGCCCGCGGATGGTCTGCCCGAGCTGTGGCGCGTCGGGATAGCCGGGGGCTGCCAACACCACGCAGAGGGCCAGTTCCTTCTTCCACTGCAGCTCTGGCGGCAAGGCATCACCGCGGGCAGCGGCGAGCAGGGTCAAAAACAAGTCCGAATCCAGACGCATCAGCAGGGGCTGGGTTTCTGGGTCTCCTAGGCGACAGTTGAACTCGAGGACCTTGGGGCCGCTTTCGGTGATCATCAAGCCGGCATAGAGAAAGCCGCGGTAGGGCAGGCCTTCGGCCTGCAGGGCACGGGCCATGGGCAACATGACTTCCCGCCGCACCCGCTCGCTCATTGCGATGTCGAGGATGGGAGTAGGGGAGTAAGCCCCCATGCCGCCGGTGTTGGGGCCCTGATCACCGTCAGCGAGGCGCTTATGGTCTTGGGAGCCGGCCAGAGGCAGGACCTGCCCGTCGGCAATGATGGCAATGAAACTCCCTTCCTCGCCGCGCAGAAACTCTTCGATGACCACGGGACCCCAGGCCAAGAAGCGCGTCAGGGCTTCTTCCGCCTCCTCCTGGCTCTCGGCAATCACCACGCCTTTGCCCGCCGCCAGACCATCGGCCTTGATGACGATAGGCAAGGGCTGCCGGGCCAGAAAAGCATGTGCCGCCTTGATTTCCGTGAAGCGGCCATAGGCAGCGGTGGGGATTCCATGCCGCTCCATGAATTCCTTGGCGAAGGCCTTGCTCCCCTCGAGGCGGGCAGCGGCGGCATTGGGGCCAAAGACGGCCAGACCGCTACGGCGCAGGGCATCGGAAACCCCCGCCACCAGCGGCGCTTCTGGACCCAGCACCACCAGGGAGACGCCTTCGGCATGGGCGGCAGCGACCACGACTGCCGCATCGAGGGGGAGAGAGGGAGATTGCGACACTTGGCTTCGGCGGCGGTGCCGGGGTTGCCGGGTACGCAGAGCACGGCCTCGACGGCCGGCGATTGCGCGAGTTTCCAGGCGATGGCGTGCTCCCGACCACCGCTACCGAGGACCATGACCTTGTGCATAGCTACTCTCCCTTAACCATGGCGAAAGTGGCGGACGCTGGTGAAGATCATCGCGATACCGTGCTCGTTGGCACTGGCGATGACTTCTTCATCGCGAATCGATCCGCCGGGCTGGATGATCGCCTTGACCCCCGCTGCCGCGGCGGCGTCCACCCCATCGCGGAAGGGGAAGAAGGCGTCGGAAGCCAAGGCCGCACCCTGCAGGGAAAAGCCCAGTTCTTCTGCTTTGGCGGCGCCGCAACGAGCGGCATCGACGCGACTCATCTGCCCGGCGCCAACCCCTACGGTGCGGCCGTCGGCAGCATAGACGATGGCATTGGAACGTACATGCTTGGCGACTTTCCAGGCAAAGCGCAGGTCCTGCAGCTCTGCCGCGCTCGGCTGGCGCTCGCTTACCATCCGCCACTGAGCTTCATCTTCGACGAGATCGTCAAAGTCCTGCACGAGCATGCCACCACGAACGCGCTTGTAGTCCCAGGCGCCCGCCCGTCGCCATTGCGCCATATCGCCAAAGGCGAGAACCCGCAGATTTTTCTTGCGCCCCAGGATGGCCGCTGCCTCGGGCGCAAGCTCTGGTGCCAGAATGACTTCGATGAACGATTCGGTCATCGCTTGGGCAAGCACTGCATCGATACTGCGATTGCAGGCAATGACACTGCCAAAGGCGGAGACCGGGTCGGCCGACCAGGCGCGGGAAAAGGCATCGCTAATGTCCTTGCCAATGGCGGCACCACAAGGATTGCCATGCTTGATGATGGCACAGGCGGGTTCGTCGAATTCCACCACCAGATTCACCGCCGCGTCGCTGTCACTCAAGTTGTTGTAGGAAAGCTCCTTGCCCTGCAGTTGCTGTGCATGGGCCAGGCCGGCGCCGCTGGCATCGGCATAAAAAGCCGCCCGCTGGTGCGGGTTTTCGCCGTAGCGCAGCCCCTGCTTCTGCTGCAGTTGCAGCGTGAGGATTTGGGGAAGTCGTCGGGCTGGTCGAGATTGTCGAGGTGGCGGGAGAGATGATTGGCAATCAGGCCATCATAGCGAGCGGTATGGGCGAAAACCTTGGCCGCTAGGCGAAAACGCAGTTTTGCACCAACGCCACCGCGGCTCTGTTCCATTTCCCGCAGCACCAGCTCATAGTCTGCGGGATCGACCAAGACGGTTACCCCTTCCCAGTTCTTGGCGCCAGCGCGCAGCATGGTCGGCCCGCCAATGTCGATCTGCTCGATGGCCTCCTCCAGACTCACGCCCTCCTTGGCGATGGTCGCTTCGAAGGGATAGAGATTGACGCAGAGCAGGTCAATGGGCGGGATGCCCTCGCGGCGCATGTCTTCCTGATGCCGCGGATCATCGCGGCGGGCTAGCAGGCCACCATGAATTTTGGGGTGCAAGGTCTTCAGCCGACCTTCAAGCATTTCCGGGAAGCCGGTGTAGTCTCCCACCTCGATCACCGGGAGTCCCGCCTCGCG
The DNA here is from genome assembly GCF_030996345.1 of Acidithiobacillus sp. AMEEHan. Classification (NCBI taxonomy): domain Bacteria; kingdom Pseudomonadati; phylum Pseudomonadota; class Acidithiobacillia; order Acidithiobacillales; family Acidithiobacillaceae; genus Acidithiobacillus; species Acidithiobacillus sp. AMEEHan. The sequence continues at coordinate 112,512 of NZ_CP118747.1, read as the reverse complement.
CAACAGGCGTGCCGTGCCACCGGTGGATAGCAGCTCTACCCCACGGGCGGCCAGACCGCGCGCCAATTCTACCACGCCAGTTTTGTCGGAAACGCTGATGAGAGCCCTTGTGATACCGCCCATGTGACCTCTTGTCTGCCTGTCGTCCGCGGGACGATGAAATAAAAAAGGTACGATCAGGAAACCTGTCGTACCCAAACCTCCTGATGGAGGGAGCGTTACGTACACATCGCCGACGGCGACGGAACGGTTGGATAATATACCCGGAATGAAAGTCACGCAATAGCCATGATGAAAGCGGGATCGTTGGAAGCAGGGTGCTTGGGCAGCGTGCCCAGTCGTGGCAAACTGGCGCTCTCCAAAAAGTGAACAGGATAGGCCCTCAATGCAGAATTCCCTCCCGCAAGAAAGTCACAGCTTGCGCATCGGTACGGTGCAGCGCGATCTCCCGCTCTTTGCCGTCAGCCCGGATCTGGCGATTGCCGTACTCAACATCCTGGGAGACACGGAACTCTGCGAGGCTGCCGCCGAAGCCTTGGCCAAAGAGCTGAGCGTCCACGAGTATGTGGCCTTGGTGACCGCCGAGGCGAAGAGCATCCCGCTGGCCTACGCGCTTTCCTTACGGACGAAGAAGCCCTACGTAGTGTTGCGCAAGAGCTATAAGTCCTACATGGGGGAGGCGTTACAGGCTTCGACCCTGTCGATCACCACTGGCAAGCCGCAGACTCTCTACTTGGATGCCAAGGACCGCGCTTTGCTGCAGGAACAGCCGGTGGTGCTGGTGGATGATGTGATCAGTACGGGTTCGACGCTGGAAGCCATGCGCAACCTGATGCGCGAAGCGCGGGCGCGGGTTGCTGCCGTGGCGACGATCTGCACCGAAGGCGACCAGCCACAACTGGCGGAACCCTTGCTGTCGCTGGCGCATCTTCCCCTCTTTCCCCTGCAGACCGCATGAGCAGCGAAGTTGCCGTACATGTGCTGAGCGCACGCCAGCGCTGCGACCTGGAGCTGCTGCTCAATGGTGCCTTTGCGCCTCTGCCGGGCTTCATGGATCAGGCGAGCTGGGAGTCGGTACTGACGCAGATGCGCTTGCCCGACGGCAGCCTGTGGCCCATTCCCATCACCCTCGAGGTAAGCGATCACCTGGCGCAGGGTCTGGAAGAGGGGGCAATGCTGCGTCTCGACCGGGAAGACGGCACGCCTTTGGCGCGTTTGCAGGTGAGTGAGATCTATCGGCCCGAGCGTCGACGGGAGGCCTTGGTGGTTTACGGTAGTGATGACCGTAGACATCCCGGGGTGGCGCAGATTCTCGATTCGCTTCCCTGGAATGTTGCTGGCAGCGTCGAGCCGTGGGAAGAGAATGCCCTACGCCGTGCTGCCGCCGTGGAGTTCCCCCAGAATACCTATATCCCAAAGAAATCCGCGAGCTGGCGACTGGGCGTCCTTTACTTGCTTTTCAGACCAGAAATCCCTTGCACCATGCGCACATTGCCATCACCCAGGCGGCGCTGGCGGAGCTGGGTGAGGAGGCCCGTTTGCTCCTGCACCCGGCGATCGGTCCCACCAAGCCGGGTGATGTGGATGCGGCGGCGCGCATGCGCGCGTACCGCGCCGTGCTGCCCCATTATCCCGCGCGGCGAGTACTGCTTTCCCCGCTCCCCCTGGCGATGCGCATGGCTGGACCGCGCGAGGCGCTTTGGCATGCGCTGATCCGGCGCAATCACGGTGCTACCCACTTTGTGGTGGGACGGGCCCATGCCGATCCCGGGCACCCGGAGCAGGGCAGTTGGTACCCGCCCTTTGCCGCGCAAGAGCTGCTGGAGGAACACCGGAACGAACTGGGCATCGTGCCCGTGCTCCTGCCGGAGTACGCCTACTCCCCCAGTCGACGCGCTTACGTACCCCGCGCCGAGGCCAACGGCGAGCGCCTGTCCGAGCTGTCGGGCACGGAGTTGCGGCGGCGTCTGGCGGCCAATGAAGAAATCCCGGAATGGTTCTCTCCCCCGGAGGTCATCCGCATCCTCCGTCAAGCTTATCGCGGCGCGGACCGCCGTGGGCTGGTGGTCTGGTTTACCGGGCTCTCCGCCAGTGGCAAAAGTACCTTGGCCGGCATGCTGGCACGTCGCCTGGAAAGTCAGGACTCCCGCGCACTGACTCTGCTCGATGGCGATGTCGTACGCCGATTTCTCTCCAAGGGCCTGGGGTTCAGCCGCGCGGATCGCGATGAAAACATCCGTCGCATTGGCTTTGTGGCAAGCCTCATCGCGCGTCATGGCGGCATTGCCTTGGTTGCCGCCATCTCTCCCTACCGGAATGCACGTGCCGAGGCACGTAGACTGGTAGAGGAGGCCGGTGGCTTGTTCCTCGAGGTGCATGTGGCGACGCCGCTGGCGGTTTGTGCGCTACGCGATCCGAAAGGACTCTACGCTCGCGCGCAGCGCGGCGAAATCGCCAGCTTTACCGGGGTGAGCGACCCTTACGAGGAGCCCGAGGCGCCGGAGCTGCGTTTGGACACCAGTCAAGCGACGGACAGCGAGGCCCTCGACATCATCTGGCACTATTTGCTGAGCGCCGGCGTATTGCAAGTGCGGCCCTAGCTTGTGGATACCCTGCAGATCTTTGCCGCCGCGCGCTGTCTGCAAGAGGACTTCGTTGAGCAGAGCCTGCGGGGTGTCTCTGTAGAAGGGGGCAGAGCGACCCTGCATTTTGCCCGCAAACGACTGCTGCTGGCGTATCAGGCAGCACCCCTGGGCTTGTATTGGAGCGAGGCGACCTCCACGGTTCCGAAACCCGCTGGTCCTGCGGCCTTGTTGGGGCAGAAGCTCGCGGGTTTTCGTCTGCTGGCCATCGCAGTCCCCTGGGCCGATCGCATCGTGTCCTTGTCTTTCCGCCATGTTGGTCTGGATCGGCAGGAACGGAACTGGACGCTGATCGCCGAGTGTTTCGGAGGGCGTGGAGCACTGCTCTTGCTGGATGAGAACTTGCGAATCCACTGGTCTTCCCGCTGGGATTCTCTTGATCAGGGAACAGCGCGTATTCTGCCGCAGGCAGCGTATCAGCCGCCCACGACGACACGGCACTGGGAAGAGCTTGGCAACCCGCTCCTGTTGCTGCATCCCGCACGCCGCGCGCTGATGGCCAGCGACGCCGGGACGCAGATCGATGCCGTTCTGCATGGGCCGCCCTGTGCCGGATGGTGGCAGTCACCAGGGCAAGGGCCGCATCCTCTGGGCAATGACCCTGCTGCAAGCGCGCTTCCGGTACACGCAGCCACGTATTGGCAGGAACTGCCGGCGGCTGCGCCGGCTAGCGGCGCTGTCTTGGAAAGGGCGCAGCATGAGCGCGAGGAACGGCGCTTACGGCGGCGCCTGCAGCGGCTGCAAGCCGATCTCGCCCGTTGGCAGAGCCTTCCAGTGGATGATCGACGGTATGCGTCGGCACTTTTTGCCTTGCCCGATCGCGTGCATTCGGGAGGTCCGTTGCTGGTGCCTGAGTACCTTCCTGATGGCATTGGCCAGATAGAGCTGGATATTCCAGCGGGAAAACTCCTCCATGACCATGCGCGGGAACTTCTCCGCCGTGCCCAGCGCGCACAGCGAGCGCAGCAGCGCATCCACGAAGAGATTGTCGCTGTGGAAAAGGCGCTGGCCACCTTGCCCAATGAGCTTCCTCTCCAGGCCAGCATATCCAGGCCCGGCAAAGAGCAGCCCGCGCAAGCGCGTCGGCAGGGCATCGAAGAGCGGGTGGTGGAGGGCTTTACCATCCTCTGGGGAAAAAACGCGCGCGCCAACGAATACCTGACGTTTCGTCTGGGTAGGCCGCAGGACCTCTGGCTGCATGTGCAGGATCTGCAGGGCAGTCATGTGCTGATCCGCCGCTCCCATCCCCAGCAGGTGGTACCCGCGGAGGTCTTGCGCGCGGCAGCCGAAATCGCCCTGCAGCACAGCGATTGCCAGGCTCTGAGCGCGGAGGTCGACTGGACCGAACTGCGCCACGTAAGCCGGCACCCGCAAGGCGGACAGGGACGGGTTCTGTATCGACAGTTTCAGACCCTGCGCGTGCGCCGGCGTGGAAGTGGCAGGAAGTGATGGAGAGCTCCTTGCGCTTGGCGACTCTGGAGGACTTGCCGGAAATCGTCGCCATCTACAACTCCACTATTGCATCTCGCACGGTTACCGCTGATACCGATCCGGTAACGGTTGCGAGCCGGATCCCCTGGTTTCAAGCCCATGATCCCAAGCGACGGCCGATCTGGTACTGCAGAGTGGTGCCGGAATCGATGCCTGGCTGAGCCTCTCCGATTTTTACGGACGCCCGGCCTATGCTGCCACTGCGGAGGTTGCGATCTATGTGCGGGAGGATCAGCGGGGAAAAGGTCAGGCCAGTATCTTGATGGAACATGCGCTGCATGCTGGCCCAGCACTGGGCATTTTCACATTGCTAGGCTTCATCTTCGCGGAAAATCAGGCGAGTGTACGGTTGTTCAAGAAATTTGGCTTTGTCGAATGGGGAAACCTGCCGGACGTCGCCGAGCTCGACGGCGAGACAAGAGATCTGCTGATCCTCGGCCGAAAACTGGTGAATTGAGTAGTGGCGGAGGCGGTGAGATTCGAACTCACGAGGGGCGTGAACCCCTGCCGGTTTTCAAGACCGGTGCAATCAACCGCTCTGCCACACCTCCGAAGCGCCCAGTGTACGAAAAATGACGCCGCTGGGGAATGCGAAGAGGAACAAAGCTCGGCAACGAGATTGGCCCGCAGTTCTGGATCGAGCGTAAACATCGCGCGTATCATGGGTGGCTCCATTTCCCCGCAGTTGGAGGATCCGTGTTTCTTCTCAAAGTGTTGTTTCCCAGTGCCGATGCCATGCAGATGGCCCTGAGCAAAGTTCGCGAGCAGCTTGCCGAATTGCAGGATGCACCGCTGGAACTGCAGTCGGCGTTGCAACTGTTGTTGAGTGAAAACCCTCGCATGGAAGCGGCGGAGTTTGCGGAGAAGCCGGCTATCGCCGCTGTCTATGGGGGGTTTGACCCCCAGGCGGCGGCCATCGCCGAGGCAGCCTTGCTCGAGGCGGGGGCGCTGGAAGTGGTTCAGGAATAACGTCGCTCAGATGGCGGGTGCGCGGGCAATCGCGCGCAGCAATGCCTGGCCGCATTCGTCGGCCTGCTGGCCGGCTACCAGGATGCCGTCTTCGTGGCCGGTCATGCTGAGCAGCAGCGGCAATCTGGCATGGCGCGCTATCTCCTGCACGGCCAGGGCCATGGCCGGCGTACCATACGCGATGTCAGCGGGAGTGCGTGGCAGGTCCAGTTCTGCCGCACGTCTCCATAGCTCCGGCAGGTGCGCATGAAACACCCAGTGGATGTCTCGCCGTAGATCATAAAGCGCCGCATGGCTCAGGGATTCGGAGGAGGGTGCCACTGGACCACTGGCATAGACGGTGTTGGCGCCAATATCCCAACGCTCGACGAGACTGTAGTGTTGGGGACCGAGGCTGGCGAGCTCCCCGGTTTGCGTGCCGGTGATCCAGAAACCCTCGGCGCAGCGGTGACTGAGGTTGCCGAAACCAATCCCGCCATAACGACGCGGGTTTGCGCCAATGCCGCCGATGGCACGCACTCGACTGCGCCAGGCTTCCAGTTCGCGGATGAGATCTGGGGCAGGGGCACTGCTCGCCTGCCAATGCAGTTGAAACTTGATGACGCCTTCTTCTTCCATGTATCACTTCCGCAAAAAGATGGACTGCAGCAGACGATACCAGAACGGCGCTTTGCTGACTGTCAGTTCGACGCCCGGCGCGGCCTTGGCGGGCGGGGTGACGTCGGCGGGGTAGAGGTCGACCCAGGTAGCCCCCCAGCTGCTGCGGTCCTGGGCAAGGCCGAAGGCCCGTACCGCTACCTCACGGCGCAGGATGGCATGCACCCGCCGGCGCAGGACGCCCTTGCCTTTGCCGTGGATGATGCGGACCTGCAGGACCCCGGCGGCGCGACAGGCGCGAAGATACTCGCGGACCAGGTCGTCGACTTCTGCCGGGCGAAACTGGTGCAGATCGAGAACGCCGTCGAGGGGGACGGGCACGGTGCGGTCCTCACGCGCTTGTTTCATGTCGTCCTAAAAACCATACCACCAGTAGTGCGACCCAAGGCAGATTGACGGCGAGGAGCGGACTGAACCAGAGTAGGGCCGCGATGAGGACAGCACCGCCCGCGTAGGCGAGGAGGGCGGTGAGCTGTTGCACGGTTACCCAGGCAGGCTTTTTGCCCGCTCGCAGCGCTTCGGTGAGGCCAATGAGAATGCTGGTCAGGGTGTTGGTGAATACTACTGAGGGCACGCCGGCCACATTGATTCTCCGTGCCAGGACGCTTTGCGTGCCCATGGCCACGGCAGAACCCAGGATCATCAGTGCCAGCGGTCCGCCGCCGACGGGAAAGCCCCACAGGCACCAGCCGGCAGCAAAGATCCAGAGCCCCAACAGTTCCAGAAAGAGGATGCGTTCTCCCCGCCCCCAGGCGGTGGTTCCCAAGGCACTGGCAGCCACGGCGCCGAGGGTGAAGCCGACGAGGGCCAGGAGGGAGTGCGTCGCTAGGGCCAGATGTCCCTGCCCCAGGGCCAGGCCCAGGAGGGCGAGATTGCCGGTCATGGCCGAGGTAAAGACGTCGTGAAAACGAAGGAATGCCGTCACGTCAGCGGAGGCGGCGATGGCGGAAAGGAGTTGAATGCGCAGGTCGGCACGGGTAAATGCCTGCGTCATGCCTAAAGCAAGACCCGTTCGATGCCACCGTTGCGGGCGGCGTCGGCAAATTGTCGCGCCCAATCGGCCCCCATCTGCGCCTTGGCGAGCTCCACGACGATATAGTCGGTACCGAGGCCAGTATCCAGGCGGTAGCGTTCCAAACCCTGTTGACAGGCCGGGCAGGAAGTCAGCAGCTTGACGTTCCCGCCCTGCGCTTTGGGCGCCCCGGTGAGGGCCTGGATGTCGTTGTGCAGGACTTCCTCCTTGCGCGCGCGCAGTTGCGTCGCGATATCCGGACGGCTGCTGGCCAAGGTGCCGGCCTCGCCGCAGCAACGCTCGGAGCCGCGCACCGGTTGCCCCAACAGGGTTTCCGCCACGATCAGCGGTTTGTGCGTCTTCATCGGACTATGACAAGGATCATGGTAGAGATACTGCACGCCGGAAACCCCTTCCATGCGCACGCCCTTTTCCATGAGAAACTCATGGATGTCGAGCAGCCGGCAGCCGGGAAAGATCTGCTCAAACTGGTACTTGAGCAACTGATCCATGCAGGTGCCGCAGGACAGGATGACGGTCTTGATATCGAGATAATTGAGGGTGTTGGCAACACGATGGAAGAGCACCTGATTGCGTACCGAGATTTCCTGTCCCTTGTCTTCCTGTCCGGCAGCGGTCTGCGGGTAGCCGCAGCAGAGGTAGCCCGGTGGCAGCACCGTTTGCACTCCCACGCGATAGAGCATGGCGAGGGTGGCCAGGCCAATATGGCTGAAGAGGCGCTCGCTGCCGCAGCCGGGAAAATAGAATACCGCCTCGCTGTCCGGGGCGGCCTGCGGATCGCGCAGAATGGGCACCGTTTCGTGGTCGACGATACCGAGGATCTGGCGCATGGTCTGGGCACCCATGTCGGTCGGCAGGGGCTTGCGCAAAAAATGGATGACCTCGGCGCGGACATCGGCCTTGCCCGTGGTGGCCGGCGCCTCGCCCTTGGGTAGTAGGGGGCGGACGATGCGGTGCGCCAGGGCCTGCGCCTGATAGGCCGGCTGCAACACGCCACGGCGCAGAAAGTGCACGGTCTGCGGGTCACTGGCGTTGAGATAGCTCATGGCCAGCCGGGTACCGGCACTGAAAGTCTTTTCGCCGCGCGCCCGCAGAAGATTGCGGATGTGCACCGAGACCTCGCCGAAATCGATGTCCACCGGGCAGGGGGTCATGCACTTGTGGCAGGTGGTGCAATGGTCCGCCACATCTTCCAGAGCCTGAAAATGCTGTTGCGATACCCCGCGTCGGGTCTGCTCTTCGTAGAGGAAGGCCTCGATCAAAAGCCCTGTCGCCAGGATCTTGTTGCGCGGCGAATAGAGCAGATTGGCGCGCGGCACATGGGTCATGCAGACCGGCTTGCACTTGCCGCAACGCAGGCAGTCTTTGATCTCGCGGTTGAGGCTGTCGAGCTCACTCGCCTCGAGAATCAGCGCTTCCTGCTCCACCAGTTGCAGGGAGGGGGTATAGGCAGCTTCCAAGCCGGAGCCGGGCAGCAGTTTCCCTGGATTGAACACGCCCTCGGAATCGATCTGTGCCTTGTATCGCTGGAATGCCGCCACCTTTTCCGGTTCCAGCCAGCGCATTTTGGTGATACCGATGCCATGCTCGCCGGAGATGACCCCATCCAGCTCCTTGGCGATCTCCATGATGCGGTCGACCACCCGATCGGCCTCCTGCAGCATCTCGCGGTCAGAAGAGAGCACTGGGATATTGGTGTGGATGTTGCCGTCGCCGGCGTGCATGTGCAGTGCGACAAAGATCCTTGTGCGCCGGACCCGCTCGTGGATGCGCCGGATCTCCTCCAGAACAGCGGAGAAGCGCTCTCCGGCGAAAAGTTCTTCCAGTGGTTTGCCGATGTCTTCGCGGTAACTGATGCGCAGGTCACGGCGCAAGAGCAGTTGGAGGAGGCTCTGCTCCGGATCGATCTGCCCTTGCTCTTCTGCGGGCAACCCGGGCAGCAGATCGCGGGCGGGCTGGTCGAGATGAGCGAGATATTTTTCCCAGCGATCATATATTTCTCGCAAGAGTTTCAGTGCGGCATCTCGTTTGCCGGCGACAATCGCCTGTTCCTCGGCGCTGTCCTCAAAATCCTTCACCCGGCGCAGTTCCGGCATCTCTCCCTGCAGGTAGACGCGCAAGGCATCGATGATGCGCAATTTGTTGGCGATCGATTGTTCGATGTTCAAGCGCTCGACGGAGCGGGTGTACTCGCCCAGCCGGTCCAGGGGGATGACGACATCTTCATTGATCTTGAAGGCGTTGGTGTGCGCGGCGATGGCGGCGGTGCGACTACGGTCGGCCCAGAAGCGCCGCCGCGATTCGGGAGTGGTGGCGATGAAGCCCTCGGCGCCGCGGGCATTGGCCAGACGCACCACTGCCGAGGCGCAGGCCCCCACGGCGTCGGCATCGTCGCCGGCGATGTCGGCGAGCAGCAGCATGCGCGGACGCTCGCGCCGTGGCGCCTTGTTGCTGTACTTGACCGCTTTGATGTAGCGCTCATCAAGGTGCTCCAATCCGGTCAGCAGCACCTCCGCGCGCCCTTCCACATAAGTCTTGACTTCGACGATGGCAGCGACCGCCGGTTCCAGATCTTTACCGTAGAATTCCAGACAGACCGTGCGCAGATGCTTGGGCATGCGGTGCAGGATGAAGCGTCCCGAGGTGATGATGCCGTCGCAGCCTTCCTTCTGTATGCCCGGCAGGCCTCCCAGGGCTTTATCCGTAACGTCCTTGCCCAAGCCGGCTTTGCGGAAACTGCTGCCCGGAAGTTCGAGGATCTCCGGTGCGTTGCTGGGAGTCTTTCCATCCGCGTCGTAGCGGGTGATACGGAAGCGCACCAGTTCCTGATCGTGGATCTTCCCCAGATTGTGATCCAGGCGTTCCACCTCCAGCCAGCGGGCATCAGGCATGACCATACGCCAGGATGCCAAGTTGTCGAGGGTAGTACCCCAGAGTACTGCCTTTTTGCCGCCTGCATTCATGGCGATGTTGCCGCCGATAGTGGAGGCATCGAGAGAGGTGGGATCGACGGCAAAGACGAGCCCGGCGCTTTCGGCCAGATCAGCTACGGCCTTGGTCACCACTCCGGCACCCGCCTCGACGACGGGTACCGGGGCATCGCAGCCGGGTAGGGCGGTTTTCTGAATCGGCGATAGATAGTCCAGTTTTTCGGTGTTGATGACGGCGCTTCGCGGCGTCAGCGGAATCGCGCCGCCGGTATAGCCGGTGCCACCTCCGCGCGGGATGATGGCCAGTTGCAATTCGCGACAGACGCGCACCTGCTCGGCCAGTTCTGCCTCCGTTGCCGGGTAGAGGACCACCAGCGGCAGCTCGACGCGCCAATCCGAGGCGTCGGTCACATGTGCCACCCGGGCATAGGGGCTGAAGTCCACATGATCTTTGGGGCTGACCTTGGCCAGGGCCTGCGCCGCGCGTTTGCGCAGGTCGCGCTCGGCATCGAAGTTGGCGATGAAACGTTGCTTGGCTGCACGACAGCGATCAAGGAGTTGCAGGACCAGGACGTTACCTTCGGCGCGCTGATCAATCTCGTCCAAACGATGATCCAGGGCCTGCCAGAGGGCGCGCCGCCGTTTGGGGTCGGAAGAGAGGTCCTCCTGCAGATAGGGGTTGCGCGCAACCACCCAGAGATCGCCCAGCACCTCGAAGAGCATCCGCGCCGAGCGCCCGGTGACCCGGTGCCCGCGCAGCGTTTCCAGGGTCGCCCAGGCCTCTTCTCCAAGGAATCGGCAGACGATCTCCCGGTCGGAAAAGGAGGTATAGTTGTAAGGAATTTCGCGTCTCTCGCTCATGGGATCACCATGTTGTCGATGAGACGGACATCGCCCAGGCGGGCGGCAAGCAGCCAGCGCGCCCCAGGGCGAGACTCGGCTATCGGTTCCAGACTTTCGCTGTCCCGCAGTTCCAGATAGTCCACGCGGAAGCCCGCTGCCTGCAGACGCTCCCGCGCCGCCTGGGCTGGCGCCTGTGCCGGGCTACCTATGGGAAGCTGGCAGAGCTGCCGCAGTTCGGCGGCAAGGCGCGGCGCCAGAACCCGCTGTGCGGACGTCAGGCGGCTGTTGCGGGAACTCAGGGCGAGGCCATCTTCATCGCGCTGGGTCGGTCCACAAAGGAGTTGGGTGGAAAGATTCAGGTCGTCGAGCATCTGTCCGACGATCCGGTATTGCTGGAAATCCTTTTCCCCTAATACCAGGATGTCTGGCTGGGCTAGGTGCAGCAGCTTGAGGACGATGGTGGCCACGCCGGCGAAATGTCCTGGACGCTGCGCGCCGCAGAGGATATTGCTGAGTCGTTCGGGCGGGACGATCCGCGTCTGTTCGGTGGCGCCCCTGGGATAGAGATCCTCGTCGCCCGGCACGAAGACGGCGGTGCAGCCGTGCCCCGCCAGTTGCTGCAGGTCACTCTCCAGACTGCGCGGATAGGCGGCAAAATCCTCCCCGGGGCCAAACTGCAAGGGATTGACGTAGATGCTCACCAACACCTGCTCGGCCCGCGCCTGGGCGAGGCGCAATAACGAGATGTGCCCGGCGTGGAGATGGCCCATGGTGGGGACCAGCGCCAGACTGCCACGCTGGCGTTGCCGCCAGCTCCGCAAGCCTTCCGGGTTGCGTAGAATCGGCATCAGCGCTTACCCGGTTTGGCAGGAAAGGACCGTTCGCGCACTGCCTGCACGTAGTCGCCGAGACCGGCACGCAACAGGGCCGCACCGTCGACGAAGGCACGGGCAAAGGGTGGCGCTTCACCAAGGCCGAGGGCGTCGTGCATGACGAGAACCTGGGCATCGGTATCCGGCCCGGCACCAATACCGATGACCGGGACGGGGCTTTGCGCCGTGATCCGCGCGGCCAGTGCGGCGGGAACCGCTTCCAGTAGCAGGAAACGGGCACCGGAGCGGGCCAGGGTCAGGGCCTCCTGCTCCAGGCGTTCCGCCGCCTCGGGCGTCGTTGCCTGGCGCTGAAAAGCGCCCCACTGGCGCAGGCGCTGCGGGGTCAAACCGAGATGCACGCAGACGTTCAATCCGCGCGCTGCACAGAACTCCAGATGCTCGCGGAATTCCAGTCCCCCTTCCCACTTAATCACCTCGACGCCAGCGCGCAGCAGGGTGGTAGCGGAACGCCAGCACTGCGCCGGACTTTCCTCGTAGCTGCCCAAAGGGAGATCGGCAAAGACCAGGCTGCGCTGACAGGCGCGCGCCACCATCTCGCTATGGTAGGCCATTTGTTCCAAGGTCACCCCCAGGGTATCGCGATGACCCTGAACGACCATCCCGAGAGAATCGCCAACCAGAACGCCATCCACGCCAGCCTCTTCCGCCAGCTTGGCGAAGGGATGATCATAAGCTGTCACCAAGACGCGCTTTTCCCCGCGCTCTTTGGCCGCGATCCAGGTATCGATGCGTTTGCTCAATTCCGCCACCCCAACTCGTGTAGTTTATTCCCGACTAAATCAGTCAGGATTTTAGCATCCTTTTCGCGCGCGACGAAGTCCAGCTTCTCGCCGCGCAGATCAAGGACCGACCCAGAATATCCAGCAAAAAACTCAGCATAACGCGCCTGGACCCCCGCCAGGTATTCGCGCTGCATAGCCATGTCCCAATGGTCGCCGCGCGCCCGCACCCGGGAATGGAGGACCGCCAGCGGTGCATCGAGGAAGATCATCAGATCCACCTGGGGCGTCTGGGGTAGCAGTCGGGCACGAATCTGCAGATAGAGCTCGCGCTCGGCCGTGGACAGGGTCTGCGCGGTGAAAAGCAGATCCTTATCCGGTCCGTGGTCGCTGAAACACAGGCCGTCAGGCAATGCCTGCCACTGGGTACAGCGCTGCAGTAAGAAATGCAGCTCGGTTGCCAGGGCGTGACGACCATCGGCATAGAGCTCGGCAAGAAAGGGATTGTTTCCCGGTGTCTCCAGACAGGTTTTTGCGCCAAAATGGCTGGCCAATAGCTGGGTGAGGCTGGTTTTCCCGACCCCCATAGGACCTTCGGCTACGATCAGCATGAGCGCCGGACTTCTGCGCTGCCGGGCTCCGTCGGCGCGGGCATTAGCGCCAGGCGCTGGTCGGCAACTGCCGGCAAAAGCTGCGCGATGGTGCCGAGGCCGGGGATCACCAGGGTTTGGTCGTAGTCCGCCATGGGCTGCAAGACGAAGGCGCGGTGAGCAATTTGCGGATGGGGCAAGCGCAGATTGCTATCTTCGCTGCACAAATCTCCGTAAAGAAGAAGATCGAGATCCAGCACCCGCGGGCCCCAGACCAGCTCCAGCGTACGCTGACGCCCGGCCTGCTCTTCGATGGCATGCAGGGCATGGAGCAGATCCTGTGGCGGCAAAGAGGTTTCCAAACGGGCAACGGCATTGACGAAGGCAGGTTGCGCGACTCCCCCGATGGGCTCCGAAAGGTAATCCTGCGAAATCCAGTCCAAACGCGATTGCGGCAGCGCTGCCAAGGCCATCCGTGCCCGCGCCACCTGCACGCGTGGCTCTTGCAGGTTGCTGCCGATCCCTACCCAGGCGATCACGGCAGTAGCTTTTCTTGTTTCAGCCAACGCAGGGCACCATCCTTGTCTTCAAAGGCTCCATTCCAGGCCGCATCTTGCAGACGCGCGAGCAGATCGCCGAGTCGTGGGCCGGCGGGGATTCCCCAGTTCTGGAGGTCCCGACCATCTACCGGCACCCTTTGCCAGCGTTGTACCTGCAGATAGTGCCAGGCCGAGCGATTCAGCCCGGGATCCTCCTGAAGGGCCAAAGCGCAAAGGATACCTGCCGGCGTCCAGCTCTGCCAGTAGCGCGCCTGCATCGCCGGTGTCGGCCCCGGTAGTCGAGCCGGTAAGGCGGCGAGGTCGTGCAGCCAGGCCCGGTCCGCATGCCACTGCCAATGTTGCCAATGCTGCCTTCGCACTTCCTCGGAAGTGAAATGGGCAAGCAGAAGTAGGGCCGTGGCAGGCCGGTCAGGGGTGTCCTGAAATTGCTGTTGGTATTTATCGAGGGACTGTTCGAGCCGCTCTAGCGCTGGCCAGATCTCTGTCGGTGCTGACGCCAATGGCGGTAGGAGCGGTCCCAAACCCCAGTCGCGCAATGTCTGCAGGTTTCCGGGCAGTCCAGGAAGCTGCAGCAATAGGGAGAGTTCGCGAAACAGCCGAGCACCCCCCAGATGGACAAAGACATGGGTTTCGAGCACCTCGCGCAGTTGTTGGCGGGACTGCGGACCCAGAGAAAAGCCGAAGCGCTTGGCAAAACGCAGTCCGCGCAGGATCCGCGTCGGGTCGTCCTGGAAAGATCGAGGGTGCAGCACCTCCAGGATGCCGGCGCGGAGATCCTCGCGTCCGCAGAAAGGGTCGAGGACCTCGGCAAAGGCGTCCGGGGTGAGCTGCAGGGCGATGGCATTGCAACGAAAATCGCGGCGCTGCAGGTCGGTATGGATGTCGGCGGGGAAAACCTCGGGCAAGGCGGCAGGCTGGGGGTAACGCTCGCCGCGACAGCGGGCCAGATCCCAGCGCAACCCCTCCGGGCCTACGAGAGTGGCGGTATCGAATCGCGAACGTTTGTCGAGCCGGAAACCCAGGTCTTGTAACACATCAAGAAAGGGTTCGAGTGGGCCGTCGATGGCAAGATCCCAGTCCTGGCTAGGGCGGGCAAGGAAGAGATCACGGACCACGCCGCCGACGAGATAAAGCCGAGAACCAAGGGCTTGGACCTTTGCGCCCAGAAAGCGAAGCTGCTGCACGCGAGCAGCCGGCCAGAAATCCTGGATGCGTTGCAGAAGTTCTCCGTGGTCGCTGTCGAGGACCACTGCGCGGGACCTATTCGCCTTCTGCCGCGGCTACGGGTTCCGATGCTTGTTTGGGAGTCCGTCGCCGCCGTCGCCGCCGCTTGCCGCGCTTGGCCTCGCCGGCGGGCAGGGGACCGAGCGGAGCTTCGTTGTCCCGGTCCTCCCGGCGAGCCGATTCGATGAGCTCCTTGCGACCCTCACTGTCGGCATCCTGAAATTGCTGCCACCACTGCGCCAAGGCGGTGAGATCGGCGCCGGCCTCGCAACGGAGCTGCAAAAAATCGAAGGCCGCGCGGAAACGCTCGTGGGCGAGCAGGGCATAAGGTCGACGCCCGCCGCGACGATGAAAACGTGCCTGCAGGTCCCAGATTTCCCGGATCGTCAAGGTAAAGCGACGGGGAATGGCAATCTGTCCACGGTTTTCCTCCAGCACTGCACTGGCCGCCTGCTGCATGGCCACCGCCTCAGGCTTGTCCTCCTGCATCAGCCGCTCTTGCTCCGCCACCAGCACTGGCCAGAGCATCGCCGCAAAGAGAAAGGCCGGATGCACGGATTTACCGGCAATTACCCGTGCATCGGTGTTGCGCAGAGAGAGTTGGATCAGTTCGCGGGCAATCCCTTCCTCGGCGCGCTCCAGCAGTTCCGCGAGTTGGGGAAAGAGGGCGGTGAACAACCCGTAGCGCTGCAAGACTGCCAGACTCTGTTGGGCAAAGCCGGCCAGAAACAGCTTGCCGGTCTCTTCGTACAGGCGGGCCGGAGGCACCTCGCGCAGCAGCTCGCGGCAAGGAGGTATGGCAGACTCGATGGCGGGATCGAGTTGAAAGCCGAGTTTTGCGGCAAAGCGCGCGGCCCGTAGCATGCGCACCGGATCTTCGTGGAAGCGCTGCGCTGCTTCGCCAATCATGCGCAAGCGCTGGGCCTCGATATCGACCATGGCGCCGCAAAAATCGATGATGCTGCGGTCAGCTATGTTGTAGTACAGGGCGTTGGCGGTGAAATCGCGGCGCTGCGCGTCTTCTTCCAAAGTGCCATAGACGTTGTCCGCCAAAATACGCCCACTGGCACTAACCGTTTGCCCGTCACTGTCACCCCCGCGAAAGGTGGCTACCTCGATGATCTCCCGGCCAAATTGTACGTGCACGAGGATGAAGCGCCGACCGATGAGGCGCGCATTGCGGCGAAAGAGTTTGCGTACTTCCTCTGGCCTGGCGTCGGTACAGACATCGAAATCTTTGGGCTCGCGACCGAGCAGCAGGTCGCGCACGCTGCCGCCCACCAGGTAGGCCTGGTAGCCGGCTCGATGCAAGCCATTGAGAACCTGCAGGGCAGCGTCACTGATCTGGCGGCGGGAGATGTTGTGTTTCTCTCGCGGGATGACTTGCGCCCCGGCCGGCAAAGACGGCGTCTGCGTGGCAGTAGCGGGCGGCGGCACTGCATCTTCGGCTAATTGTGCCGCAATGAAGTTTTTCAGGGAGACCAAAGTGTGATTCCAGCCCTCCGACAATTGGCGCGCACAGTGTATACGAAAAATCGGCAATATTCGAAATGAATGACAGCTGCCACCGGAGTTCACTCGACGGTACGCTTGCGCCGCAGGCGTTGGGCGAGTGGTGGCATGATGATCAACATCATCAGTAAGCGCGCGAGATGGGCGCCGAGCACGAAGAGCACGTTGCCATGGGTCGCCATGCTGACCGCTACGGCGGCATAGAGCGCGCCTGGCGCGGTAGCCAGGTAGCCATCGAGATCGCTTACCCCCACCAGCTGCGCCAGAAGGATTCCCAGCAGGGCGCAGAGCAGGTTCAGGGCAACGATCAGCGCTAGAGCATGCGGCAGCAGTCGCAGGTAGGCACGCAGACGCGCCAAGGATAGTTGTAACCCCGCCTGCCAGCCGATCAGTAGGTAGGCAAGGAGCAGCAGGCTGCGGGGTAGTGCCGGGGTCGGACTGTGTTGGCTTGCCGTCAGTGCAAGGCTGACGAAGAGTGGGCCAAGCAGATACGGCGTGGTCAAATGGATGCGTTTGGCAATCCACACGGCGGCGGCGGCACAAATCAGCAGGACTACGCTGCCAGACCAGCTGGCGTGGACGGTATGCAGTCCGGTTGCGTCCTGGATGGGACGAGCAAAGATCAACAGCGCGACCAAGGGCAGACTGAGCATGACGAGAACCACGCGCAGATACTGCAGGATAGCCACCAAGCCGGTCTCGGCGCCGAGCTCCTGGGCAATGGCGGTGATGCCGGCCGCGCCGCCAGCGGTCATTCCCAACAAACCGGTGCTGCTATCCACTTTTTGCCAGCGACTGAAGAGGACGCCGATCGCTAGACTGAGAAGCAGGGTGGCCGCGCTGATGAGCAGGATGGGTGCCCAATGGCGCAGGATGATTGCCATCGCTTGCTTGCTGAAGAGCAAACCAATCTCCAAGCCAAGCAGGGCTTGGCCGGCGCGGGGAAAGCCACGCCCATAGGGAACAGTCGTCCAGCTCGCCTGCAGGATCCCGGCGAGCATAGCGGCAAAGAGGGGGGCAGCAGGGATGCCAAGGACTTGGAACAGTCGGGACAGCGCCAGGCTCGCAATAAGCAGGATGCCCCAGCGCAGAGCCGTCCAGATTTTGTGATTGCGAAAGCGCATGTGCGCGGCTCCCACGCGGTCGGAAGGCCGATAAATCTAGCAGGGCGGTGCTACACCCGCCAGCGGCGGGAATTGTAGTGCGTAAATTGGCATTTTTTTTGCCCCGCAGCTATCATTGCTCATGCCTGACGGGGCTGGGTGTGCAGCGATGCCCGGCCCTTTTTCATTTGAGGATCTCCGATGCAACTGATTGGCGAAGCCCTGACTTTTGACGACGTTCTGCTCGTTCCCGCCCACTCGACTGTACTGCCGCGCGATGTCCAGGTTCGTACTCGCCTGAGCCGCAATCTGCAGATCAACATCCCCCTGCTGTCTGCCGCCATGGATACCGTCACCGAGGCGGCGATGGCCATCTGCATGGCTCAGGAGGGTGGTATTGGCATCGTTCACAAAAACATGAGCCCCGAGGCGCAGGCGGCGCAGGTACGGCGGGTCAAGAAGTTCGAGGCGGGAGTGATCAAAGACCCCATCGTTACCGGTCCCAACGCCACGATCCGTGAGGTTTTGCTGCTGATGGCCGGGCACGGTATTTCCGGTGTCCCGGTCGTTGGCGAGGACGGCCGCTTGGAAGGTATCGTCACCAACCGCGACCTGCGTTTCGAAACGCGCATGGAGGCGCCAGTCAGCAGCGTCATGACCCCGCGAGAGCGCCTGGTGACGGTGGCGGAGGGCAGCAGCCTCAATACCACCAAGGATCTGCTGCACAAACATCGCATCGAAAAGATCCTCGTGGTCAACGACCGCTTCGAGCTGCGTGGGCTGATCACCGTCAAGGATATCAGTAAGGCCACCGCCCATCCCAACGCCTGCCGTGACGGTTTTGGGCGTCTGCTGGTGGGGGCGGCGGTTGGGGTTGGCGCTGGCACCGACGAGCGCGTCGAGCGTCTGGTTGAAGCTGGTGTGGACTTGATCATTGTGGATACCGCCCATGGCCATAGTCAGGGTGTACTGGATCGCGTGTCCTGGGTGAAAAAACATTTTCCGATGGTCGAAGTGATTGGTGGCAATATCGCCACGGCGGAGGCGGCCAAGGCCCTGGTCGGTGCCGGCGCCGACGGCGTCAAGGTGGGTATTGGCCCCGGTTCCATCTGCACCACGCGCATGGTTGCCGGTGTTGGTGTGCCGCAGGTCACCGCGATCAGCACTGTCGCCGAGGCGCTGGCGGGTACTGACGTACCCTTGGTGGCCGATGGTGGAGTGCGTTTCTCGGGGGATTTTGCCAAGGCCTTGGCGGCGGGCGCGCATACGGTCATGGTCGGTGGCCTACTGGCGGGTACCGACGAGGCCCCCGGCGAGATCGAGCTCTATCAGGGGCGCAGCTTCAAGGCATATCGCGGTATGGGCTCCCTGGGTGCCATGCAGCAGGGCTCTGCCGATCGCTATTTCCAGGATGCCAGCAGTCCCGAGGCCCCCAAGCTGGTGCCTGAGGGCGTCGAAGGTCGGGTGCCCTACAAGGGTCCGGCGGCCCAGGTCATCCATCAGCTTCTGGGGGGGCTGCGCTCCAGTATGGGCTATCTGGGTGCCGCCGATCTGGCACAGCTCGCGCGCGACGCGAAATTCATCAAGATCACCCAAGCCGGTGTGCGTGAAAGCCACGTCCACGACGTGCACATCACCAAAGAAGCCCCCAACTACCGGGTAGAGTGATCGCCTCCATGAGTGAAGAACGTATCCTCATCCTAGACTTTGGTTCTCAGGTCACCCAGCTCATCGCTCGCCGCGTGCGCGAGCTGCATGTTTATTGTGAAATTCACCCCTGCGATGTGGGTGACGCGTTTGTACGCGATTTCGCGCCTAAAGGCATCATCCTTTCCGGAAGCCATGGCAGCACCTACGAACACCACGAATTGCGGGCACCGCAGGCGGTTTGGGAGATCGGGGTGCCGGTACTCGGTATCTGCTACGGTATGCAGACCATGGCGGCGCAACTGGGTGGTACGGTGAGCTGGACAGACCATCAGGAATTCGGCTATGCCGAAGTCCGCGCCCGAGGCCACACCCGGCTCTTGCAAGGTATCGAAGATTTCCGGACGCCGGAGGGGTACGGCATGCTCAAGGTCTGGATGAGTCACGGCGACCAGGTTACGGCACTGCCGCCTGGCTTCCGGCTGATGGCGAGCACCGCCAGCTGCCCCATCGCCGGGATGGCAGACGAGGCGCGCGGTTATTACGGGGTACAGTTTCATCCCGAGGTCACCCATACGCTGCAGGGGAGGGTGCTGCTGCGCCGCTTTGTGCACGAAATCTGCGGCTGCTCGGGCGACTGGGTGATGGGTGACTATGTCGCCGCGGCGGTGGCGCGCATTCGCGAACAGGTTGGCGAGGAAGAGGTCCTCCTGGGCCTGTCCGGTGGTGTAGATTCCAGTGTCGCCGCTGCCCTGATCCACCGCGCGATTGGTGATCAGCTCACCTGCGTTTTCGTCGATCACGGTCTCTTGCGCCTGAACGAAGCAGACATGGTCATGGACATGTTCGCCGGTCAGCTCCATGCCAGGGTCGTGCGGGTGGATGCCAGTGAGCTCTTTCTGCGCGAACTCGCCGGCGTTACCGACCCGGAGCAGAAGCGCAAGATCATCGGTCGCCTCTTTGTCGAGGTCTTCAAGGCCGAGTCCGGGAAACTCAAAGGGGCCCGACCCGGTCATCGCGGCGTTCGCTTTTTGGCGCAGGGGACGATCTATCCCGATGTCATCGAGTCGGGCGGTGCCAAGAGCAAGAAGGCCGCCACCATCAAGAGCCATCACAACGTCGGTGGCCTGCCGGAACAACTCGGGTTGGAATTACTCGAACCTCTGCGCGAGCTGTTCAAGGATGAGGTCCGGGAACTGGGTCTGGTCCTTGGCCTGCCGCGGGAGATGGTCTATCGACATCCCTTCCCCGGTCCGGGTTTGGGGGTCCGCATTCTTGGCGAGGTCAAAAAAGAATACGCCGATCTGCTCCGCCGAGCCGACGCCATTTTCATCGAAGAACTGCGGGCAAGCATTGACACCGAAAGTGGCGAAAGCTGGTATGACCTCACCAGTCAGGCCTTTGCCGTGTTCTTGCCGGTCAAAAGCGTTGGCGTGATGGGCGATGGTCGCACCTACGACTATGTGGTTGCTCTGCGCGCCGTGCAGACTAGCGACTTCATGACCGCCGACTGGGCCGAACTACCCTACGCCCTGCTCAAAAAGGTCTCCAGCCGTATCATCAACGAGGTACGTGGCATCAACCGCGTCACCTACGACGTTTCGAGCAAGCCGCCCGCCACCATCGAGTGGGAGTGATTCGGTCTGTAATCTAATGTTGCCGCATCAGCTTCCCGGTGCTTATGATCAACTGGCCGCCCTGTGGTTGGGCAACGGAAGGAGATGCAGGCGCTAGCAGTTAGGCTGTCCATGGCGATCGTGATAGCGCTGGCCGGTAAGTATTCTCTGCGAGTGCGACGGACAGAACACGATCAAATCAGGCGCGATGGTATATTCGCGCGTGCTGGGTTTAGAGGCACGGAACGTATGGCTTATTGCTGAACGAGTCAAGAAGCTATGAAGCTCTGGCACGGTACGTCTGTGCAGTGCTTGATTTCCGAAATGCGTGATTGATTAATGGTTCTTTCCTCCGGGCTAAACGGATTGTAGAGTGCAGAGTGTTCTACGAGTCGCTGCTTCTATTTTTTAGAATGGAGGCGGAAAAAATTCTCTTGGATATCTTGGGGTAAGCTATGGAAACGAAATTTTGTGATGATTACTTGCGATATTTGAAGATGGTGGAGCGTCTGGACGATAAGGCTGCGAGACAGATTGCTGAAAATAACAAAGTATCTGCCTTCGGTGTCCTGGATAAGTTGAAGGTATGGAAGCGTCCGTCAAATGAAAGCGTAACTATCATCAACTCAGAGAAAAGATATGAACCATTCTGGTATGTTGAGGCGGAGCGAGAGATATTCTTCAAGTCGATTTCTTCATATTCCGTAGAAATTAAAAATCCTGATGCTCATTCAATAGAGATTGACGGGAATAGATTTGATGTCAAGCAAGACCGAAAAATACACATTCCGGTGACGGAGCACTGTAAAAATAAAAAGGTTCATGTTTCGCATGTCTATGGAACAAAAAGAGACGTGAACAAAAAAGAGATGGTTGAATACATAGAAAAGCATTCTTCGGAACAGCAGGAGCTGACGTTTGAAGATGTCCTGCAGGACAATCTATTGTTGCAGCCGGAGAAAAAGCTCGCGACGATTATCCATATAACTGAAAGAGAGCTTGCGCACTCTGTAAACGCTAGCGAGATAATAAGTGATATAATTACTTTTGATAAAGTCTATCTTTACTATCATCCGGTTTATGCCTTTGAGTGTCTTTGGGACCAAAAGACGGCGGTATTGGAGGTGGATGGTCTCAATGGAAAAACTGTGGGCGGTGGCAGAATGAAGAAGGAACTGATATCCATGATGAAAGATCCGGACTTTCTTATGGATGTAGCGGGCGACGCTCTGGATATCGTTGTTCCAGGCGGACGTTTGCCTCTGACGATACTGAAGAGATTGCGCAAATGATGCGTGATGCTGCTTTAGAGCGGTGTCTTGTCGCGCTGTTTTCGTTAGACCCGTAATTTTAATGCAGTTGAGCTTCTGAGATATTGGTTTTTACGCTGCAATCGGGAATGAGCGAGGAACAGGCCACCGTGCTGATTCTCACCTCAATCTTGCGTAGTCAGGACGAGGCTTTCCTCCTTGGGCCGCAGGTGTTGCCAGCTGACCAGGATGAGCGCAGAGAAGATTGCCGCCATCCCAATGGCTTCCCAGAGGCTGGGACGTTCACCTAGTTGCAGCCAGGCTGCCAGGACGCCGATGAGAGGGGCGAGGAGGGTGGCGATGCCTGCCACCCCCGAAGGAAGATGGCGCAAGGCAAAGAGCCACAGTACATAAGCGAGTGCAGTTCCGGGAACGACATTGTAGGCCAGGGCAGCAATAAAGGGATCCGTCCATCGCACCTGCCAGCCTTCCAGCACCAGCGCCGCGATGAGGAGTGCCAGACCTCCGATGGAGGCTTGCCAGAAGGTTGCGGTGATCAGGTCCTGACCCTTGGGCATGAAGCGTTTGTGCCAGATCGCCGAGGCCGCCCAGGAAACTCCCGACAAAATCGCAAAGAATGGACCTTGCCAGGGCGAGGAGCCTGCCTGCCATGGCTCCAGAATGACAACGAGCCCAAGTAGCGCCAACACCAGCGCGGGAATTTGTAGCCCGTGCAGGCGTTCCCCCAGTACCGGCCAGGCGAAGAGCATCAGCCAGATCGGCATCATGTAGACCAGGATCGCGGTTTTACCCGCTCCGGCATATTCCAGGGCCAGCAGGGTGGCGCCGACAAAGCCGGTACTCTGCAAGAGGCCGTAGGGCAGAATGTAAATCAGCGGCGGCAGCGCCAGAGAGCGCTTCTGCATGATCAGGAACAGCAACAAAACCGGCGTGCTGAGCACTACTCGTAGAGCGGCAAAGAGCAGTGGCGCGCTGTCTTGCAACGCGACCTTCATCACCACCCAATTGTAGCCCCAGATCAAAGCGATCAGAAAAATCGCAGTGAAAGCCAGATATGTTTCTCGGGAACGCATCGGAAAGAAGCCTTCTGCTGCAAAACCGGGAAGGACGGGCCTCCCCGGTCAGAATACCGGTGCCCTAGCGGCTTGCTTTGGCGCGATCGTACTGCGGCGGCCAGCTCCAGTCTACGCCGAGGGCTTGGGCAGCCTGTAGCGGCCAATAAGGATTGCGCAGAAGTTCCCGCGCCAGGGCGACCGCATCTGCCTGGCCGGTGACCAATATCTGCTCGGCCTGCATTGGTTCGGTGATCAAGCCAACCGCCACCGTCGGCATCTGTAGCTCGCGTCGAATCCGCTCGGCAAAGGGCACCTGAAAGCCGGGACCTGCAGGAATCTGCGCATCCGGAGTCAAGCCGCCGCTGCTGCAGTCGATGACGTCGACTCCGATCTTTTGCAACTCCCTTGCCAGGGCGAGGGACTGTTCGATATCCCAGCCGCCGGGCACCCAGTCCGTCGCTGAAATGCGGGTCCAAAGCGGCAGATCCTCGGGCCACACGGCGCGCACGGCGCGTGCCACCTCCAGGGGAAAACGCAGGCGATTTTCCAGCTTGCCGCCATAACGATCTTGCCGCTGGTTGCTGAGGGGAGAGAGAAAGCTATGCAACAGATACCCATGCGCCATGTGCAGTTCGAGTACCGAGAAGCCGGCGGCATGGGCGCGCTTGGCGGCGGCAACGAAATCGCCGCGCACGCGTTCCAGGTCTGCCACCGACATTTCGCAGGGAACCGTATGCTGCGGGCTGAAGGGCAAGGCACTTGCCCCAATGGGTTGCCAACCCCTTGCGTCGCTGGGCGGGATTGGTTTGCCACCGTGGAAAGGGGCTGCAGTCGATGCCTTACGTCCAGCATGAGCAATCTGGATGGCGGCAACAGCTCCCTGGTCCTGGATGAACTGGACGATGGGACGCAGCGCTGCGCTCTGGGCATCATTCCAGATGCCCAGGTCGTCAGGCGAGATGCGTCCTTCAGGAGCGACTGCAGAGGCCTCGACCATTACCATACCGGCACCGCCGACTGCCCGGCTGCCCAGATGTACCATGTGCCAGTCCCGCGCGATACCATCGGGGTAGAATACTGACACATGGGAGCCATGATGATGCGATTGCGCAGAGTCACGCTGCGCAATTCCCAGGGAGTGAACAGTAACTTACTCACCTGCCTGCCCCAGATACTTGGCGAATTCCGTAACGGTGATCTGCCAGGCCTCGGCCGCTGCTTCTGGCCGGTAGCTGTCGCGGCGGTCGCTGAAAAAGCCGTGTGGCGCCCCCGGGAAGACGCTGAGAGTATAGCGTTTCTTTGCGCGGCTGAGCGCTGCGACGATGCGCGCGTGTTCGTCGGGCTGAATCGACTGATCCTCCGCGCCATAGAGTAAGGTGATTGGGGCGCGCATGGCCGGTACGTGCTCCAGCAAGGCTGGCCGACCGACAGGATCGGATTCGGGAGCGATGCCGCCACCGTAAAAGGCCACCGCCACGGCCGCGTGCTCTGCCAGGGCGGCATTCGCCAGAAAAGTATATCTTCCTCCCATGCAGAAACCGACGATACCGATCTTGCCGGCAGCCACCTCTGGTCGCTGTTGTGTGGCAGCGATGCTGGCGCGTGCCTCGGCCATGACCGATTCGTCGTTCAGGGTGCGCAGGTGCCCGATGGCATTCTGAACATCTTGATAATCATAAACCTTGCCATGGTAGATGTCGGGGATGATCGCCGCGTAGCCTTCCTTGGCCAGGCGTTGCGCGACTTCCTGGAAATGCTCATTGACGCCGAAGGCCTCGATGAAAACCAGAATCAGCGGGAACGGTCCCGAGCCGTCCGGGCGGGAATAGTAGGCGCGAAGTTTGGGGGAAATTTGCAACCACTCGGATTTGACTTGCGACATTGGCATTCACTCCTCAGCGTGGGAAAAGACGGGAGAAGGATACCGACCAATCGGTATCTACGCAAATCTCGGTCAGGCCGCGAGGGTACCGATGTACTGTTGCAATTGTCCCAGGCAGGTCCGATAACTTTGCAGTGATTGCGCGTTTTTCCCAAGACCGACGCAACCTTCGATGGCTGCGATAATGAACAACGCAGCTTCCTTAGGATTCACTTCCCGGCGCACATTACCCCGTTGTTGGCCGCGCATCAGGGCATCGCTGATCACTTGGGTCCATTCATCGAGTATGCGCTGCAGACCGCGCCGGAAATTTTCGTCCAATGGGCTCATTTCCTGCATGAGATTGTTGAGCGGACAGCCATAGCGCAGCAGTTGCTCATCGGCCGCGTCGATCTTTTCCGCCAGCAGCTGTTGCAGGCAGGGCACGGGCTCGGTGGTCTGCTGCAGGGGAACGAACCAGCGCTGGGCCAGTTGCGGCGCGATCACATCTTCAACTACCGCGAGGCCTAGCTCCTGCTTGGTACCGAAATGATGGTATAGTGCTCCCTTGCTGACCGAGGTCTTGGCAAGGATGCGGTCCAAGCTGGCGGCCTGAAAGCCGCTTTCAAGAATTTCCGTGTACGCCGCCGCGAGCAGGTCGGTGCGCGTCTGCTCGGGGTTACGGATTTTTCTGGCCATGATAGTACTCATGCGCTATTAATACCTACCAATCGGTATCTTGTCAAATGTTGAGGTCCGGCTTTTGCTTATCGACAGTCACTGTCATCTCGACCACGAGGATTTTGCGCAGGACCGGGCCGAGGTTCTGGCGCGTTCTCGTGCGGCCGGAGTGCGTGCTTGGGTCGTACCTGCCTATAGCCCGCGGTGTTGGTCGCGCCTGGATTCTCTGCGCGCGGGAGAACGAGGGGTAGTCGCAGCGTTCGGTGTGCATCCCTGCTTCCTTGCCGATCTGCGTGTGGGGGATTGGGAGCGCCTGGAGGCGTTGCTTGGCAATGCGGCGGCTGTGGGTGAAGTGGGGCTGGATCGCGGTACAGGCGCAGCGGATCTCGCGCAGCAATTGCCAATCCTGGAACGACAGTTGGCCATTGCCCGTGCCCATGGCCTGCCGGTGATCCTCCATGCGCGGAAAACGACGGAAGAATTATTGCAGCTGCTGCGTCGGCATCGGCCAGTCGCCGGTGTGCTGCATAGTTTTTCCGGCAGCTTTGAACAGGCCCAAAAGGCCATCGACCTCGGTTTATCTCTCGGTTTCGGGGGAGCAATCACCCACCCCCGCGCACAACGCCTGCGGCGCGTGCTGGCGGCGTTGCCGCAGGATGCCATCGTCCTCGAGACCGATGCCCCATTCCAGGCGCCACACGCGCAGCTTGGGGAGCGCAATGAGCCGGCCTTCCTGACGGAAATCCTTACGGTTGCAGCGGAGCTGCGGCAGGAGTCAGCAGAACAACTTGCAGAAATCTGTACAGCGAATACTCTGCGAGTCTTTCCGAGATTGGAGAAACAGCATGTCAGATGATGCCTCGGTACGGACTCGTATCTTGATTGGTGAGGCAGGGCTGGCTCGTCTTGCCGCCAGCCATGTCTTCATTGCCGGCTTGGGTGGGGTCGGCGCCTACGTTGCCGAGAATCTGGCGCGTGCCGGGGTGGGGCGCCTGACCCTGGTAGACCATGACCGGGTGGGGCCAAGTAACCTCAATCGCCAACTCGTGGCACTGCATAGCACGTTGGGGCAGCCGAAAGTAGAAGTCATGGCCAAGCGGATTGCCGATATCGCCCCCAATTGTCGAATCAGTGCGTATCATACCTTTTTGCAGGCAGAGAATGTGCGAACACTTCTGGCCGAGAGTGAGGCGACAGTACTTGCCGATTGCATCGACGCCATCGCCTGCAAGGCGGCACTGATTCAGGCGGCGCAGGTGCTCGGCATGCAGATCTACTCAAGCATGGGGGCAGGGAATCGGCTGGATCCGGGCCAGGTACGCATGGCCCGACTGAACCAGACCGAGGGTTGTCCCCTGGCGCGGGAGTTGCGCGGCCTATTGCGTCATGCCGGCGCATCGCTCGACCTGTGGACGGTCTACTCGCGCGAACGTCCCCGACCCGCTGCTCCCCGCGAGACACCGGATCAGGGCCCCGGCGGAAGGCCAAAGACAGTGAATGGCACGATCTCTTACATGCCGGCCTTTTTTGGCGTGTATCTGGCGGGAGCCATTCTGCAGCAACTCTTGGCAGGAATAGAAATGTCGGCTAAATAGGCTTCGTAGTCAGTCGGAGTATCTGTAGACAATTATTATATGCTTATATATGGAGGGGCCGATGGCCGCGAAATTCATGAGTGCAGAGTGGATTCGTCTGGTAGGCAAACAATGGGATGCCCATCCGGAAATTCAAAAAGACCTGAGGAATTTCAACGCCACTTGGGAGTATTATATCGAGGATCGACCCGATATCCCCCATGTGATGCTGTTCTGTAAGGCCGGAAAGGTGATCTATGCCGGTCCCTCTGACGGGCGTCGACGGGATTTCATCATGTGGGCTACCATGGAAAACTGGAAAAAAATTCTTTCGGGTGAGCTTACCGGAAAATCGGCGCTCATGAGCCGCAAGTTGAAGTTCAAGGGGTCGATGATGACGGCTATGAAATATATGACGCCATTTAATATTCATTTGAACATTTTGGGAGAAATTCCTGTGGATTTCGATATCTGATGGGCGTGATCGAGCAAAATACGGAAAAGCTATCTTACGGCTTTACCGTAGACCCGAATTATTCCGGAAAGAATCTTCCCGGATGGTTCCTGATGAGCACCTATCTGCAGCGACAGTTGAATTGCCGACTGCGCTTTTCCCCCAAGATGATTTCGAGCAGGGGAGAAATAGCGTTTTGCAGGGAGGAATCGATCTGGTATATGCCAACCCCTTCGACTGGGTGCAGTATGTCGAGAAGAAAGGGTTTATTCCCGTGGCAAAACCCAAAAAGCATTTCGACGAAGTGCTGTTGTGTTCTCGCCAGGGTTCCCCATGGGTAGACTTTGCTTCCCTGCCGGAACGGATCCATATCGCCTCCGCGAGTGATGCCACTTTGGTTCATATGGTCGGTCTGTTTCTTCTGGACAAAGCGGAAATCGACCGCGCTCGCCTCGACTTCACCTTTACCGGCAGCTACCAGTCGGCGCTGAAGAGTCTGCTGCAGGGACGGGTGGAGTTGGCCTTCGTATTCAACGAGGTCTTCGCCAGCGCCAGTCGCATCACACAGGAGAGTTTGCAGATCGTTGCGCAATCGGACGATGCCTTTGCGTTCCATGCCTTTTGTATCTCGCCACGTCTGGCCCATCTGCAAGACAGCTTGTGTGCCACTTTGTGCAGCATGGAGCAAAGCGAAGCCGGACAGCGCTTGCTGCAGGACATCGGTTTTTCCGGGTTCGAGCCGGTCAATGAAGATGAAGTGGCATGCCTGACCGCGCTCGCAGAAGAATACATCAGTGGGCACGAGGCCATCGATCTGCGCGCCACCAGCACGCTGGCGATCGACGACAGTGCCTTCCTGGTGGCGCGTGCGGAGCCTGGAGAGGAGACAAAGTAGGGCGCATGGGCTAGCATTGGCCAATGACGTACATCGACCTGCGCGCCTTTATCAACGACCTGGAATCTCGCGGGGAATTACGCCGCATTCGCGAGTCAGTATCCCCCCAGTTGGAAATGACGGAAATCTGCGATCGCAGCCTGCGCGCTGGCGGTCCTGCCATCCTCTTCGAAACCCCCACCGGTTATGATATCCCAGTACTCGGCAACCTTTTTGGCACGACCCGGCGCGTGGCTTTGGGAATGGGCGGAGAATCCCTCGAGGACTTGCGCGAGATCGGACGTCTGCTTGCCTATCTCAAGGAGCCAGACCCTCCGAAGGGGATTCGCGACCTCTGGAACAAGCTTCCCACTTTGCGTAAGGTCCTGCACATGGCGCCTACGACCCTGTCGCGCCCCCCGTGCCAAGAGGTAGTCCTGCAGGGAGACGAGATCGATCTGGAAAAATGGCCGGTGCAGACCTGTTGGCCGGGGGATGTGGGACCCCTCCTGACCTGGGGCTTGACCATTACCAAGGGGCCCCTCAAAAGGCGGGCCAATATGGGCATCTACCGCCAGCAACGTATTGGCCGCAACCGCGTCATCATGCGCTGGCTGGCGCATCGCGGTGGGGCGCAGGATCTGCGCGAATTTCAGCGGCAAAATCCAGGTCAGCCTTTTCCCGTAGCCGTCGCCTTTGGCGCCGACCCCGCGACGATTCTTGCGGCGGTTATCCCCATTCCCGATACGATTTCCGAGCACCAGTTTGCCGGATTGCTGCGCGGCGGGCGTACCGAGCTGGCCAATGCCCTGAGCGTACCTCTGCAGGTGCCGGCGCGCGCCGAGCTGATCCTGGAAGGCCACATCTACCCGGATGATTTCGCCGTCGAGGGTCCGTTTGGGGATCACACCGGCTATTACAATGAAACCGAGAAGTTTCCGGTGCTGACCGTGGAGCGCCTGACGCATCGGGAGAAGCCCATCTATCACAGCACCTACACCGGACGACCCCCGGACGAACCGGCAATTCTGGGAGTTGCCCTCAACGAAGTTTTTGTCCCGCTCCTGCAAAAACAGTATCCAGAAATTCTCGATTTCTATTTGCCCCCGGAAGGCTGCTCCTACCGCCTGGCGGTGGTGCGGATTCGCAAAGGCTACCCTGGTCATGCCAAGCGAGTGATGTTTGGGGTTTGGGGTTTTCTGCGGCAGTTCATGTACACCAAGTTTATCATCGTGGTGGATGAGGATGTGGATGCGCGCAGCTGGCCCGATGTGATCTGGGCGATGACTACGCGGATGGACCCGGTGCGCGACACCTTGCTGGTCGAAAATACACCGATCGATTATCTCGATTTTGCCTCGCCGGTGGCGGGCCTGGGGGGGAAGATTGGCTTTGATGCTACCAACAAGCTTCCCGGCGAGACGATGCGGGAATGGGGCACGCCGATCCGGATGACGGATGCCGTCAAGCAACGGGTGGACGAGATTCTGGGGCGTCTGGATAAGCCCCTTTACTGACGAGAGAGCAAGAAATGGAGCGGGTGATGGGAATCGAACCCACGTCATGAGCTTGGGAAGCTCAGGTTCTACCATTGAACTACACCCGCGGATGTTTCATTCTATAGAAGATAACCGAGAAAAGGCAAGGTGATCGGTTGCTGGTTTGAATGTATGGACCGGGGCCTGGTAAACGCTGACGATTAGAGGATAAAGAATGGAAGAACTACCCACCCGCGAAGAAGACATTGAGCAGGCGTCGCGCTCACTCAAGGCTATGGCCCATCCCTTGCGCCTCAAGGTGCTCTGCGTTTTGGGCGCGGAGGAGATGAGCGTGCAGGATATCGTTGCTGCCGTGGGCACTACGCAAAGCAATATCTCTCAGCACCTGGCGATCCTGCGTGAGAAGGATATCCTCAAGGCGCGCAAGGATGCCAATAAGGTGTATTACCGGGTGGGCGACCCGCGCACCCTGCGCCTGATCTCCATGATGAGCGAGGTGTTCTGCAGCATTCATTAGGGCGCACACTTCCTATTTTCAGAATATCATTATATACTGATCAACTTTAGCGCTTATGCCTCTTTTGGCAGAGGTCAAAAGATGATGAAAACGTACCGCTGCAGGAATCGCAGACGTTGCTGGGCTGCCAGCATGGCCGCCCTGTTTGCCGTTGTTGCGGCGCCAGCAGTCCAAGCCATGGATTTCGCCCAATGCGTGCACGATGCCCAGAAGCGTAACCCCGACGCCCTGTTGGCCGAAGCGCAGGCGGCCGAGGCGAAGGGCGCGTTGCGCTCTGCCAATGGCGATCTGTTGCCGAAAGTCACAGCGAGTTTTTCTGGGGCACAGTCGAACAACGCGCTGACGGTTTTCGGTATGAAGCTCTCGCAACGCGTCGCTACCTTCAACGATTTTGGTGCCAATCAGTTCAACCCTTCGGACCCGCAGTCTCTCTATACGGCGCCCAACAATCTCGATCATCCGGGCGGTTACCACAATCTCGGCACGGAGATCTCCCTCGCTATCCCCATCTGGAATGGTGGCGCGGTGCGCAGCGGCATCAGCGAAGCGGAGGCCATGCTGCGCGCGGCGCAGGCCGGAGATCGCTATGCCCGGCAGAAGCTCGTCTTCACCGTGCTGCAGGCCTATGACGGACTGATTGCTGCCAAGGCCGGTGAGGAGGTTGCAGAAAAAGCGCTGCGTGCGGCCGACAACTATGTCAAGACCACGCAGCAGTTGCTGAACCAGGGCGTGGTGGTGAAAAGCGACTTGCTGTCGGCGCAAGTGCACCAGGAGGAAGCGGTGCTGGCAGTGCAGCAGGCCAAGGACAATGTCAGCAATGCGCGAGCCAATTTGGCGTTGCTCATCGGTGAGCCGATTTCTACCCCGATACAGGTGGATGCCCCGGTGTTGCCACCACAGCCTGCTGGTGACACCTATGCCCTGGAGCAAGAGGCCATTGCCAATAATCCAGGCATCCGCGCCTTGCAGGAAAAGGTCCGGGCCGCTCAGGCGGGTATCGGTGTCGCCCGTGCCGCCTACTTGCCCCATGTCAACGCCATGGCCAAGCAGGAGTGGAACGGTACGACCTTGGGCAACGCGGTGCCTTCCTACACCGTAGGTGGGCAGATTTCTTGGAATTTGCTGGATTTTTCGCGCTCCGGGCAGATGGATGCCGCCCAGGCGAAGGTGCAAGTGGCATTGGCCAACCTGCAGAAGGCCCAGGATGATACACGGCTGCAGTTGCAGAAGGCCCTCCTGGCTACGAAGCTCGCGGCGCAGCGCGTCAAGACCCGGGAGTTGGCAGTGCGTCAGAGTGAGGAGGCGCAACGTCTGGTGCGGTTACGCTACCAGAACGGCGTGGAAACCTTGACCGGCCTTTTGCGCGGCCAGGCGGCCCTCGATCAGTCGCGCGCAGAGCTGGTCCAGGCGCGCTACGCGGAGGCCGTTGAACGTGGTGCGCTCCTGCTCGCCCTGGGCAAAATGGATATGCAGACGCTGACCGGTGCTGCAACGACGGGAGAAACCAAGTGAAGAAAGAGCTTTTGACGGTCGGAATCATCCTGAGTTTGGGCTTGGCGGGTTGTGGGCAAAAGCCCCCACATGCCGCCGCCGCCGGCGAGGCGGTGCAGGCGCAGACCCTTACCCTCACCGCCGGCAAGGGGCTAGGCTACGAGACGGTGCCGGGCACGGTCATGGCCAGTCAGCAGATACAGTTGGGTTCGCGTTTGAGTGGCTATCTACGCGGCCTGCAGGTACGTGTGGGTGAGTTCGTGCGTCCGGGCCAGTTGCTCTTTCAGGTGGATCCAGCGGATGTCGATAGTCAAGTGGCGCAGGCGCAGGCGGGCCTCGCCCAGGCCGAGGCCAATTTCGCGGATGCCCAGTCCAACTACAATCGCTTCAAGAAGCTTTACGATGCCCAGGCCATCCCACAAAAGCAGTGGGATCAGGTACAGAGCCAGTATCAGATGGCCAAAGCGCAAGTTGCCGCGGCGCGCGCTGGCACTGGCAGCGCTGCCGCCCAGCTGCGCTATGCGCGGGTAACGGCGCCCTTTGCCGGTGTGATCACGGAAAAGTATCTGCAAAATGGTGATCTGGTTGCCCCCGGTCGTCCGGTCCTGAGCCTGGCCAATCCGCAGCAACTCGAGATCGATTGCAGTGTCGGCAGTGCAGCCTTTGCCGCCCTCCACGTCGGTCAACAGCTCATCGTCGATAATGACGGTAAGTCGCTGACGGCAACGGTGCGCGATCTGGTGCCGGTAGCCGATCCGGTGACCCACAGCCATCTGGTGAAGCTGAGCCTGCCTGCTGGCAGTGACATCCAGGCGGGGGCTTTTGTGCAGGTGCAGATTCCCCAGGTCAGTGAAACAACAACGCTGCGTATCCCGCAGAGAGCGCTGCTCAACCGGGCCGGCATCCCCGGCGTCTTCGTCGTCAATTCCAAGGGCGTGGCAGAGTATCGTATGGTGCGTCCGGGCCAGACGATCGGTGATCAGGTCCAAATCTTGGCGGGTTTGAGCGCCGGCGAGCGAATCGTCGTCAGCAACACCGAAGCGGTCAACAACGGCGACCGTATCGAGAGTGCTGGGGCTGCGCATGACTGAGAATGCAGCAAAGATGAATCTGGCCGGTCGCCTGGCCAGCGGCTTTTATCGTTCCAAGATCACGGTATTGATCATGCTCGCGATCGCCCTGTTTGGGGCGATGGCGGTGCTGGTAACTCCGCGTCTGTACAACCCGGAAATCGTCGTGCCAGCAGCGGAGATCTTCGTCATGCGTCCGGGCTCCAACAGCGAGGAAATACATAACCTCGTGGTGCGCCCGCTAGAGGCGTTGATGGCCTCTCTGCCCGGCGTGCATCACACCTATGGCTATGCAGTGAATGACATGGGCATCGTCACCGTGCAGTTCCAGGTCGGTGCCAACGAGGAAAAGAGCCTCCTCGAGGTTTACAACCAGCTCAGTCGCAATATCGATCGCATGCCGCCAGGGACCAAGCAGCCGCTGGTCAAGTCCATCGGCATCAACGATGTTCCTATCCTCGATGTCACCTTGAGCTCCGTGCATTTGGATCAGGTACAACTGCGTGCCGTGGCCATGCGCGTCATGGATCAGTTGCAGAATGTGCCCGACGTGGCCAATGCCGAGTTGATTGGTGGCGCCCGACAGGCAGTGAACATTTGGATCGATCCGCAAAAGCTCGCCAGTAGTGGAGTAAGCCTATCGCAACTGAAGCAGGCGTTGCAGGGCAGCAATCTGGTGATGCCTGCGGGACATCTGGTCGCCAATAACCAGCGCATTCCCCTGCGGGTCAATGCGGCGCTCGGTTCGGCCTCGGCGGTGGGTGATGTGATCATTGGCTCCCACGACAACCGGCCCATCTATCTGCATGACGTGGCGCGGGTAGAAGAGGGGGCGGCAGAGACCAACACCCTGGTGACCAATAACACCGGTCCGGCCAATGACCTCGGGCTACCGGCGGGTAGCAGTATGCCGGCAGTCACCATCACCCTGGCAAAACGACCGGGAACCAATGCCGTGGTGGTTGCCGATGCTCTCAAGGCCAAGTTGCAGCGTCTCGAAGCAGAAGCCATTCCGCAGGGGGTGCATGTATCCGTCACGCGCGACTACGGCGCGCGCGCCGACGATGCGGTGAGCACCCTCTTCGAGCATTTGAGTATTGCGGTGGGCGTGGTCGCCGTCATCCTGCTGATCTTTCTCGGATGGCGCGAAGCGGGTATCGTCATTCTCACGGTGCCCCTCACCCTCGGAGTGGTGCTGGGAATTGGCTGGATCCTCGGGCAGACCATCAATCGCATCACCCTCTTCGCCTTGATTCTCTCGCTTGGTCTGTTGGTGGATGGTGGCATCGTCGTCATCGAAAACATCCATCGCCACCTCAGTCATGGCGGCGAAAAGCGGAGTTTTGCCGATAAGGTGGTGCTGGCCACCAACGAGATCGGCAATCCGACCAATATTGCCACCCTGGCGGTGATCCTGGCCTTTGTGCCAATGGCCTTCGTCACCGGCATGATGGGGCCGTTCATGCTGCCTATCCCGATCTTTGTTCCCATTGCCATGATCGCCTCGGTGCTGCTCGCCTACACCGTGGTTCCCTGGGGGGCTTACCGCTTTCTGCGGGGCAAGGCAGAACGGCATGTTGCAGTGCATCAGCAGCATGAGCACGGGCAGCCGCAACGGGATGCGCTACAGCATGCGTATCTGCGGGTCTTCACCCCCCTGTTGCGCTCCAGCAGGCGGCGTAATCTTTTCTTCCTGGTGGTCATCGTGCTGCTCCTCCTTGCCATGTTGATGCCGGCTTGGCAGTTTGTCCGCCCCTCCGGCATGAATGGTCCCCTGAGCCCCCTTGGGGTCAATGTCAAGATGTTGCCAGCGGGCAATGTCAGCGATTTCATGATTCAGGTCGACACCCCGGCCGGTACGGCACTCGCCCAGACCGGGCGGGTGGTGCAAGCGATCGGGCAGGTGCTGGCACAAAATCCGTATGTTGAAAATTTCCAGAACTACGTGGGGCGTTCTGCGCCGGTGGATTTTGCCGGGCTGGTGCGTGGTGACATGATGCGCGAAGGCAGTAACTATGCGCAGATCCAGGTCAATTTGGTGCCGCGCAGCGAGCGCCCGATGTCGCATGCGATCGGCGTCGATATCTACCACAAGATCGCGCCGCTGCAGCAACGTTTCCCTGGTACGGTGATCAAGCTCTTCGAGGTGCCGCCCGGACCGCCCGTACGTGCCCAGGTGGTGGCGGAGCTCTATGGTCCCGACTACGACAAACTGCGGCGGCTGGCGGGTCAGGTCGAACAGCGCTTCCGCAAGATCTACGACATGATCAATGTCGACGATTCGGTCACCGGGACGGTTCCCGAATATCGCATTCACGTCCTGACGGAAAAGGCGATGTTGGCCGGGGTCGCGCCCGCAGAGGTGGCAGAGCTGGTGCACGATTACATTGCCGGGACCAAGATCGGTACCCTTGCCGTTCCCAGCGCACGTGAGCCGGTGGATATCATTCTTCGCGTACCTCCCGCTGATCGCGCCTGGGAGTCGCAGATATTGAGCCTGCGTATCCGCAATCAGGCGGGACAACAGGTGCCGTTGGCGAGCATCGTTTCGATCGAAAAAACGACCCAGGCCAAGCCGATTGTCGATCGTGATCAGCATGATGTGGTTTATGTCACCGGAGATTTGCTGGGTTCCAGCCCGGTCTATGCCACCTATACCTTGAATGCCATGCTGGACGGTAAAACCCTGGACGGTGTGCGTCTACAGACGGGTAACCTCGGTTTCATGCCGGCACAGCCGAATGACATTACCCATTACCAGATCCTTTGGGGTGGTGACATGCGCCTGACTCTGGACGTCTTCCGCGATCTGGGCGCGGCATTCATCGTCGCTCTGGTGTTCATTTACCTGATGCTGGTGGCCTATTATCAGTCGTTCATCATGCCGATCATCGTAATGGGCGCGATTCCTCTGACCCTGGTCGGTGTCTTTCCCGGTCACTGGCTGTTGAATACCCCTTTCAACGCGACGTCGATGATCGGCGTCA
The DNA here is from genome assembly GCF_030996345.1 of Acidithiobacillus sp. AMEEHan. Lineage (NCBI taxonomy): Bacteria > Pseudomonadati > Pseudomonadota > Acidithiobacillia > Acidithiobacillales > Acidithiobacillaceae > Acidithiobacillus > Acidithiobacillus sp. AMEEHan. The sequence continues at coordinate 76,749 of NZ_CP118747.1, read as the reverse complement.
TCGCCTTGGCGGGGGTGGTCGTGCGGAACTCCCTGCTGCTGATCGATTTCATTATCGAGTATCGGCGTGAGGGCTATCCTTTGGACGAAGCCGTGATTGAGGCGGGTGCCGTGCGTTTTCGCCCCATTTTGCTGACCGCGCTGGCCATTATGTTTGGCTCGGCAATCATGGTTACCGATCCGGTATTTGGTGGGCTGGCGGTGTCCTTGATTTTTGGTACCTTCGCCTCCACCATGTTGACGTTGATCGTGATTCCGCTGCTCTATTTTCTGTGGGAGCGGCATCTAGAGCGCAAGGCGCAGGGAGTGTCCTGAAATGACGACAGAAAATTGGGTTCGGGTAGTGGCTGGTACCTTTGTGTTCCTCAGCGTTGCCCTCGGCGCGCCGAGCAGCCCGATCTTCGTGAGTGAGTGGTTTTTGGTATTTACCCTCTTTGTCGGATTCAATCTCTTCCAGAGCGGCATCTCAGGCTTTTGTCCGCTGGTGAATATTCTGCATAAAATGGGAGTCAGCGATGCCCCTAGCTGTGGGAGATAAGCAGTGAACCTAGGTGCGGAGTTGTCTACCCATTGGCCTCTGCTGTTGCTGGCTTTGGGCTTTCTCGTGCTGATTTTCAAGGGACCGCTCAGCCGCAAACTGTCGGGTATCGAAGAGATCACTCCGGAGCGTGCCGTGCAGCTCATCAACCAACACGATGCCTTGGTGATCGATGTCCGGGAGCAGAATGAGTGGTCGCGTGGACACTTGCCGGCGGCCAAGCATATCCCCGTCGGAGAATTGAACAAATATCTCAAGGATCTGGAAAAACACCAGGAGCATCATGTGATTTGCCAGTGCGCGAGCGGCATGCGCTCGGCGCGGGCGGCGTCGATTCTGCACAAGGCAGGTTTTCAGAAGGTATATAGTCTTAAGGGCGGGATCCAGGCATGGCGGAGTGCCGGACTGCCGGTGGAAAAGTAATGGCGGAAGTCATCGTCTATGCGACCCATGCCTGCGGATACTGCCGGCGTGCTCTGGCGTTGCTGCAGCAGAAACATGTCGTGGCGCAGATCATCTGGGTGGACCAGGAGCCGCAACGCCGTGCAGAAATGATTCAGCTTGCCGCCGGTCGGCGTACGGTGCCACAAATCTTCATCGCCCAGCGCCATATTGGCGGCTGCGACGATTTATTCGCCCTGGAACGGCGCGGAGAGCTGGATTCCCTGTTGCGAAACTGAAAGGGAGTAATGAGCATGCATATCGTTTGTCCCTACTGCAGTGCCGTGAATGCGGTTCCTCAGGAGCGTTTGGGGCAGCATCCCAAGTGCGGCAAGTGTCACCAGCCACTCTTTGCCGACCACCCGGTGGAGTTGCAGGGCGCGGCCTTTCAACGCTACGTTGGGCGCAACGATTTGCCCGTCCTGGTGGATTTTTGGGCTCCCTGGTGTGGACCCTGTCGCATGATGGCGCCGGCCTTCGCCCAGGCTGCGCAGCAGATGCAGGGACGCTGTCTCTTTGCCAAGCTCAATACCGAAGCGGATGGCGAGACTGGGGCGCGCTACCAGATTCGTTCGATTCCGACCATGGTGCTGTTTCGTGGTGGGCGTGAGCAGGCCCGGCAGAGCGGGGCCATGGGTGCTGCCGATATCCAACGCTGGCTCGTCGGACAGGGAGTATGAACGGCCCGTCGCAGGGGCCGGGGACGGCGGAAGGAAAACTTCTGTGTGCGGTCGTTCAGACGGTATCCAGTGCCAATCTCGAACAAAATCTGGCGGCGGCAGGCGAGGCAATCCGCAACGCCAGCAGCGCTGGCGCCAAGCTGGTCCTGCTTCCGGAAAACTTTGCCTTCATGGGGCAGCGCGACACCGATAAATTGACCCTCATGGAAGATCCGGGCCAAGGCCCCATTCAGGACTTCCTGGCTGAACAAGCGGCGCAATATGGTATTTGGCTGCTGGGCGGCAGCATTCCCCTGCGCGCCCCGGATGGCCGTTGTTTCGCCAGTCTCTTGGTCTATGACGCGCAAGGCAGAATGCAGGCGCGCTATGACAAGATCCATCTTTTCGATGTGGACCTTGCGGGCGGTGAGAGTTATCGCGAGTCGGCGACCATTATGCCAGGAGCCCAGCCAGTGCTGGTCGCGAGTCCTTGGGGCGGAATTGGTTTATCGATCTGTTATGATCTGCGTTTCCCAGAACTCTATCGCCACTATGCAGGCGCATCGCTCCTGGTCGTGCCGAGCGCCTTCACCGTGCAGACTGGACGCGCCCATTGGGAGACGCTGTTGCGTGCCCGCGCCATAGAAAATCAAGCCTTCGTTCTCGCTGCCGACCAAGGGGGCAAGCATGCCAACGGGCGGGAGACCTGGGGGCACAGCATGATCATCGATCCCTGGGGGCAGATCCTTGCCCTGCAGGAAAAGGGCGCGGGCATCGCCCTTGCGGAACTGGACCTTGGCCAACTGTCGCAGATCCGCACGCGCCTGCCGGCATTACGGCACCGCCGGCTCTAGCTGCCCGCTACCAAGCGATGTAGGCGTATCCCTTCTGCTGCAAGGTGATGAGCTCGACGGCACCGCTGAATACCGGAGTGGCCTCGGAAATCAGATCTTCATTGCCGATCTTGATCGTTTTCATGGTCTGTTCACAGGCAGCAAACACCACACCGTACATGTGTAGGCTGGAAACCTGTTCACGAATGAACTGGCTGTAGTGCTCGTGATTTTTCTCGGCCTTGACCAGGAGCCAAATGCCGGGGCCGAAACAGTCGATGACGATGTCGACGTCGTTGTTGAAATGCTCCAGCACCACCGCTGCGCTGTGTAAAATGTCAAGGATGTAGGCCGGATCAGACTGGTTAAGTTGATAGACTACCTTATTCTTCGACGGGCCCATCATGCCCATTCCCATGCCCTGGCCCTGTGCCGCTACGGCCACCGCCGACGCCGCGCCTGCGGCGACCAGGCCGCCGAGAAAGCGGCGACGTGAATGGTTTTTGTCTTCGGCCATGCTATGCTCCTCTTCGCTATCGATTGGCCCCTTTAACCTTGCAAATTCTGCGCCCGGGGCTGGTTTTCTTGGGTAGACAGGCGGAGAGCGAGTATGCGGCAGTTCAATCGCGAGTTCTTTCGCGATCTATGGCAAATCAGCAAGCCCTATTGGACGAGTTCGGAGGATCGTTGGCTGGCGCGCGGCGTCCTTGCCCTGATCATCGGCCTCAACCTGCTGATGGTGTTCTTTTCCTACCGTATCACCCAGTTGTATGCACTTCTTTGGAACGCATTACAACACTATCAAGCTAGCGCAGCTTGGCTGCAGATTTTCATTTTTTGCGGCTTGGCTACGGGCTACATCATTGCCGCGGTCTCCCAGAGCTTCTTTACGGAGATGCTGGTCATCCGCTGGCGACGTTGGCTGACCCACTTCTACTTGGATTCCTGGCTGGCGCGGCGCACCTACTACCACATGCAGGTGCTGGGCGATGGGACCGACAACCCGGATCAGCGTATCAGTGAGGATCTGGCCTCCTTTACCAGCCAGACCCTCAACATCGCTATCGGCCTCTTCAGTTCGGTAGTGACCCTGGGGACCTTCATCTTCATGCTCTGGGAGCTGTCGGCGATGATCTGGATCCCCTTCCGTGGGCAGACCTTTTCCATTCCTGGTTATCTGGTCTGGGCGGCGCTGATCTATTCGGTTTTCGGTACCATTATCACCGCCCTGATCGGCAGACCCCTGATTCGTCTCAATTTCATGCAGGAGCGCTATCAAGCCGACTTCCGTTTCAGCATGATGCGTCTGCGGGAAAACAGTGAAAGTGTTGCCCTTTATGGCGGCGAGGAGCGGGAAGGTAAGCACTTCCGGCAACGCTTCGCCGAGGTCTACGCCAATTTCTGGCGGATCATCTGGCGAAGTATGCGCCTGAACTGGTGGACCTCGGCCTATGGCCAGATTGCCCTGATCTTCCCGCTGCTCGTTTGCCTGCCTGCCTATTTCGTCAACAAGGAAATTGGCGTCGGTGGTCTGCAGCAGATCATGTCCGCCTTCGCCCAGGTGCAAGGTGCGCTGTCCTTCATCGTCAGCAGTTATACGACCTTGGCCAATTGGCACGCGGTAGTCGATCGTCTGCGCTTCTTTCGACAGTCTATGGAGGAAGTGCATGAGATCCAGGACAAGCACTACCATATCGAGCGGCGGGATACCCCGCGCTTGGAGGTTGCCAATCTCAACGTGCGTCTGCCCGATGGGCGGGAGCTGGTGCATGGACTCCAATTTCACGTGGCTGCGGGCGAACACCTGCTGATCATGGGGCTTCCGGTAGCGGCAAGAGTACCCTGATTCGCGCGTTGGCCGGCATCTGGCCCTATGGGGATGGCTCGGTGGGGCTGCCCGCTGCCGAGCGGCCGCTCTTTTTGCCGCAGCGTCCCTATTTGCCCATGGGCACGTTGCGCGATGCGCTGGTTTACCCCTATGGGTTGGAGGACGGCAGTGATCAGGTGCTGGGGGAAGCGCTGCAACGGGTAGGTATGGGCAGCCTAATCGGGCAAATGGAGGAGACCCGGCTTTGGTCGCACACCCTCTCATTAGGCGAACAGCAACGCCTGGCCTTTGCCCGAATCCTGCTGCAAAAGCCGCGCTGGATCTTTTTGGATGAGGCAAGTTCGGCCCTCGACGAACGTGCCGAGGGTGAGCTATATCGCCTACTCGCTGATGAGCTTCCCAATTCTGCTATCATCAGCGTCGGTCACCGCTCGAGCCTTTGGCGCTACCATTCGCGTTGCCTGCGCCTGTTGGGTGGTGGGGCGTGGCGTCTGGAAGACGAGGCCAGTGGGGACGAAGCGCAGTTGGCATTCGGCCGCCTTTCGCGCGCATGATTTGCTCAGTACAAGGAGATACAGACGATGGCTATGACTGGATTCGATTTACCCCTGGGGACCCCATTGCCAGATTTTACTCTACCTTTTGGCGGGAAAGAGGGCAGCTGGTCGACTGCCGCAGCCAAGGGTAAGCCCTTGCTGGTGTTGTTCATCTGCAATCATTGCCCCTACGTCATCCATATTGCCCATAAGCTGGCGGAGCTTGCCAAAGATTGGCAGCGCGCTGGCTTGGCCGTGGTGGCGATCAACAGTAACGATCCGCAGACCTATCCCGACGATGCGCCGGAAAAGATGCCGGCCGAGGCGGCGCGGGCAGGCTATGATTTCCCCTATCTCTTCGATGCCGATCAGTCGGTTGCCAAGGCGTTTCATGCCGCCTGCACCCCGGATATTTTTTTGTTTGACGCGGCGGGAAAACTTTTTTACCACGGCCAGTTCGACGCCGCGCGGCCCAAGAATGAAGAGGCCATCACGGGTAAGGACCTCGATGCTGCGGTACGCGCTGTGCTCGCTGGTGCGGACGCTCCAAGCAAGGTGCAGCCCTGCATGGGCTGCAGTATCAAATGGCGGCCCGGTAATGAGCCGCAATAGGGTTCAGTAGAGGATTTGCGACAGGACGGCGTTACGCAAGAAGGCAAAGCCGCCGCCCTGCGACCGGTGTCCGCGGCGCAGGCGCAGCAGCCGCTTTTGCAAGTCGCGTTTGATGCGCTCGCGTTCCTGGGTGGCCATGAAGGAATGATAGGCTGGGTAATGCCGTACCCGCCGAAGTGCTGCTAGTAAAGTCGCCCGATTATCCATTGCTGTGCCCCTTTTGCTGTGTGCAGAAGGTTAAGCAAGTATCGGGCCAATATTATTATTCATTAAAAAACAATAGGTTATTTTTTATCAGGAAGGGCGCTGTGGTCTTTTTGTCGTATTTGCACGACAAAAAGGCATCATTGGCGCCGAAACGCATCGACAATGAGCATCAGCGCGCCAATGGTGATGGCGCTATCGGCAATGTTGAAATAAGGCCAATAGAGGTTCCCCCAGTGCACGCCGATGAAGTCCACCACATAGCCCAGCCGGATGCGATCGATGAGATTGCCCAAGGCGCCGCCCAGGATCAGGGCAAGGGCGATGGCGGTCCAATGGGCTCCGGGTTTCAGGCGTCGCAATATGGCGACGAGCACCACAACGACAATCACGGCAATGACGATGAGCAGCCAACGCTGCCAGCCGCCAGCGCCAGCGAGAAAGCTGAAGGCAGCGCCGGTGTTATGCACCAGGCGGAGATTGAGAATGCCAGGGATGACGACGATACCTTGCCCGATCCGCCAAATATGACTGAGCCAGAGCTTCACCCCCTGGTCAAGGAGGATGACAAGGACACTCAACCAGAGATAGCGCAGCATCAGCAGTACTCCCTTGTCTCACCGGCGCCGGCGACGTTTTCCGCACAGCGGCTACAGAGTTCTGGATGCTCGGGATGCTGGCCGATGTCCGTGCGTCGGTGCCAGCAACGCGGGCATTTGGGGGCGTCGTAAGCTGTTACCTTGATCTCCAGGCCCGGCAGGGCCTCTTTCGCGTCGGCGGCGAGATCGCGCAGTTGCAGATCAGAGCAAAGCAATAGGAAGCGCAGTTCTGCAGCCATCGGCTGCAGCAATGTCTGCCAGTCGGCGTTGGCGCAGAGGGTTATCTGGGCATCCAGGGCGGAGCCGATTTTCTTCTCCTGTCGCAGCGTTTCGAGAGCGGCATTCGTGGCCTCGCGCAGAGTGAGCAGGCGCTGCCAGCGCGCGTCCAGGACGGGGTCCTGGCTTTCACCAAGGTCAGGATAGCAGGCAAAAAACACGCTTTCGGCGCTGGGCCGAGGCAGGTGTTGCCAAATTTCTTCAGCGGTGAAGCTGAGGATGGGGGCCATCCAGGCCAGCAAGGCATCCAGCATCTTTGCCAGCACGGTTTGTGCCGAACGCCGTGCCCGTGACTGGGTCTGGGTGGTATATAGACGATCCTTGAGCACGTCCAGATAGAGACCACCCAGGTCGATGGAGCAAAAGTTATGTATGGCCTGCACCACGCGATGAAACTGGAACTGCTCGTAGGCGTTGCGGATTTCCTGCTGTATCTGGGCGCAGCGTCCCAACATCCAGCGATCCATCTCCAGAAGTTCGGATTCCGGCAAGGCGTCGACGTCCGGATCGAAATCGTGGATATTGCCAAGGATGTAGCGGGCCGTGTTGCGCATGCGGCGGTAGCTCTCGCCCAAGCGCTGCAGGATATTGTCGGAAATCGGAATCTCACCCCGATAATCCTCCGAGGCTACCCACAGGCGGAGGATGTCGGCACCATAGCGATCGATGATTTCCTGCGGGGCGATGACATTGCCCACGGACTTGCTCATCTTCCGCCCTTCACCATCGACGGTGAAGCCATGGGTGAGCACCGCCCGGTAAGGGGCCCGCCCGCGGCTGGCCACGGATTCTAGTAACGACGACTGAAACCAGCCGCGATGCTGATCCGCACCCTCCAGGTAGAGGTCGGCGGGACTGTGCAGTTCGGGGCGTCGTTCAAGGACGAAGGCGTGGGTGGAGCCGGAGTCGAACCAGACGTCGAGGATGTCGTTGACCTTGTGAAACTGCTCGTGCCCGCAGGCAGCACAGTGATGCGGGGCATCGCCGAGGAAATCCTGGTCTGTGCCGCTGAACCAGGCATCAACGCCACCGGCCTCCACGGCCGCGGCAATACGCTGGAAGACCTCGGCGTCGCGCAGGGGCTCGCCGCACTGTGCGCAGGCGTAGAGGGCTACCGGTACGCCCCAGGCGCGCTGGCGCGAGATGCACCAATCCGGGCGTTTGCGCACCATGTCGGCAATTCGTTCCTCGCCCCAGGCAGGGATCCAGCGTGTTGTGGAGATCGCTTGCAGGGCCTGCTCGCGTAGCCCGTTGCGCTCCATACTGATGAACCATTGGGGTGTGGCGCGAAAGAGCAGAGGCGTCTTGTGGCGCCAGCAATGCGGATAGCTGTGCTCGATCTTTTCCTGGTGTAGCAGGCGTCCACGTTCGTGCAAGAGAGCCGGTATGGCGCGGTTGGCCTCGCTAGTCGAGAGTCCCGCGAGGCCGTCGCCGAGATCGTCACGATAATGGCCATTGCCCCGCAGCGGGCTGTCGATGGGCAGATGATAATCCTGGGCGGCCAGATAATCGTCCACGCCGTGGGCGGGCGCGGTGTGCACACAGCCGGTGCCGGCGTCGAGGGTAACGTGCGCGCCAAGAATGACAGGCACGGTTCGCGCCTGGAAAGGATGATGAAGACGCAATCCCTCCAAGGCCTGGCCGCGAGTCGTGGCGAGGCGCCGGGCATCCGGATGTCCGTAGCGGGCCAAGGCGCTCTCCGCCAGCTCGGCGGCCAGCAGCAAGATGCGTGCACCGGCCTGCAGGAGAACGTAGTCGTACTCGGGATGCACGGCGACCGCCTGGTTGGCGGGCAAGGTCCAGGGGGTCGTGGTCCAGATGACGACTTCCGCTTCGCCGCCGAAGGGCGGAATGCCCAAACGCCGACACAGATCCGCGCGATCCTCTACCAGAAAACCGACGTCGATGGAGGGGTCGCTGCGATCGCGATATTCCACTTCGGCCTCCGCCAAAGCGCTGCCGCAGTCGACACACCAGTGCACCGGCTTGGCGCCGCGATACACCTGTCCCTTGAGGGTAAGTTTGCCCAGTTCGCGCAGGATGTCCGCCTCGGCGGCGTAGTCCATGGTGCGATAGGGATGCTCCCAATCCCAAGGATGCCTAGGCGAATGAAGTCCGCCTTCTGCCCTTCGATCTGCTCCGCCGCATAGGCACGACAGGCCGCACGGAAGGCTGCGGCGCTCAGCTTCTCACCGGGGCGCCCGTGGGTCTTCTCCACCTGAATCTCGATGGGCAGGCCGTGGCAATCCCAACCGGGCACGTAGGGAACCCGCATGCCTTCGACCAGCCGCGACTTGTTGATGATGTCCTTGAGTACTTTGTTGACGGCGTGCCCGATGTGGATCTTGCCGTTGGCATAGGGCGGGCCATCATGCAGGACAAAGCTCGGTGCGTCGGCACGAGTTTGCAGCAGGCGTTGATACAGGTCCAGCTCCTGCCAGCCTGCCAGCACCTCAGGTTCACGCTGGGGCAGTTTACCCTGCATGGGGAAATCGGTCTTGGGAAGATTTAGAGTGCTTTTGTAATCCATGGGCTTTCGATGTCATGGGTAGAAAAAAATTGCCGTACATTTTTTACATCTTGCTGTATGGCGGCGATCAAAACGTCAAGGTTGGGATATTTTTCTTCATCCCGCAACTTATGCAGCAGTTCGACGCCAACCAGTTTGCCGTAGAGGTTCGGACTATCGGCGTCGAGGCAATGGGCTTCCAAAACCAAGCTGTTGCCTTGTACGGTAGGGCGCAGGCCAATACTGATGGCAGCATTCCAGTTTCCGACGGTGCTATGGAGCCGGCCGGCAAAAATACCGCGCAAGGGCAGGGGGCGATGCGCCAAAGGCAAATTTGCCGTGGGGAAGCCCAATTCCCGCCCCAGTTGATCACCCTTCCGCACTCGACCGCAGACGGTATAGGGGCGGCCAAGCCAGCGTGCCGCCTGCGCCAGGTCGCCTTGTTCGAGAAACTGCCGAATGCCGGTGCTACTGACCCGTCGCCCGTCCAGCAGATAGGGAGGCTGCTCGTGCACAGCGAAACCATGCCGTTTACCCATGCGCTGCAGCAGCGCAAAATCCCCACGGCGCTGCGCGCCGAAGCGGAAATCATGGCCGACGAAAAGCTCCCGCACCCGCAGACGCCGAAGCAGAATTTGCTCGACGAAGTCCTCTGCCGACAGGGCTGCCAGAGCCGTATCGAAGCGCGCGCAGACGACTTGCTCTGCCCCGTAATGCAGGAGCGCTGCCATCTTCTCGCGCAGGCTGCTCAGGCGGATGGGCGCCCTGTCGCCGAGAAACAGCTCCCGCGGCAGGGGTTCAAAGGTGAGTACAGCGCGCGGCAATCCACACCCCGCCATGCCGTCAAGGAGCTTTTGGTGCCCTAGGTGGACGCCATCGAAGTTGCCAATGGTCAGCGCCTGTGCCGTTGCCCGCCTGGGCAACGAGTGGAGACGAACGGGCTGGGTCATGGTGGCAAAGGGGCATCCGAGCGAAAAACCCCTGTAGTGTACCCGAATACCCCGTTCAGCGTCGACGTAACTGGCGTAGTTCTGGCAGGCGCAAGGCCCAGAGGAGAAATAGGTAGAACCCGACACTCCCGCCAATGAGCAGCAAGAGATGGGCAACCCGCGCCCCGGCGGACCAGTGTAGCCAATCGCTCGTGGCACCGCGGAGCAGGACCAGGCCGATAGCGAGCGCCATGGCGCTGCAAGTGGTTTTTACAAGAAAGATGCGCCAACCGGGGGCCGGGCGATAGATCTCCTCCCGCCACAGGCGGCGCGCCAGCAGCAAGGCATTGGCCAGTGCGGCGATACTGGTCGCCAGCGACAGGCCGAGCTGGTGTAGGGGCCAGGCCAGGAGGAGGCTGATGAGAATGTTTACGGCGACGCTGATGATGCCGAAGCGCATCGGGGTTTGGGTATTCTGGCGGGCGTAGAAGGCCGGTGCCAGGACACGCGCGGCAATGATCGGCAGGATGCCGAGGCCGTAGCCAAACAGACTCAGATAGCTTTGCTCCATATCCTGAGCGCTGTAAGCGCCATAGCGAAAGAGCGTGATCAGCAGTGGCTTGCCGAGCACGAGCAGACCAATGGTGGCAGGCAGCGCGATGAGCCAGGTCCAGCGCAAGGCCCAGTCCAGAGTGCGGGGAAACTCTGCCGTTTTGCTCTGGCGGCTGAGGGTGGGCAGCACCACGGTGCCCAGGGCTACACCGAAGACGCCCAGGGGAAATTCCACCAGGCGATCGGAGTAGTACAGATAAGAGACCACATTGGCGCCAACCAAGGATGCCAATACGGTGTTGATGAACAGGTTGATCTGCGCTGCGGAAGCGCCCAGGGCCGCGGGTCCCAGTAGTCGCAGGGTGCGACCTACGCCAGGATCGCCGCGGCGCAGACGTGGCCAATGCAGATGGCCGATACGGTATAGCGCAGGGATCTGGAAAAGCAACTGCGCGATTCCGCCAAAAATCATGCCCCAAGCGACGGCAATTACCGGCTGAGCAAGATGGGGAGCCCAGAAAAGGGCCGCAGCGATGATCCCGAGATTGAGAAATACCGGGGTGAAAGCGGGTACCTGAAAGTGTCCGTAGGTGTTGAGAATGCCGCCGGAGAGCGCCACGAGCGACACCAGCAGCAGGTACGGGAAGACGATGCGGGTAAGAAGCACGGTGAGCTGGTATTTGGCCGGGTCAGCGGCAAAGCCGGGGGCGAGGAGGTAGACGAGAAGGCCGGCGCCAAGGACGCCTGCCGCGGTGACGATCAACAGGGTCAGCAGTAGCCAGCCGCTGATGTCAGCGACGAATTCTCTGGTCTCTTGCGGGCTGCGTTGCTGGACATACTCGCCAAGCACTGGCACGAAGGCCTGGGAGAATGCCCCTTCACCAAAGAGTCTACGAAAGAGGTTGGGGAGGCGCTGGGCAACGAAGAAGGCATCGGCCGCCATCCCCGCGCCGAACAAATGGGCAAGGATCACGTCCCGGGCGAAGCCGAGCAGGCGCGACAAAAAGGTATTGCTGGCCACCTTGGCGACATTGCGAAGTGACACACTCATCTTCGGGGATTCCCCGGCCGGGCGTCCAGGCTACTGTTCATCACGATTACCGCGCGAGCTGCCAGTAGGATAGGGGGGGTACCGATGACTCCGAGAGCAGCATACGATAGACGATGGCATTGCTCAGCACCGCCAGGACATAGTCGCGGGTCTGTTGATAGGGAATATTGGCGGCAAAGATCAATCCTGCCCACGGGCCCTCGGCGAGCGAAATTTTTTGTAGCCAACGATTCACCGCTCCCGGCCCGGCGTTGTAGGCAGCGGCGAGGAGTATGGGGGAGTCGCCAAACTGGGAACGCAGATAGGCCAGATAGGCAGTGCCAATCTGGATATTGCCTGCCGCCGTCTGCAGGTCAGCCGCAGCGCTTTGCGGAAAGCGGCTCTGCACCCAGGCCGCAGTGGCCGGCATGACCTGCATGATCCCCTGGGCCCCCACGGAAGAGCGAATGCCAGGTGCGAATCCGGATTCCTGGCGGATCACGCCAGCGACAAAGGACGGGGAGAGGGCATTGCGGTTGGCGCTGGCAATGATGTCCTGGCGATAGGGGAGCACGTAGCCTTGTTGCCAGTCGGCGTCGTTGTCGATCCGTGTGCTGGCATTGATGACCAGCAACCAGGCTTGATGTTGCGCGGCCTGGCGCGCCGCTGCTTTGATCGCGCTGGCGTCTGACAGGGTATCGAGGTACTGCCCCCATTCCCACAGCGCATCGAAGTACAGTCCCAACTGGTAGAGCTTCAGCGCGCGCCGCAGACTGCCGTTGGTGGCGGCGCCGACATGGGTCGGCTGGGAGAATGCCTCAGCGACCAGCTCCGTAGGGCTCTGGGTGGCGACAGGGAGACGCAGATTTTGACCGAGAGCCGCACTGGCCAGCTGTCCATAGGCATCGAAGGGGGAGGCGATCTGTTGCCAGAGCTGCCGCGCCAATGCGTCCTCTCCGGTCTTTTGCAATGCCAGCGCCTTCCAGAATTGCCACTGGCTTTGTTGCGCCTGATCTGCCGGTAAGCGCTGCTCGGCGGCAAGCACCAGGGACCAATTCTGTTGCAACAGAGCCGAGCGAACCATCCAGTGGAGAACTTCCGCATTGGGTCGGTAGCTGGGGTCGGCGGTCAGGGCGGCCTGATACCAAGCATTGGCAGTGCGGGTCTGAAACCGACGCGCAGCCTGCAAGGCAGCGCTATAGCATATGGAAGCGCGCTGCGCAGGCAGAAGGCCCGGCAGGGTTTCGCTTTGGGCTACCGCGAGCGCGGAGTCGTTTGGCAGCATCGCGAGCAGAGTGAGATGCAGCAGCTCGGCGCCGACGTCGGGACCATAGATCTGTTGCGCGCTGCCGCCCTGGCTTGCCAGCCAGGCACCGGGGCTTTGCAGGATATTTTTTACCGCCGACGCCGCATTGCCGGGAAGAAAACTGGCGAAAGTCATGGCGCTGTGGAGATGGCCGCCAAGGATCATCTCCGCCAGTTTGTGCCAGAGCAGCGTCTGTGGGATTTGCCCTTGGCCAAGAGCCGTCTGTGCCATCCGGTTGCAGGCGCCATTGCTTGCCGATGCTGCTTCCCATAGGGTTGCAGGATCGCCGGTCTGGAGCAATGGATTGTGCGCCGCATAACAACGGGCACTGAGGTTTTTCGGCGCGGGACCGGCCCGGTAGACCTCGGCAAAGGTCTGCCAATCCCGACGCTTTCCCAATTCCAGTAGCCATTGTCGGCGCAGCAACAGGTAGGCGGCGCCATGCAGAAATTCCTGGGAGAAGGTCTGGAATTGTGCGGCTTTCAGGGTTTGCAATCGCGGCTGCAGGGACCAGTAGGCAACCCAAGGGCCCATGTAGGTATGCGCGAGCTGGGGCAATGCAGCGGCAGCGGGCTGGTAATTCCCTTGGGCGAAGGCATCTGCGGCTTGTTGCAGCAATTGATCCTGTTGCGGGCTGAGGGCGCCGTGGACAACACCGGAGAAGAACAGCAGTCCTGCCCCAAACCAGTGACGCAGCCGCATGGTTGTTACTTACTTTTGCTTGAGGTGTAGCCAGCGTCCAAGGTGTTTGCTGAGCGACTCTCCTCGGCGGGGATGATCCTGCGCCAAGGGCCCGACATGCAGGTTCAGGGGTTCACAATGGTCTTTCCCGTGGCAAATGACGCCATGCGATTCACAGGAGGCGCCGGCCTGCTGCAGCACCGCCACCATATGTTCCTCCAGTTCCGCACCGCAACGGCCATCATACTGGATCAGGGCAAGGGCCTTTTCCGGCAGATAGTCGACATGCCCCCCGAGTTTTTCGAATTCTTCCAGCTTCTTGCGTGCTTCCGGAGTGACGCCATGCAGGGCACCGCTGATGATGAAGCGATCGGGTCGTTTACTGCCGGTTGTGCTCATGACTTCCCTCGATAGCGCGTTCGTACTCTTTCTCTCGATGGCCGTAGATGATGCCACCTCGCGAGCGAGGAGGGAAGCCGCTCAACTCCGGGCAAAGATGCGACTGAACAGAAAGAGTGCCGCCCCTTGAACGCCAACAAAAAAACTCAACGGCCAGTTCGACCAGTAGGATAGGGCAATGGATGACCAACTCAGAAGCTCGGCAAAGAGGATGGCGAGCCCCCAGGCGAGATACGGGCGGCGTGACAGCCGTTGGGCGGCTGCGGCGGGACTCACCAACAGGGTGAACACCAGCAAGGTACCGACGACTGGCACCGCAGCGGCGCTGACCAGGGCCAGGAGAAGCAGAAAAAACCACTCCATATGTGCGCTGGAGATGGCGCGTGCGTTTGCAAGCTCGGCCTGGGTGGATTCCAGAAGCAAGGTGGGAAACTGCCAAAGGAGCAGCAGCAATACGACGCTGACGAGCAGGCCCAGAGGCAAGAGACTGGCAGCGGAGATTCCCAGCACTTCGCCAAAGAGGAGGCCGTAGACCCGCGCAGCATATTCCCGACCGAGGCTCAGGAACAATCCGCCCAGGGCAAGAAAACTGCTCAGCAGCAGCCCCATTGCTACATCGCGACGTCCCAGACGAGAAAAAATGCGAAGAAACAGGACGCCGATGATGGCAAAGCTGCCCAGCCCCCAGAGGGGAGCAAAGCCGAATAGGCTGGCCAGGGCGCCGCCGGGAAAGGCGGCAAGCGGCAAGGCATGGGCGGCAAAGGCACTGCGCCGGAGAACGACGAAGTAACCGAGGCTGCCGGCGGCAATGGCAAGCAGCGTAGCGGCAATCCAGGTGTGCAGGAGAAAACTGGAGAACATCAGCGCTTGGTCCGTTGCAGGGAGGCCAGAGCTGCGCTGGCCAGGTACAACAGGAGAATCAGCAGCACGACGAAAAAGCTGACCGGCCAGCTGGCACCACCCGACCAATAATAGCTCATGAATGCGAGATAGATGCCGCCCAGCACGGCGGCGAGGGCAATCCCCTGGGCGTAGAGAAAACTCTGCCAGGGTCTGCGCGCGAGTCGCAACGCCGTTGCCGCAGGCCCGAGTAACAGCGCAGTGGCTAGAATGACGCCAATGGACAGCGCCGACAGGGCTGCCGCGGTGCCCAGCAGCAGAAGGTAGAGCAGCTCCAGGCGGCGTACGGGCAATCCTGCGGCACGCCCGAGATCGGGGTTGGCCGCAATCAGTAGGAGCGGGCGGTAGAGCAGGATGATCAGAGAGAGGGCAAGTCCCACCAGGATGATTGTCGGCCAGAGCAGTTGCGGATCCAAAGCGAAGATCGAACCAAACATGACCTCTACGGTGGCGCCGCTGGCTTGCGTGCTGCTCACGTCCAAATAGAGGAAGAGCGCCGAAATTCCCAGTGTCGCCCCCAGCACTACACCGGTGGCCAGATCGCGTTCGCGGGCGCGGCGCAGGCCCAATGCCCCCATGGCCAGTGCCGCTAACCAGGCCATCCCGAGGAATCCCCACAAGGCTGTACTCCCGAGAAAGATTGCCACCGCTCCGCCAGCACTGCTGCCGTCTCCCAGGGCGTGACCGGCAAAGCTATGCTGGCGCAGCACGGTAAAGATCCCCATGCTGCCGTTCAGGATTGCCGCCAGCGCACCGATCCAGAGGGCAGTCTGCACCGCGGAATTGTGCAGAAAGCTGGCCAGATGCAGGGGATCAGTCATGCGCCTCCGGATGTTCGTGGACATGGCAGGGGATTTCCAGGCCCTGCTGCGGGTTTTCCGGCAAGACCAGCAGGCGTCCGCGATGCTGCAATACTTCCACCGGGTAGCCATAGAGCCGGTTCAACACGTCACTGCGAACGACCTCGGCCACGCTGCCCGCCGCGGCGCGACCATCGACCAGGTACACGAGATGATCGAGTATGGGTAGCAAAGGATTCATGTCATGTGCCGTAACCAGTACGCTGATCCCTTGCTCACGGGCCAGCACACCCAGTAGCTCGACCAGGTGGCTGGCGCTGGCGAAGTCGAGGTTGGCAAGAGGCTCATCCAGGAGCAGCAGGCGCGGTCGGCGGGCCAGGGCATGGGCAATGACGGCGCGTTGCTGTTGCCCGCCGGAAAGCATTCCTATCCGCTGTTCGGCAAAACTCTCGGCCTGCACAGCGGCAAGGGCTTCGGCTACTGCCGTCCTGTCCGATCGCTGCCACCAGTGACGTCGCGTTTGCCCCAGGGCCACCAGATCGCTGGTACACAGGGGTAGGTACGGATCGAAAGCGATTTTTTGCGGCACATAGCCAATCTGCGAAAGTTGTCCGCGTGCGGCCTCGCCCAGTACCCGGATGCTACCTTCCTGCCAGGTCTGAATGCCCAGAATACTGCGCAGGAGGGTAGTCTTGCCTGCACCATTTTCTCCAATCAGGGCGGAGACAGTTCCCTTCCCCAGGGTAAAGGAGATCTCGCGCAGCACCTCTCTAGCGCCCAGGCGCACACCCAGGTTGGAGACTTCCAGAATGGGGTCGGTGGAGAAAGGCATGGAGAAATACCGGTGCAACCGAGTTGCGCAATGTAGGGCGCGTTTGCGGCGCTGTCAAGCGCTGCTGAGGGCCCGCCACCATGGTGAAGGAATATCTCGTGCATTGCATGGCCATAGCGGCAAGGTCGCTATCTTTGTCATGAAAATGTCATTTTATTTACATGAAAGTGTAACAATCTTTTGCTAAACTACACTAACTCTGCCCATGGAGAAATGCTTGGGTGAAACCTGGTCATAACCCCCAACTGGAATGCCTGAATCTCAGTAAATCCTACGATGGCAAGCCGGTATTGGAGGATACGCGCTTTGACCTCGGCGAGGGCCAATTGCTCTGCCTGCTGGGGCCGAACGGGGCGGGCAAAAGCACCTTGTTTGGCTGCCTTGTCGGCCTCCTGCAGCCCGACGCAGGGAGCGTGCGCGTCTTCGGGAAGACCATACAGGAAATCAGTATCGCTGAGCGGCAGGGGATGGGCTATGTGCCGCAGGAATTTTCCGGTTTCTCCTGGATGAAGGTCGGGGAGCTGCTGGATTACTTTGCCGCTTTTTACGCCCCGCAGCGCCGAACTTGGCCGGAGCTCGAGGAATGGGCGGCCCTGGACCGAAAAAAGCGGGTCAAGGAACTGTCGGGAGGTCAGCGACAACGTCTTTCCATCGTTCTTGCCATGCGCCACAAGCCGCAGATATTGCTGCTGGATGAGCCCGTCTCCGGGCTCGATCCCGTCAGCCGCCGGGACTTTCTTGGCATTTTACATCGCTATTCGCGGGAGCGGCGAGCCAGTGTCCTGCTTTCGTCCCACATCGTTACCGACCTGGAAGAGATCAGCGATGCAGTGTTGATCCTGGAACACGGTCGTGGGCTGGGGCCGTGGACCCGCGCGCACTGGCAGGGTGGACTCTGCCGGTTGCGGCGCCGAGATGGTGGGGTATTGGAAGAATCGGCGCTGCCACCAGAACTCCGAGTACTCGAACGTCGTCCCGGAGTTTTCTTGCTGGGCTGCGGTAACGAGCATTACCCCGATCTGGGGCGCGAGTTCTTTGTCGAGCCCGTGCGGAATTTGGAAGATCTGTACCTGACTTTCGCGAGTGGAGCATCGGCGCAGTCATGAACGCGAGCTGGCGCAGCCTGCGGCCCGGATTTTTTCTGCGCGACAACGTCTACGCTTTGTTCTCGCTCCTGCTATCTTTGGTACTGTTGCTGACTGTCTTCCAGAGTAATGCGGGGGTGGATCCCCACTTTCCACAGCACGCCTGGGCAGCGCAAGAGACGCGCATAGCGCTGGGTTTTTTTCTGCTGACGCTAAGCGCAGCCCTCGCCACCCACTACTGGCGTTGCGTGCAGGAGCCGCTGACTCTTCTGGTGCCCGGTTATCGACGGGGGCATCACTGGCTCTTTACCAGCATTCTGCTTCTGCTTCTCTTGTTGGCAACTGGCTATCTGCTGTATCGAGACGCTACTCCTCTCGGCGCCTTCCTGATCGCCGGCTATTTCATCCTCGGCGGGATTTTCCTTGGTTCTTTTCAAAACTCGGTCGGCCAAAAGCCGGATTCGGCACGCCGGGTGTACAGATTATTCCTGCTGCTGCCGCTGTATTTTCCGATCTATTTCGGAGCATTCTATTGGACCATGGGCACTCGCCCCGTATGGCTTTCCCTCCCCATTGATCTCGTCTGGCTTTGGCTGCTTTGGCGCTTGTTACAGCCAGAGCATCCGCCGGGAACCTGGCTTCGCGGGCTCCGTGCGGGTGTACGGTTGGATCTTGGGCAGTGGAGCTGGCTGTGCAACAAAGTTCCTCACTGGGGAATTCCCGAGCGCTGGTTTTTCCCACCGAGTCTTTGGTCTCGTCCATGCTACAGCCTCCTTTCCCTCGGGTCGTCCCAGGCTGTCGTGAGTCTTCTCTTGCTGTTTCTCTTGGAGCGATATCGGTTCGGAGCAGCTCTTGTCGAGCTCTTTACCAGCGCGGCTTTCGTATTTTGGGCACTGCCCAGCTTGCGCTGGGGGAACTGGTTCAGCCAAGCCGCAGAATGGCAATATGCGTTTACCCTGGGTCCTTGGGGAGGCAATCGGCAGAGTTTTCTGCAGCAATGGATTGGCCGCTTTACCCGTCATAGTTCTGTGCTGAGTCTATATGGCCTCCTGATTCCGGCTGTGACCCTGGCCATCCTGGGCGTTGCACCCCGTACTATCGCCGCCATGACCTTCCTGCTTTTCGTAGTACAGCTGGCCAATGCCCGTTTTCCCTTGGGGATGGCAACCTTGGGCATCCACGGAGCCACATATAGACTTCTGCTTTCCTTGGGGCTTGTCGGAAATCTCTTGCTCGGCCGGACGCTTGCGGAACTGTTGCTGCATGCGCAGGGACCGGAGCGAGCCAGCGCATTGGGTTTGGTGTATGGCTTTGCGCTTTGCGGACTCTTGCTCGCCTGGGCCTTTACCAGGGCAGGGAGCAAGCGCTTAGATACCGACGATTGGACCTTGATTGGTCTGCGGGCCTTTCGGGGCGCGTCGCGAGAGCATTCCTGGGGCTGGCCGCAGGGTCTTGCCGTGATGCTGCTCTTCGGCGGTCTGCAACTGCTGGTGGGCGTGATCGCCGCCTTTCTTTGGTCGGCCCGCGTCGGTTTCGTGCGCGCTCGAAACGCCGCCAGATTGCATGAGCACCTTTCTCCCCTCACTGCCCACGCCATACCCCCAATGCCCTTGCATTGGCAGATCTGGGTGGGGATCACCGCCTACTTTGTGAGTGCCATCTTGCTCTTGGGCTATCTCCTCTATACCCTTTCGTCTGCTCAGTGGCGTGGCGCCGGTCCCGGCCAACTGGGCTGGCGGCGTCCCGATACCTACTGGTCTTTTCTCTGGGCCCTCCTTCTGGGTTTGCTGATCGCCGCCATCTACGCTGCACAACTGCATTGGTTCCCTGCGCCCACCCATCTTGCACCGCGCAGCATGGGAATGTTCGATGCCCTCCACCAGCCGGGGCCCAGCAGATATGTCGTTCTGTTGCTCCTGGCCCCGGTAGCGCCTTTCGTGGAAGAAATCCTTTTTCGCGGGGCGGGCTTGGCGGGGCTGCGCACACGCCTTTCGGCCTTTTGGGCGAGTGTTTGGGTGACTCTGTTGTTCGTGCTCATTCATGCGCCATCCAAGGTCGAGAATTTTCATTATCCGCTGGCTTTGCTACCGGTGCTCCTGCTCGCCATTGCCTTAGTATGGTTGCGTTTGCGCTATCGCTCTTTGTGGCCGGGAGTTTTTCTGCATCTGTTTTGGAATGGGACCATCGTTGTGCTCGTTCTTGCCCACTGAAAGCGCTTTTCTCCCACCCCGCGGGCGGATCCGCGGGAGGCGGCTTGGCGCAGTAAGGGGTTCGCAAGCGTGATATGCTCGGCAGGGGGTAGAGGGAGAAAACGATGGCAGCATTTGGTACGAGTGGTTTGCGGGGACTGGTGACGGAGCTCACCGACGCAGTGGTGGTTGGACATGTGTCGGCGTTCTTGCGCTATCTGCAGAGGTTGGGAGAGTTCCAGCCGGGTACAGAGGTGTATCTGGCTGGGGATTTGCGTCCCAGTACCAGTGGCATCCTCGAAGCGGCTTGGCGGGGCGCTCTGGAGGTCGGCGGAAAGCCCCGCTATTTGGGGCGGATCCCTTCGCCGGCCCTGGCCTTTGCCGGTTTCCAGGCGCGGGTGCCGTCGCTCATGGTGACCGGCAGCCATATCCCCTTCGATCGTAACGGCATCAAGTTCAATCGGCCAAGAGCCGAGCTCAGTAAAAACGATGAAGCTGGCATCCTGGAGGCTATATCTGCGCCCGACCCGGAGAAATTCACGCCTTCTGCTGCGTTGCGGCAACGGCCGCAGTTGCCCGATGGGGAGGGATTCGGGCTCGCCCAATACCGCCGCCGCTACCTCGATTTTTTTGTGGGGCAGCCGCTGCAAGGCTGGCGTGTTGGCGTCTATCAGCACTCGGGGGTGGCGCGGGATCTGTTGGCGGAGCTCGTGCAGGCCTTGGGTGCAGAAACGGTGCTGTTGGGGCGTTCGGAGGAATTTGTGCCCATGGATACCGAGGCTTTGCGCCCGGAAGATCGCATCCTGGCCGAGCGCTGGGTGGCAGAGCACGGCCTACAGGCGTTATTGAGCACCGATGGCGACGCCGATCGACCGATGCTGGCCGACGAGACCGGGGCTTGGTGGCGCGGCGATCAACTGGGGCAGATCTGTGCGGCATTGCTGGGTGCCGACGGGGTGGTGACACCAATTTCGAGCAATACCGGTCTTGAGCGTTCCCGGCGCTTTGCGCGGACACTGCGCACCCGCATCGGTTCTCCCTATGTGATTGCCGGTATGGACCAGTTGCTGGCAGAGGGTTGTGCCCGGGTAGTCGGCTATGAGGCCAATGGCGGTTTTCTGCTCGCCTCAACCCTGCGGGAAGAAGGCCGCACGCTCGCTCCCCTTCCCACTCGGGATGCCATCTTGCCGATGCTCGCCGCGCTGGTGGCGGCGGCGTACGCCCGCAGGCCGCTCTCCAGTCTTCTGCAAGAATTGCCCCAGCGCCATACCCGCAGCGATCGGGTGCAGAATTTCCCTACGGAGCGAAGTCGCGAACTGCTGGCCCGTTACCAGGAGGGGGGTGGCAATGTGGCGGCCTTCAACGAGGATTTTTCGGGTTTGCGTTTTGTCGGCACGGCAGTGGACCTGACTGACGGAATTCGGGTGCAAAGCGAGGCAGATGAAATTCTCCATTTGCGTCCTTCGGGCAATGCCCCCGAGTTGCGCTGCTATGTGGAGGCGGCAACCGCAAGGCGTGCGGATGCCCTGCTGGCGGCGGCCATGCAGCGGCTCCATTCCTGGAAATCTGCCTAGCCGATGCGTTGGCGCCGTCGTTCCTCGTGGATCTATACCGGCCTGGGCCTCTTTGCCATCGCCTTGTTTTTGATGGTGATGCGCTATTTGGGGGTGGTATTCGAGACCAACGCCAAGGCGCAGCTCGCGTTGCATGGATCGACCGCAGGCGTGGACGCCTTGCTCCATTTGGCAGCCGTTTGCAACTGGGTGCGTTGGCGCTGGATTGCGAATCTGCTGTTGCTGGCATTGGCAGTCACGATTTTTGGTCTGGGGCGCGATTGGTGGACGGCGCGGCATTGACCGCCATGGGCACAGTGAGTCAGTCGCTGGACGAGCTGAATTGACGAGGGGGCAGGAGCGCTTCGAGCAGCCATTCAGTGAGGAAAAACAGGCTGCGAACGATGACGCCGGCGATATACCAAAGCACCAGAAAACGCAGGATGTCGAGAAGGTAGGGAGCCCAAAATGGTGCTGCGGGAGAAATTGCCGGGGGAAGCAGCAACGTACCACTGGCGGCGGCAATGGCAGCAGCGAGGGTAATGGCCCAGAGGCGGAATTTTGGCCAACGCGGTGCTGGGGCAGCAGCGACATCTGCCTCCTCGTTTAGCACCGGCTCCTGTTTTGCCACCCGAATTTACCTCCCAGAGATCCCCGCACTCGCGGCCAGGACCTTGTCGCGCAACTTGTCGAGCTGGGTCAGTACCATTTGACTCAGGCTTTTCAGTTGTTCCGCACCCTTGCCAATCGCGGCGGTGTCGTTTTCTCGTACAGATTGCAGCAGACGTAAGCCCAGCTTGTGTACTTGTGGATGCACCTGCTGCAGGGCGGCGAATTCCGTGCTCTGCGTTAGTGTTACATCGTTCAGATCGTCCATCCACATCCCCAAACGACAGGCGTGTTCATCCTTGAGTTCCTCTGCGCCAAGGCTGGAGTGGCCGTTACTGATGGCTTCGAGGACCTTTCCCACCCAGCGCACATGGTCGCTCTTGGCGATACTGAGACGTACGGCAACGGGGACGTGGCCAGCCATGGCCTCTTCGGCAGCCTGCTCGAGATTTTTTTGTACTTTTCCCAGGCAGTCGCGAATCTCATTGAAGCTGTCATCGAAATCGCGCATCGATCCACCCAGTGTTTGCATGTGTACACCCATGGCCTCGGCGGCGGCGATTTCCTGGGCACTGCCGGCAATGATGCTCTGTATATTTTCCTGTGTTCTTTGGGCGGAGTGATTGGCCATACCCAAGACCTCGGCAACCGTCTCAAGGGAATCCCCCCCGCGACGTAGATGCTGGATACTCGCAGATACTCGACTCTCCACCTCCGCAGCCCCTTCGTTGATACCGCTCGCGGCATTACGGATGTCGCTCGCGGCCCGGGAGGAACTCTGCGCCAGCTTCTTGACTTCGTCGGCCACGACGGCGAAGCCCCGCCCATGTTCGCCGGCGCGGGCGGCCTCGATCGCTGCGTTGAGCGCCAGCAGGTTGGTCTGTTTGGCAATTTCCTGCACCTTCACCGCTAGGGTAGTGATGGTCCGGGTCTGCTCCAGAAAGGCCTGGACTGTTTTGCCCATGCCGTTCACCGCCTGTTCGACGAGATCCATTTCACCGATGAGTTCGGATAGGCGCTGGTTGCCTAGTTGCACGTCTCGCAGGGTATGTTCAGACAGATCCTGGTTGGCCGCCACCGCAGCTGCGGAATCCTTGACCGCGCGAATGACCGCGTCTGCCTGATCGAGCAGAGACTGGCTGTCGAGTTCGGCGCGTTGCAGGCTGTCCTGAAACGCAAGCCCGAGGAGGTGGATGTTGTTGGTTCCTTGGTAGGCAAGCGTCTGCTGATCGAGAACCTGACAATACTGTTGCAGTCGTTGCCGCTGTTGCTCGCAGATAGGCGTTATCGAGCTTTGAAATTCCTCGTCCTCGCGCAATAGCCTGATGGTTTCGAGATCCCCGTCGAGGCAGGCATCGAGTAGGGAGCCGAGAGAATCTGGATTGTTTATCATGGTTCTGACCTCGGGTTATCGGCGATGGATGACATTGGCGATGGAGCGCGCCAGGTCATCCGGCAGGAACTTGGCGACATAGCCATCGGCGCCCACACTTTTGGCATGGGCCTCGTTGGCGCTGCCAGAAAGAGAGGAATGGATGACCACCGGCAGCGCACGCAGGTTTTCGTTTTCCTTGATGCGGCGCGTCAGGGTGAAGCCATCCATCTCTGGCATTTCCAGGTCGGTGAGGACCATCGCCACCTTATCGGTGATCGCGCGGCCCTCATTACGCGCGTCCTTGGCTATCTGTTGCAGGCGTTCCCAGGCCTCCTTGCCGGTTTTGGTGCTGATGAAGGGAAGCCCCAGACTGTGCAAGGTTTTTTCGATTTGATTGCGGGCTACCGCGGAATCATCGGCATAGAGAATGAGCGAGCCGGCGGGGATTTCCACGCTGTGCTGTTGACCGAGCTCATCGCCGCTCTTGAAGCGGGAGGGCAACACCTGGCGGAGGATGTGTTCGACGTCGAGCACCAATGCCAGCCGGGCCTTTTCCTCATCTTCATCAAGCCGGGCGAGACTGGTGACCAGCCCGCCGACCGCGGCGCCTTCGGCGGAAAGCACCCGGCTCCAGTCCAGGCGTACGATTTCTTCCACGTCCTCTACGGCAAAGCCCTGCACCGAGCGTTCATATTCGGTGACCAATAGAATGTTCAGTCCGCTCGCCCGACAACCTACCACCCTTGGCAGATCAATGACGGGGAGAATCTGCCCACGGATGTTGGCGACCCCCAGCACATGCTCCGGCGCCCCCGGCATGGGGGTGATCTTGGGCATGACCAAGGCCTCGCGTACCTTGAAAACATTGATGCCGAAGAGCTCCTGACTGCCCAGGGCAGCGTCGGCTCCAAGGCGAAAAACGAGTAGTTCGAACTTGTTGGTACCCGCGAGCTGGGCGCGTTCCTCGACTTCCCGCAAGACGCTTGCCATTTCTTACTCCTTGATTCGCTGATGTAGTTCGCGGCTCAGCCGATCGAGATGTTGCAACACTTCATCCTTTGCCTGCCGCGCCTGTTCCACCTGTTTCTCTGCCTCGTCCTGCTGTTGCCGGTCTCTGGCTTCCAATGCTGCACGCAGACCCCGGTGAAATCGCTGATGCGGTGCTTTTACTGCCGTATATTCCGGGTGATCCTGCAGCAGTTTATCGCCCAACATCGCCATCCAATTCCCCAGAGAGCAGCTATGCTCATCTTTGAGATCGGCAAGCGTCAGGCGCTTGGAACCCAGGGAAATCTCGTCTGCGACTTCCCGGAAGCGATCCTGATGGCTCTGTCGGGCGGCATCGATGCTGGCAGCGGCGGCCAGCCAACTGAGTTTGCCGATCTTTTCCTGCAGATCTGCGCTCGCCGCCGCCGCGTCACCGACCTGCGCCTGATTCCGCTCAGCCACCTTGCTCAACTGTTGTGCCGACTCTTCAATGGTACTGACGTGGAGTTGAACTTCTTCGGTGGCCTCCTGCACCCGCCGGGAAAGCGTGCGGACTTCATCGGCTACCACGGCAAAGCCGCGTCCATGTTCGCCGGCGCGCGCTGCTTCGATAGCGGCGTTGAGGGCCAGCAGATTGGTTTGGTAGGCAATTTCACGAATGGTCTGGGCAATCCTGCCAATTCCATGGATCTGCTGTGCGAGCGCGGTCACACCCTCTTGATTGTTGTGAACGTTGGCGTGTAGCAGATGCAGATTTTGGCTGGTGCTGCCCATGGCCTCCTTGGCATTTTGGGCGAGCTCGTTGAACGCGATGGCGCTGCTGATGGCATTGCTGACGATGCCACTGCGCGCGATTTGTTCCTTGCGCGCAGAACTGTTGTCCACCCAGGAGGCATGGAAGGCCAGGGCGCGCCCGTTTTCATCACGTACCGCGCTGAAGCGCAAAATGAAGCTGATCTCGCCCAGGTCCAGCACGGTATGGTGCTCCTGCAGGCTGCCGTCGGCAAGCCTGCGAAAGATCCGCCGCACCCCTTCGGGATCCCGGTGAAACTGGTGGATGGAGTAGCCCTGAGCCTTTCTGACATCTGCACCCCGCAGCTCCCCTTGCAACCGGTCAGCATAGCGATCCATGACCCTCTGGGCGGTTGCATTCATGTAGAAGATCCGATTTTCCATGGCTTCGTCGGCTTCACAGAGCATCTCCAGACTCGCCAAAGGGTCGAGCAAGGCGCGTGCGTACCGCTCCAACTCTGACAGTTGCATATCCTTCCCCTCAGTTCGTCATGACGCCGCTGCCCACCGAGAGAGCGGCAAACCAGTCGAGAAACCGTCGTACTTGGGGGCCACTGTAGATTGCGCCGTGTTGCGGGCAGAGGTAGTCGATTTCCAGTTTGCTCACCCGCTCGATCCAGTCGTCCTTGGCGCGGTTGGAGGGCATCCAGCGCTGGTGGAAATAGCGTGCCTTTTCGATGTGGGTGGCAAAGGATCTGCCGTCAGCATCCCGGCGATCGACCCAGGCACTGTGGCCGGGCGGCAGCAGGGCCGCCCCGACGTCGCCGGTGAAAAGCACTTTGGCCTCCGGATCGTAGACGTGAAAATTGGCAGACGCGTGCAGATAATGCGCCGGGATGAACTCCAGCCGTCGTCCGCCAATCAGGATGTTGCCTCCGGCATCCGGAATGTCCTGCAGCGGCGCCTCCAGAGCACCGTAGTGGCGGATGAACCCCTCCCATAGGGCCGGAATATGCCATTGGATTTTGGGGTTGCAGGCGTGCCACAGCGGCAGGCTGGAGGCAATGTCTGGGTCCTGGTGCGAGACAAAGGCTCCCTGGATACTGGCAGGAGGGACGGCTTCCACCAGTGCCGCGAAGACCTGAGGAAAAATCTCAAAACCACCGGGGTCCAAGAGGAAGGACTGGCCTTGGGATTCCATGACATAGACATTGGAATCAATGACTCGACTTTCCTGCTGGTCGTACAGAATCCACCAGCGATGATCCTTGGCCTCGAAGACTTTAGTAGCTTTCATCTTGTAATCGCTCCAATTGCTGACGATAATCGCGCACGGCCCGCGCAACGATCCGTACGGCTTCCCCCATGTCGCGCGACACCCGCATCAACGGTACGCCACTCGCCTCGACCAGGGCCGCCTCGATGCGGCCACTCGTCACCACATATTCCTGTTCCTCCACACCCTCTTGCAGGATGCGAACCTCCTCCAGCAGTTGGCGAAGAATTTTGCGGGCATTTTCCTGCTCTGCAGCAATGGTCTTGCCCCAGGCCCTGCGGGTAGATGCGAGTCCCGCACACTGGGCTCGCAGATCCGCACCATGCTGGTTCTCTACGGACATGAAATTCTGGATCAGGCGCTGTTGCTGCAGGATGCGCATCTGTGCTTCGATCAGCGGAGCAATGTTTTCCTGCAGGTGGGAGGCCGACTCGCGCAGCAGTGCGGCACGTTCGCGGAAGGCTTGCGCTACAACACCGTATCCTGCCAGGGCGTTGCCATGTTTTTTGACGAGAACCATGGCATTGAGAGCGCGGCGATCGATTTCGCGCAAGGCGCGATCAATGTCCTGCCGTGTCCGGAACGAGGCGTTGACCACCTCCATGACCCGTTCTTGTTGGCGTGCGAGCTGGTCTGGAGTCATCTTGCTGCCCCCATCCGTTCGCTTCCATGACGACTCAAGGCCGAGGCGTCGAGAATCAGGACCACATTCCCGCGTCCGGAAATGGTCGCTCCCTGATACCAGTTCTCCTTGTCCAGAAAGTCGAGGGGCTTGACCACGGAATCTTCGTTACCGAGGACCTCGGACACGAGGAGCAGGCCGCGCTCGGTGCGGATGCCTTCGACCGGCTCGCTGCCCAGGCGTAATTTCCGGCCGTGCAAGAGTTCGCCCAAATCGATCATCGTTGTAACTTCGCCTTCGTCGATGCGATACACACTGCGTCCTTGCATGCGGTGGATGCGGGTTTCCTGGATCTCGACCAGGCTTTCGATGGCGCTGACTGGCAGGGCATAGGTCTCTCGCCGCAGCCGCAGGTATAGCACCGGCAGAATGGCCAGGGTGAGCGGGAATTCCATGGAAATCGTGGTGCCCGTCCCAAGGTTGGTGCGGATATCGAGCTGGCCGCGCAGCTTGTGCACGGTCTCTTTCACGACATCCATGCCAACCCCGCGCCCCGAGAGCTCAGTGGCCTGCTCTTTGGTGGAGAACCCCGGACGGAAGATCAGCTCCAGGGCTTCCTGTTCGGATAGGCGCGCGGCTTGTTCGGAGCTCAGCACGCCTTTCTCGATGGCCTTCTGTACAACCATCTGCCGATCGATCCCCCGACCATCGTCGGCCACCTCGATGCGCACCCTGTCCCCGAGGTGGATGGCGGCGACGCGAATGGTGGCGACTTCTGGCTTCTGCGACGCGCGGCGCTGTTCCGGGGTTTCGATGCCATGATCGAGGCTGTTGCGAATGAGATGGGTCATGGGGCCGGAGAGGGCGTCGACCACGGCTTTGTCGATCTCGACCTCTTCCCCGACGATTTCGAGTTGGACATTCTTGCCGAGTTGACGCGAGGCATCCCGTACGACCCGCGGCAATTGCTGGAAGATGCGTTTACAGGGCTGCATGCGCAGGCGCATGGCATTGACCTGCAGATCATTCACGCTGAGGTCCATTTCCCGGGCAATACGACCGAGGTCCTCATTCTCTTCCAGCAGACTGCCAATCGCCGAGCTCAAGCGGTTGCGCAGCAACACCAGTTCACCGACCTGATTCATTACGGCATCGAGACGTGCAGCGTCGACGCGCAGGGTATTCTCCACCTCGCTGGCGGCACTCGTCACGGTGCGCGGCGCCGCTTTGGGTTTTGGCGGATCACTCCGCGTGGCGGTCGGACTTGGCGGACTGTTTTGCGGGGTGTCCGCTGCGGGCAGGCCGGGCGCTCCCTTTCCATACATCTGATCGAGCACTGCCTCGAACTCACTCTCGGAGATCTCGTCTGCAGCGGACTCGGGCGCGTCCATCCCAGGTGCCCGCGTGCCATAGAGCTGGTCAAGTACGGCTTCGAACTCGCTTTCTGAAATTTCATCTCCGGCAGTGCTATCTGGCGTGTCGCAATTTTCCCCATGTTGCGCAACGTACACGCCGGATTTTCCCTGCTCGTCCACCCGTTGCTCGACATACAGAGTGCCAGAGGGCAGTGGATCCGCGGCGGAGACATCGCCAGCTTGGGACGGCATCGGATTTTCGGTAGGCACAGCGCCGCCAGCGGCCAAGTCGCGGATCCGGGTCCCGAGATCTTCGGGGCCGGGAGCCGGGTCGTCACCGTGAGCCAGTTCTTGCAGCATGCCGTCGATCACGTCCAGCCCACGCAGGATGGCATCGATCATGTCACTGCTGACGCGGAGCTGATGGCTGCGCAGTTTGTCGAGCAGGTCTTCGAGATGGTGCGTCCAGTCGACCAGGTTCTGCGCCTCCAGAAAACCGGCACCGCCTTTCAGGGTATGAAAGGCACGGAAGAGACTGGCGAGTAGCTCGTCATCTTCCGGGCGATCCTCCAGGCAGAGGATTTCTTCCTGGGCCTTTTCCAGAAGCTCGCGGGCTTCGGCGAGATAGTCCTGGAGAATGTCCATGTCCATGATCAAATCCCCAGTTCGGCAAGGAGGGCATCGACGCCATCCTGATCGATGTCCGGGTTGTTCACCTCCTGCTCGGTGGCGCCGGCCGGTTGCCCTTCCATCCCCATCTCATTGAGGGTTTGGCTGATGCGATTTTCCACCGCGCGCAGTAGGTTGATGGACTTTTTCAGCCGTTGTCCGGCAAGATCCTGCCCCTGCTGGCTGGCGATGATGCGTTGCAATGCCTGGTCGATCTGCCCCAGTTCGGAGTCGATGAAGGTATTGTGGGCACTACGAATGCGGTGGAGGGCTCCTTGCGCCAATTCCACCGCAGCAAGAGTCGCCATGGTCTGCTCTTCCGTCAGGCGCAAGGCCTCTTCCAGAGGATCCTTGGCGCCCGCGAGATCCTCGCCGGCGGTGTTGGCAATGCGCCGCAGTCCTTCGCGCAGCAGCAGCTCGATTTCACTGAGGGAACGTTCTGCCGGCTGACCTGTCACTGGCTTGCTCCCTGGGCGGCCTGCAGCCGCTTGAAGATGGCGTCGAGTTTTTCGCGCAGGGTTTCGGCGGTGAACGGCTTGACGATGTAGCCGTTTACGCCGGCCTGGGCCGCTTCGAGAATGTTTTCGCGTTTCGCCTCGGCGGTGACCATGAGGACCGGGATGTGGCGCAACTCGCTATCTGCACGGATGGCACGGAGCAGATCGATGCCTTGCATGTTGGGCATGTTCCAGTCCGAGACAACGAAATCAAAACGGCGGCCACGCAACTTCTGCAGCGCCTGCACCCCATCCTCTGCCTCGTCAAAGTTGCTGAAACCGATTTCGCGCAGGAGATTGCGAACGATCCGCCGCATGGTCGAAAAATCGTCGACAATGAGAATGCTGATGTTTTTGTCTACTGCCTCTATGCCCATGGGCTGGCTCCGCCTCCGGAAAATGAATCACTCAAGCATTTCAGTAGGCGCAAGCAAAAGACATTCCCGCTGGGCGCCCTATCGTCTCTAGCTACAATACGGCACGGCGGCGGGAAAACTTGAGGGACTCAGGAAGGAGAAGTGCTGCTCCAGTACTGCGGATAGCCGTCGGCCGGCGAGATTTTGTCGGACTTCAGCTTTTGCGCCTGCAGGCTGGCGTCCAAGCGGTTTTTCTGGGGCTGTCCGGCCAGGACTCGATACAAATTATTGTGAGGAAGGTTGCCGATGCAGACCGGGACACCAGCCTTGTGGACTGCCTGCGCGAGGCTCTGCGCCTGGGAGAGTTTGCCGAAGGCGCCCAGCTGTACGTACCATCCGGCCACCTCGCAGTTGCTTCCGGGCAGCGCCAGAGGGGCCGGTTTGGCGGGAGCTGCGCTTTCTGCAGGGGCAGTTGACGTGGCGTTTGGCGCCGCAGACGTGAGGCTACTCGTCGCCGTCACTGGACTCTTGGTCGCGCTCGTGGGGCGGGCTGGCGTGTTGTTGGCGCTTGCGGAAGTCCCGGTAGTCGGGAGCTGAAGATACACGGAGTGGGCGCCATCGGCACTCGGGTGGCGCGCCGCACCCGAGTAGAGAAAGAGCGCCAAAATAATGACGACCAGCAACAGGAAAATGAAAAGCCAACGTAGCACCCTGGTGACTGCCCGCTGGTTTTTTGACGATTGCTGCGTCATGTCTTTTACTCCTCTATTAGCCGCGCTGATCGATGGCACCTGCCATGATGGGGTCCACGCCAGCCTTGGCTGGATGCTGTGGCGCAACGACAACGATACTCACTCGACGGTTCATGGCCAACCCTTTGGCACTGTCGTTTGGTGCAACCGGATGATACTTGCCATAGCCTGCGGCAACCAGATGCCGCGGGTCGACGCCGTGGGCGCTGAAGATTTCCACCACGGCCACGGCACGTGCCGCAGAGAGGGCCCAGTTGTTGGGATAGAGCTGGGTATTGATGGGCAAGTCGTTGGTG
Organism: Acidithiobacillus sp. AMEEHan; assembly: GCF_030996345.1. NCBI lineage: Bacteria > Pseudomonadati > Pseudomonadota > Acidithiobacillia > Acidithiobacillales > Acidithiobacillaceae > Acidithiobacillus > Acidithiobacillus sp. AMEEHan. Next base: position 45,933 of record NZ_CP118747.1, on the reverse strand, counting down.
AAGCCGTTGACCTGGATTTGATAGGGAACGGATTTTAGGACTCTCGCGATCTGCGTCAGGGTCTGCTCTGCCGCCGGGGTCAGATTGGCTTGCGCCGAGGGAAAGAGAATCTTCGCGTTCAGATCGATGACCACTCCCAACTCGCTGCGGTGAATCATCACGCTCCCGTTTTTGATGAGGGGCTGAAGCAAGGCCTCCATTTCCCGTTGCAGATCATCCAGGCGGGTGGCCTCGCTGGTGTTTGCCACGGGAGGTGGGGTTTTACTCTGGGTGTGCACGAGTGGCGAGGAGGGCTTGGTGATGAGAGGAAGCGGTGGCAACCGTACCGGAGCAGTTGCTGGCGAAGTCTGATTTGCCTGCTCCTGCTCGATAGGAATCGGTGACGATGGGTGTCCGGAGAAGGCGGAAACCAAGGTTTCCGACAACACCTTGTATTTGCCCTCGTTGACCGAGGAAATCGCGTACATGACCACAAAGAAGGCAAAAAGCAGAGTGATGAAGTCGGCATAGGAGACCAACCAGCGCTCGTGATTCTCCCATTCCTCTTCCTTGCGAGAACGTCTCGCCATTTCGACCTCCGGTTTCCGATGTTTGGTCCCGTTCGTTCAACCGCAAAGATCATGCCGGCATGGATGCTGCTTGGCAAATGGGACTTTTCTTCGGAGGTCGGTCATGCCGGTAGAGCATCATCTCATCGCTACGCTGTTTCAGGAAAAACATCGGCAAGGGGCAAGCGCGGCCAGACGACTGGGCGCCACGCTCCTGGAACAGCCACGCTGGACTATTCTCGCAGGAACTTCAGGACGGACGGCAGAAAGCGAGATTCTCGATATTTTGCCCGAAGGGCGCGGAGCGCTGTTTGATCCCTGGCCTGGTCTACCCGACCGGCTGGAAGGGGTGGGGGAGCTGCTCTTGCTCGTCGGAGCTTTGAGCGGTATTCCCACCGGCTTCGTGACGCGTTACCTGGGAATGAGCCAGTGGCGGCAGTACCCGGCAGTCCATCTCACGATGCCGGAACAGGTCTATCAGTGGCAACGACGCGGCTTCTTGCGTGCTCCGGCGCCGGTAAACTGTCGCGGCCAGATTCAGCGTCACGGGGCGCGCGCCTTATCTATGGAGCTGTTGAACGTGGGGGCGGGCGGCTTGCGGGTGCGGGTGCCCATGCCAAGGGATTATGCCCTGAGCGTTGCCGAGCGGTTTTCGACGGTCAGCTTCTCTTTTGCCGGAGAACGCCATGCGCTCGCGGCGACATTGCGACATCTCGGCGGTCCTCGTCGAGTAGCGGGTGACGTGGTGCAAGAACTCGGCCTGGCGTTTGACTCGCCACCGCAGGCATTGCAGGAACAGCTCCTGCAATATGCCCTGCGCTATGACCGGGAGGCTCTACAGCGTGCCCGTCTGTGATTTTGTGTCGGTAACGGTACCGAGACGGACGGCATGCGCGAGCAAGCAATCCGGGGGCAAATCGGAGCTCCCGCCGCTGGCTGGCTGTGCCTGTTCGACGATCCATTGCCGCAGCGAGCGTTGTCCCGGGCAAAAATAAAGAGGCGCAAGTTGATGCACGCGTAGCTGGTCTTCCGCCTTCTGCGGGAGAATCACCAGCAGCAGGTTTACCCCGTCGGCGCAGCAGGGCTCTGGTGGGTCGTAGTGCAGCCCGAAATGCTCGGGTGCGCAGAGGAGGAAGGCGATCATCGGGTCGTCAAGGGATTGTAGCCACAAAAAAGGGCCCTGTTTATCGACGTGCAGGAGTGCGAAGCGCTGCAGGTCGGCAAATCCCGACAGCGGTGGGGAGCATTGCCAGATCTGCGCATCACTGATCGGCAACTGGCCGAAGCGCGTGGGATAGAGAGACTCGCTCATGAATTCTCCTGTGTCTGACCCGAACCGTGTTGTGCAAGCCAGACCTCCAGCTGTCCAGGCTGACTCTGTGCGGCATCCTGGTTTTCACTGCGTACCATATCAAACAACTCCTCGCGCAAGATGGAGATCCCTGCCGGGGTTTCCAGGCCTAGGCGAACCTGGCCATCATCGATGCGCGTGACGACGATGCGAATATCCTCACCAATGCGGATGGCCTGGCCTTTTCTACGCGTCAAGACCAGCATCAGGCGCTCCCCAGACGGTGCCCATTGTTACCCTTGCTGATTTGTCCCGCATCGTCGTAGAGCTTGTTTTCCTTACCGAAGAGTAGCTGCCAAGCCTCCTGTTGGAAGTGACCGAGGGCCTGGATGCTGGCGCCATTGCGGCGGTTGATCTGGGCAATTTCCTGCAGTAAGCGTTGGCGATGACGCATCTCTACTGGGCTGCCACTCTGCCCCCGGCGCTGGTTTTCCAGGGCGCTGATTTCGCGGAACAACTGCATCTTCTGGCCAGCGATGCCTTGCAGCCGCGCCCAATCACTGCTGAGCAACGCCTCGGACTCACTTTCCAAAAGCTGTCGTAACGCCTCCAACCGGGCAAGCTGCTGGGAAATGATTTCGCCGGTGGAAGACACGGATCAGGCCCGTGTGCTGGGCGCTGGTCGCGCCAGCAGTTGCTGTTGATCCTGCAGCAGTCCTTGCCCAATTTTGGCTGGCGAGACGACATAGCTGCCGCTGCGCACCGCTGCACGCAGGGCCTCGATGCGACTCGACTCACTCTGGTCATCGCCGGCATGCAGCAGGGCCTGCGCCGTTGCCGAGAGTGTTACTTGCTCTTGCGCTACGCTGCTCGGTGCACTACTGCCGGTTTTCGCGGATGTTTTGCCGCGCGGCGCGTCTGCGGTTACCGGTGTAATCGGGTATTTCGGCTGAATGGGATCCATGGCTGCCTTCCTCTCCGCTCATCTCTCGAATAACGGCACAATTGCAGAATCTCTTGAATCGTGCAAGAAACCTTTTCTTGCGCCTTCAAAAGGATACTCGTACATTCCCATCGCGCATCACGATGGCATGCAGTACTCGTCCAGACTGCACATTACGTACCAGAATGCTCTGTCCCTCTTTGCCACTCTCGATGGCTTCTGCGGTGGTCGCTATGCGTACCCCGTCCCCCTGGGCAACTAGCGTTACCAATTGCCCGGCATGCACCAGATCCGGTTGCTGCAGCATCGAGCGCAAGATGGGTTGGCCAGCCATGACCCCGTAGCGTAGGCGTTGGCCGATGGCTTCCCTTGGATTATGCAGCGGCGCTCCGGAGAGTTCCCCAGGATTGGCCATGCTTTCGGCAATGTCGCCGGCGCGCAGGATGCTGTCGGCACTCAGACTGTGCGCCGCAATCAAGATCTCGCTCCCCTGGCGGATCTGTACTGGTACATATAAGGTCCAGACCTGAGGGTTTTGACAATGCACCGCCACGGTCTGATTGCCAAAGGGATTGGCGTAGCCGAAATATCCGAGTTGTAGCCGTGTACAGGCCGGAAAATTGACGCTTGCCGCGGGTACATCCACGGCGATCTCACTGCTGCGCGCGTTGGCCGGTAGGTGTTGGCGTACGAACTGAGTGACGGCGCGGTGAATGGCTACCATCCCTTCACCTGCATGGGCTGGTTCGATGGGTATCAGGCAAAAGCCCAAGACAGCCACAATGGCCCAGTTGCGCAAAGATCGGAACATCAGAACTCCTCGTTCATCGGCGCAGACGTGTTGCGAAGCGAAAGCAAAACTCAGGCCAGAGCTTTCATCGGGATGGACTCGGAAATCCCCACAGAAACCCTCCGCCCGGCGGCAAAATCTTGCCGCATTTCATGGCCGGCGGAACATTGTCGCCGATGATCTCCATAAAATTGGGAAAAAACTTTGACAGGGGCAATCCCTTCGGTAGGCACGAGGTTTGCTTAAACGCATTGTCATCTTCGCTAGAGGCCTGATGCCATGCCCAGTCTCTTGGACCAAACCCTGAACCCTTTGGCAGACGCCCTGCGCGTGTCCGGCTATCGGCAACAATTGCTCGCTGCCAACATTGCCAACGCCAACACGCCGAATTACAAGGCGGTGGACATTCCCTTCGCCAAGACCCTGCAGGCGGTGCAGGCGGGCCAGGGCATGGGGTTCCCCATGAAAACCGATCAGTCCCGGCAATTCACCAGCGCTCCAGGTTCCTTGGCGCTGGCGAGTTTTGTCCAGTACCAGCGGGGGAGTGCGGTGGGGCTGGATGGAAACTCTGTGGACATGAACCGTGAACAGTCAGAGTTTGCGCAGAATGGCGTGCGGTACCAAGCCGATGTCACTTTCTTGACGGGAAAGATCAAAAATTTGTTATCTGCGATCACTGGCACCACGCAGTGATCCCGGCGTAGAGGGAAAAGCCATGTCCTTGTTTTCGGTTTTCAATGTCGCGAGTTCCGGACTTGCGGCGCAGAGTTATCGGCTGAATGTAGTGGCGAGCAATCTCGCCAATGCCAACTCGGCCACCAGTTCCAACGGTCAGCCATATCGGGCGCGGGAAGTGGTCTTTGCCGCGCAACCGCTGAGTAGCAACCCCGCTGGTGTTGACGGTGTGACGGTTGCTGGAGTCATCGAAAAACCCGGACCGTTCAAATTGGTGTACCAGCCGGGAAATCCTCTGGCCGATGCCCAGGGCTACGTAAAAATGCCCAATGTCAACCCGGTAGATGAATTGGTGAATATGATTTCTGCGTCCCGCGCTTATCAAGCGAATGTGAACGTGATGGAAACCACCAAGACCCTCCTGCAAAAGACCTTGACCCTAGGAGCCTGAAAATGAGTAGTGTCAATTCTCTCACTGCAGCCGTAAATCCTTTTTACGCCTCTTTGCAAAGTACTGGTGCCAGTAGTTCCGGATCCGCCAGTTCCGGTGCCAGTGGTTTGGCCAGTGAAAGCACATTTTACAATCTGCTGATCACCCAATTGACCAATCAGGATCCTCTGGATCCCTTGAGCAATCAGGATCTTTCCGCCGAGCTAGCGCAGTTCAGCGTGGCCAATGGCGTCAATGCCATTCAAGGCTCGCTGAGCAGTCTGATGGCGCAGATCAATCAAAATCAGGGACTGCAGGCGGCATCTTTGATTGGTAAAACGGTCAGCACCTCAGGCAACAGCCTGCAATTGAGCGGTGGCACTGCTGCCGGCGGCTACGATCTCAGCGCTGATGCCAACAATGTCGATGTGCTGGTGCAGAACTCTGCCGGGCAGACCCTGGCAGTATTGCCCCAGGGCGCGCAAAGCGCCGGAATGCAGAGCTTCACCTGGAATGGCACCGATAACTCCGGTGCTGCGCTACCAGCGGGAAATTATCAATTCATTGTCCAGGCGGCTAATGGCTCACAAGCAGTCACGGCTACGCCCTATAGTTGGCTCCTCGACACATTGAGTGGGTAAGGCGGTATGATTGCTTTATGGGAAGGGCAGCGAGCTGAGGATAAGGATGGACCAAGGTAATCAACTGTTCACTCTGGCGTTGGGGTTGGTTCCGCCGTGGATGGTGGACGATGTGCGGTTCACGGTGGAGGAAAAGCGCCTGGACCTGCATGTGAACTTCCCAAGGGGTAGTCAGTTTCCCTGTCCGGTCTGCGGCCAGGACTGCCCGGTCTATGACACCCAGGAGAAGGTCTGGCGTCACCTCGACTTCTTCCAGCATGCGGCTTATCTCCATGCCCGCGTACCACGGGTCCATTGCCCGGAACACGGCGTGCATTTGGTATCCGTCCCTTGGGCGCGGGAAGGCTCGGGATTCACGCTGCTCTTTGAGGCTCTAGTCATGGCCATGGTCCGGGAGATGCCCGTGTTGACGGTCTCCCGCCTAGTGCGGGAGACGGACCAGCGACTCTGGCGGGTGCTCGATCATTACGTCGCCAAGGCCCGCGAGGCCGCGGACATGTCAGAGGTCCATTCCGTCGGTATCGATGAGACGAGCAGCCGGCGCGGCCATGATTACATCACCCTGTTTGTGGACCTCGTGGCGAAGCGCCTGCTGTTTGCCACACCCGGCAAGGATGCCGAGACTTTTGCGCAGTTCGCCGAAGATCTGCAGGCCCATGGCGGCAGCGCCGAGGCCATTACGGAGGTCAGCATGGACCTCTCGCCAGCCTTCCAAAAAGGGGCCGCAGAACACCTGCCCAACGCCCAGGTCACCTTCGATCGCTTTCACCTCATGAAGCTCGTCAATGAGGCCGTAGATGCCGTACGCAAGGGGGAAGCCCTCTCCCAACCAGACCTGAAAAAGAGCCGCTGGCTTTGGCTCAAGAACCCGGGAAAGCTCTCCGCCAAGCAAAGCGCCAGGCTCCGGGAGATCCTCAAGAACCAGAACCTCAAGACAGCACAGGCTTATCAGCTTCGCCTGACCTTCCAAGAAATCTTCACCGTCCAGAATCGCCACCAGGGCGCCACCCTGCTCAAGGCCTGGGTGGAAAACGTCAAGGACAGCGGATTACCGCCAATGGTCAAGGTCGCCTACACCGTCATGAATCACTGGGATGGTGTGCTCCGCTGGTTCGAGAGCCAGATCACCAACGGGATTCTGGAAGGCTTCAATAGCCTCCTCCAGTCCGCCAAGGCAAAAGCCCGTGGCTACCGTACCCACAAGAACTTTATCAACATGGCCTACCTGATCCTCGGTAAACTGGATCTCAGGCTACCCACATGAAACATCGAAGAACCCTATAGTTTTGGGGTGGTGAATGGCGTCACCTTGGGTAGCGCTGGTCCTACTTTGCAACTGAGTGGGCAACAGGGTTCGGTTCCTTTCAGTTCCGTACAAAACATCATTTGAGGAGACGGTCATGGGTGCTTTCCAAACGGCTTTGAGCGGATTGAATGCAGCAAACACGGATTTACAGGTGCTGGGCAATAATATTTCCAATGCCAATACCGTGGGTTTCAAGTCTTCCAACGCGGAATTTGCCGATGCCTACGCCTCTGCCATGGCCAACAGCGCGCCTACCTATGGCCAGGTGGGTATTGGTACGCAGGTAATGACGGTGGCACAGCAATTCACCCAGGGGAATATTCAGACCACCAGCAACCCTCTGGATGTGGCGATCAATGGTAATGGATTTTTTCAGTTCAATTACAATGGTGCGACGGTATATAGCCGTAACGGTCAGTTTCAGTTGAATTCCGGCGGCGTGATCGTCGATGGCAATGGTGGCGAACTGATCGGTGTGCAGGCGCAAAATGGTAAGTTGACCGGCCTCAGTGGCCCGCTGACTATCAGCCAGGCGGCGTTGCCACCGCAGGCATCTTCGGGATTGAGCTATTCCCTGAATTTGGATTCCACCAACACCCCAATCTCCAGTGGAACGCCATTCAGTACGAACGATCCAAACAGTTACAATTACTCCACCACCAGCACCGTGTATGACAGTCTGGGTACGCCGCAACTGGTGACCACCTATTATCAATTGGCATCCAGCAGTCCGACCAGCGGTCAAACCTGGAATGTGTACTATTCGGCAACTGGCACCGCCAGCGGCACGCCCAGCAGTGGTTCGGTGGGTACTCTGCAATTCAACTCGACCGGTCAGGTGCAGCCCCCGAGCAGCGGCACCATCAATCTGCAGTGGGCCGACGGCGCCAATCCATCCACCCTGGCAGTGAATTTCAGTGGCAGTACCAACTACAATTCACCGAATGCGGTAATCGCCGCAAACACCAATGGTTATGGCGTTGGACAATTATCAGGACTCTCCATTGATCCCAGCGGCGATATCTATGCGCGCTACAGTAATGGCCAGTCCCAAGTCATGGGGCAAATCAGTCTCACCCGCTTCGCCAACAACAATGGCCTGCAGAATCTGGGTAATAACTACTGGGCGGAGACCTATGCCTCGGGCCAGCCGTTACAAGGTAGTCCGGGTAGTACCAACCTTGGTGTTCTGCAGTCCGGTGCCGTGGAGGCATCCAATGTCGATCTTTCCAAGGATCTGGTCAATTTGATCGTGGCGCAGCAGGCCTATCAGGCCAATGCGCAGACCATCAAGACGCAGAATACTGTGGTGCAGACCTTGCTGAGTCTGTAAGGGGGTAGATCGCCGTGGATACGCTCTACATCGCCATGACCGGTGCCAAGACCTTGCTGCAGCGGCAGGACGTCGTGGCAAACAATCTTGCCAATGCCAATACCAGTGGTTTCCGTGCGGAAATTGCGGAATCGCGGGCCTTGCCTGTGTACGGTTCCGGGGCGGGGCTGCCGACTCGGGTCTATACCGCAACTACCGACGACAGTTGGGACTTCCAGAGTGGGCCGATCGTTCATACCGGGCGGCCGTTAGATGTCGCGATCGATGGGCAGGGGTGGATTGCCGTGCAGGGTACGGACGGCAAAGAGGCCTATACCCGCGATGGAAATCTCCAGGTCAACGGACAGGGCATCCTCGAGACCGCCACTGGTCATCCGGTGCTCGGGGTCAATGGTGCCCCCATCTCCCTGCCACCCATGACGGGTCTGACCATTGGTAGTAATGGCACGATTTCTGGCGTACCCCAGGGCAATCAGCCCAATGGTCTGCTCGTCATCAACCAGATCAAGCTGGTGAATCCGCCGGAAAAGGATCTGCGCAAGGGCGCCGATGGACTGTTCCGTACAAGTGACGGCAAAGCGGCACCTGAGGATCCCGCTGTCGTCCTGGAAGGAGGCGCGCTGGAGGGTAGCAACGTCAATCCCATCCACAGCATGATCCAGATGCTGCAGGACAGTCGGCAGTTCGAAATGCAGACCAAGTTGATCCAGACCATCGATCAGGATCGCAATACAGCCAATCAGATCCTCGTGCTTTCCTGACGGTAAGGAGAAAATTCTATGATGCGCTCTCTCTATGTGGCAGCCACTGGTCTGGAAGGGGAACAGACCAAGATGGACGTCATCGCCAATAATCTGGCGAATGTGAATACCACCGGCTTCAAACAGTCTCGGGCAGTATTTCAGGACCTGCTTTATCAGAATCTGCGGCAACCCGGCGCGCAGTCGTCGCAGACCACCCAGTATCCATCGGGACTGCAGCTGGGTACCGGGGTGCGGGTCGTGGCTACCGAGCGGCTGATGACCCAGGGCAACCTGACGCAGACGGGGAACGCTCTCGATGTCGGCATCAATGGTCAAGGTTTCTTCCAGATCCTGGAGCCGAACGGCACCATTGCCTACACCCGCGATGGAACCTTTCAGCTCAATAACCAGGGGCAACTGGTCACTTCCAATGGGTATCTCTTGCAGCCACCCGTCACTATCCCGCCGAATGCGCAGAGTATCACCATCGGCGAGGATGGCACGGTTTCGGTCGTGCTGCCGGGGCAGGCGGCGCCGCAGCAGGTGGGCACCATCCAGCTTGCCAACTTCATCAATCCCACCGGCCTGCAGAGTATTGGCGGCAACCTCTATCTGCAGACGGGTTCTTCCGGGGCGCCGCAGACCGGCCAACCCAGCCTGAATGGCTTGGGCACGGTGCAGCAGGGTTACCTCGAATCCTCCAACGTCAACGTGGTGTCCGAGCTGGTAGACATGATCGCCACCCAACGGGCCTATGAAATCAACAGCAAGGCGGTCTCGACCTCGGATTCGATGTTGGGCTACGCCATCCAGAATATCTGACGAGGGGTTGCTCATGCGGGGAATGATTGGATTTCGCTGGCAAAATCTCTGGCGTCTGTGCTCCGTGCTGTTCCTGGTGCTGGGCTTGACTGCCTGCGCGGATATGCAGCACCCGAGTATGGAGCCGATCAAGCCGTTGCCCATCCCCGCCGAGCCCGCCTCGCTGAATGCGCATCCGGCCAATGGTGCCATCTGGCAGCCGGAGACCAATGTCTCCCTCTTTGCCGACAACCGCGCCAACCGTGTGGGCGATCTGATCACGGTGCTGATCCAGGAGAATGCCAGCGCCTCGAACAACACCAATACTGCCATCAACCGCTCCGACTCCCTGAGTGCGGCGCTGACCAACTTCTTTGGTCTGACGCCGGCCTTTGGCAATATCGGCGGCTCGCAAATCAGTCCCTCCATGGGCGCGAACAGTAGCCAAAAATTTGGCGGCACTGGCGCCACGACCCAGAGCAATACCTTTACCGCCACCCTCGAAACCACGGTGGTGCGGGTGATGGGCAATGGTAATCTGGTGATCGAGGGCTCCAAAGAGGTGTTGCTCAACGGTGGGCATGAGTTCATCCGGGTTGCCGGAGTGGTGCGCCCCGCCGATGTAACGCCGCAAAATACCGTGCTTTCCACGCAGATTGCCGATGCTCGAGTGGAATATAGCGGTGACGGTAGCATCTACGCGGCGGCACGGATGCCATGGCTGGCACGATTCTTTCTTTCTCTCTGGCCATTCTAAGCATCGGGAGATTGTCGATGAAATCGCGTCTGGTCATCCGCTGGTTGTTCTCTCTGCTGGGTGTCGCCTTGTTGCTGGCTGCCGCGCTGCCGAGTAGCGCAGAAAGTATCCGCAATCTGGCCATGGTCTCCGGGGTGCGCAGCAACCAGCTGGTAGGCTATGGGCTGGTGGTGGGTTTGAACGGAACCGGCGACCAGGCGACTCAAGTTCCCTATACCACCCAGTCCCTGCTCAATATGTTTCAGCGCCTCGGCATCAATTTGCCAGCGTCGGTGGCTACCAACCTGCAACCCAAGGATGTGGCGGCAGTCATGGTCACCGCGCATCTACCGCCCTTTGCCCAGCCGGGGCAGACCATCAACGTCACCGTCTCGGCGGTGGGCAATGCCTCGAGCCTTGCGGGTGGCACTCTGCTGATGACGCCGCTGAAAGGTGCCGATGGCCAGACCTATGCCGTGGCCCAGGGCAACATCATCGTCAGTGGTTTCGGCGCGAGCAGCAATGGCACCTCGGCGCAGGTGAACATCACCACCGCGGGTACCATTCCTAACGGTGCCAATGTCGAGCGGGCGGTGCCGAGTGGCTTCGCCAACGGCGGACCGCTGCAGCTGGACCTGCACACGCCCAGTTTCACCACGGCGGCACGTATCGTCGATGCCATCAACCGCAGTCTTGGCGGTGGCACCGCGCAGGCCCTCAATGCCGGGGTGGTCGAGGTCAGGGCGCCGAGCGATCCGGGGCAGCGTGTCAACTTTCTGGCATTGATCGAAAATCTGCAAGTCGATCCCGAAACGCCGGTCGCCAAGGTGGTGATCGATGCGCGCAGTGGTACGGTGGTGCTTGGGCAAAACGTCACGCTCGGCAGTTGTGCGGTGGCGCATGGTAACCTTTCGGTCACCATTTCGCAGAAATATCTGGTGAGTCAGCCTAATCCCTTGGGTGCCGGTCAGACGGTTGTTGTGCCCCAGGCCAACGTCAAGATCCAGCAACCGCAGGCCAAGTTGCTGATGTTTGAGCCGGGAGTGAGCCTGGAGGCAGTAGTGCGCGCCCTGAACGCTGTGGGTGCGACGCCAACGGATCTGATCGCAATTCTACAGGCAATGAAGGCGGCCGGTGCGCTACATGCCCAGCTGGAGGTGATATGAGCACGGGCGGCATTGCCCTGCAGGCGCAGAGTCACGCCGTCAATCTCAACGGCCAGGGGGCGGCAGCCGTGAGCAGCAACGCCCTCGGTTTTGCCCAGCTGCAGCAGCTCCATCAGGAAGCCAAGGACAAAAATCCGGCCGCCATCCTGGCTACGGCCAAGCAGTTCGAGGCGATGCTGTTGGACGAAATGCTTTCCACGATGAGTAAAACCACTTTTGGCTCCGATCTGCTCGGTAAGAGCAGTGGACCGATGTTTCAGTCGCTGTTCACCGAGCAGATTGCGCAAACGGTGGCACAGGGGCGTGGCGTTGGTCTGGCGAGCACCCTGGCGCAGGAGATCGCCACTCGCTATCACCTGCATTGGGATGCGAAAACCGCAGCCAAGGCTGAGGCGGCGAATACTCCAGTAACGATTCCGGCAGCACCGACGACGTCCAATGTCCAGAACATCAGCGCGCCCAACTGGAATCAGCCTGGTCAGAGCCTGCTGCAGCGAGCCAAGGCCTTCGTGCAGAGCATTCTGCCTGCAGTGCGGCAGGCGGCGGTGCAACTGGATGTCTCGCCGGTTGCCATCCTTGCCCAGGCGGCCCTGGAAACCGGTTGGGGAGCGCATGCACCCGGTGACAACCTCTTTGGGATCAAGGCGGGCAGCGGCTGGAGTGGAAGTGCCCTGCAGAATCTCACCCATGAATTTGTCGACGGCGTGAACACCGTAGAGGATGCGAGCTTTCGCGCCTATCAGAATGTTGCGGCCAGTGTGGCGAACTACACCCAACTGCTGCTGAATAGCCCGCGGTATCGGGCCGCTTTGGGTCAGGGGAACAACATCGCCGGCTTTGCGCAGGCTTTGCAGAATGGCGGATATGCTACCGATCCCAACTATGCGACCAAGATCACCGCACTCGCGCAAGGGCCAGTGATGCAGGCAGCACTGGCCGGCACGGGGCTCACCCCTTGAGCTTTGCCAAGAACGTGCCGTTTAACGGTGTATGAAGCGACGGAGATGGGCATGGAAGCCAGCGAACGCGAAGAACTACAGACCCTGCAACGCCTGACGGCGGTGCTCGAGCAGGCGCGGGCGGCGCTGCAGGCCGGTACGCCGAGTGATACCGCCAGCCTGGCAACGCAGCGGGAATTGCTCGCGCGCTTGTTGGATCTGCGCGCGGCAGCCGGAGCTCGAGAAGCCAGTCCCGCCCTGCAGTCGGCGGTGCTGGAGCTGCAGGAGATCGTCGCCGCCTTTGAACATGCCCTGCGGGTCGGGATGGCGGAGATCCGTGCGCGGCTGGAGCCGCAGACCCAGTCTTCCAGCGAGAGCTTTGCCGACCGCATCGGACGCGGTCATTCCTTGGGGAGTGCGTGAGATGTCTGGTGTTTCGGGTCTGATCAATACCTCACTGACGGGTTTGCAGGCGGCGCAACAGGCCTTGCAGGTGACGGGTAATAATATCGCCAACGTCAACACTCCGGGTTATAGTCAGGAAACCGTCATCCAATCGACCACCACCCCAGCTATTTGGGCGGCCAGTTCTACGGGAATGGCACGCAAATTACCGACGTGCAGCGGGTGTATAGTAGCTTCCTGCAGGGGCAGGTCTGGTCGGCGAGTGCGGGTTCCAGTGGCGCGGCGACGCTGTCCCAGGGGCTACAGCAGATATTGGGCGTGCTCAGTAGTGGCAGTGTGAGTACGCAAATTCAGCAGTTTTTCTCCGGGGTGGCACAGGTGGCCGCCAACCCGAGCGATATTCCATCACGCCAAGCGATGTTGGGTGACGCGCAGACCCTCAGCAATACCTTTCAGTCCCTCGCGCAGCAGCTCAATCAGATTGGTCAGGGCATCAATCAGCAGATGCAGCAGAGCGTGTCCAGCATCAATCAGCTGAGCACTCAGATTGCCCAGTTGAACCAGCAGATTGCCAATTCGGCGGGTTTGGGCAATGGCACCCCCAACGACCTCCTCGATCAGCGCGACCAACTATTGACGCAACTGAACGCGCAGGTCGGGGTCCAGGTCGTTCGCCAGAACAACAGCCAAATCAATGTGTTTCTTTCCAACGGGCAGGCCCTGGTTGCCGGCTCCACCGCCTTCTCCCTGAAGACGCAGGCGAGTCCGTACAATCAGCAAAATCTGGATATAGCCTACGAAGGCGCACAGGGGAGCGCGGACATCACGAAGAACCTTAGTGGCGGAATCCTCGGTGGTCTCCTACAACTGCGCGCGCAATCCCTGCAGCCGGCCGAGAACGGTCTGGGCTTGCTGGCCGATGGCATCGCTGCGCAAGTGAATGGACAGCAAGCGCAGGGTCTGAATCTGCAGGGGAGTTCCGGTACCGCCATTTTTCAGACCGGCGGCGTGCAGATCTTTGCCAATAGCAGCAATAGCAGTGGTTCCTCTGCTGCCGCTCTCCAGGGCAAGATCACCAATATCGGCAACCTGACGGGTGACGAGTATATCTTGCGCAAGGGCGCCAGTGGTTACTGGCAGCTGAGTAACGCGAGTACCGGCGCGGTGCTACAAACGACGTCGGGAACGGTCAGCACTGGTGGCGCAACGTCCCTCAATTTTTCGACGGAAGGCTTTCAGGTGCAGGTGTCGGGTAGTGTTGCCACGGGCGATCGATTTTTGGTGGAGCCGACGCGCCTGGGTGCCGCGGGCATGCAGACGATCATGAGCGATCCCAGTCAAATTGCGGCCGCCAGCCCGTATGTGGGTAGTCCTGGCGTCATGACCAGCGGTGCTTTGGTCAACAATAACCTGGGCAATATGACCCTCTCTGCTGGCCAGTTTGTGAGTGGCAGTACCGCAGGCGCGGTGCAGGTGAGTGGACTTGGCTTTCCCATGACAGGCACTGCAGAGTTGCAATTCAGCAATGGAGCCAGTAGTGGCTCCGCCGACTTCACCATTACTGCCAATGGCACCACGCTTGCCAGCGGTACGGTGGCCTTGGGCAGTTCGGGAACCGCCATCGACATTGCCTACCCCAATGATCCGCCGGGCGGGTATTACCAGATGCTGCTCTCGGGTACTCTGGTAGGCAAGGGAGACACCATTACCATCAGCCCCGGTGGGGCGGGTAGTAACGGTAATGCGCAGGCCATGGCGGGCCTGGCGACGCAAGGCATTTTCAACGGTGGCGCGAATAATGCCAACGCTCAGGCGGCACAGCTACTGACGCAAGTCACCACGCAGGCCAATCAGGCGCAGGATCAGGCGCAGGCGCAGGCAAGTGTCCTCAGCCAGGCGCAGTCGGCGCAGCAGTCGTATTCTGGGGTGAACTTGGATCAGGAAGCGGCCAATCTCATTCTTTATCAGCAGGCCTATCAGGCAGCAGCCAAGGCGATTTCCGTGGGGAATACCCTGTTTCAGTCTCTGATCCAGGCGTTGTGACAGGAGAAGCGAGATGCGCGTGAGTACACAACAGATTTTTCAGGCCGGGCTTAGCGGCATGCTGCAGCAGCAGAGCACGCTGAATCAGCTCAGTCAGCAGCTTTCCACGGGCAATGCCTTGACCAATCCCGCCGATAATCCCACCGCGTACTCGCAATCGCTCGATCTGGGGGCGCGTATCGCCAATCTGCAGAGCTACCAGCAGAGCAATCAGTACGCCCAGCAAAATCTACAACTGAGTTCGAGCACTTTGCAGAGCGTAAGCACGCTCATGAATCAGGTCCAGCAGCTCGCCGTGCAAATGAATAATGGCACGGTCAACAGTAATGATTTGCAAAATGCCGTTACCACCATGCAGGGAAATCTGCAGCAGCTGGTACAGTTGGCAAATACCCAGGATGCCAACGGCAAGTACATCTACGGTGGTTCGCAGGATGGCAGCCCGCCATTTGCCCTGCAGAGTAATGGACAAGTCCTCTACCAGGGCGATGGTGGCACAAATTCGTTGCAAATTGGCCCGTCTCTGAGCGTGCCGAGTAGCCAACCGGGCAGTGCAATTTTCATGAATATTCCAGCGGGAAATGGTACCTTTACGGTTACGCCGAGCGGCAGCAATTATGGATCCAGCAGTTCTGGTACCGTCACTCTGGGACCTGGCTCGGTCCTAGATAGCGCGGCCGCCCAGTCTGCCTTCATTGCCCAAGGGGCGAGTTACCAGATCAGTATCAGCCAGGGCAGTAGTGGCATGACCTACACCGTGAGTAGTGGGACCGGAAACTCACCGAGTTCCTCCTGGAGCCCGGTCAGTTCTGGAGCATTCACGCCAGGACAGAGCATCGACATTCCCGACCCGAACGATCCCAATAGTCCAATGGCGAGCGTGAGCACGCAGGGAGCGCCAGGATCCGGCCAAACGGAGAGTTTCGTCTTGAGTGCCGCGCGGCCACAAAGTCTTTTCCAGACGTTTCAGAGCATCATTACTGCCTTGCAGGCCGGTACCGGTTCGCCCGCGGCGAATACCGAGCGCGCCCAGGGCCTGAGCAACGCGCTCGCCAATCTCAGCAATGCCCAGACACAGCTCCTCAGTGTCCAGGCAAGCATTGGTTCGCAGCTCCAGCAGGCGCAGTCGGTGAGCACGCTGAATACAAATCTGACCGAACAATTTCAAAGCACACAAAGCAGTCTGGCAGATATCAGCTATCCCCAGGTCATCACCCAGTTTCAAGAGAGCTCAACAGCCCTGCAGGCAGCGCAAAAAGCGTTTGTGCAGGTGCAGGGGTTGAGTTTGTTTAATTATATTTGAGTTAAATATACGTGAATTTGGGGAGGTAATGACGGTGTCTAGTCCGCATTATTCAAATAGCTTTTTTGAACAAAATTTGGTTCTAACAGATAAATATAAAAACAGAAATAGATTTGAAGTATTTCGTGAGTTTTGTCACGGAAAAAGAGTCTTGCATGTTGGTTTCGCAGATTGGCCGATTACGGATATTAATAATAATCTTCATGTCTATTTAGATGGGGTTTGCAAAGCTCTTGATGGCTTTGATACCAATGTTGAGGCTTTTCCTTTAATTCAAGCGCATGTTAAAGGTAAGCTATTTTCAGATGTAAATAAAATATTTGATAGCTATGATTTAGTTATTGTTCCAGAGGTTATTGAACATGTTGGAAATGTCGAAAATTTTCTAGAAAGTCTTAATCAATTAAAATTTGACGAGATATTATTTACTGCACCAGACGCGGTTCAGTGTTATTCTCGGCACTTTAGGGTTTTGAATGATGGGCATTTTTCAGAATTGGTTCATCCAGATCATAATTGCTGGTATAGCCCATATAATTTGTATAATACGATCCGTAAATATTCCCCTTGGGAAATTTTTGAGCTGGGTGCATTTAATGATATTTCTATTATCTTAAGAGCAAAAAAAGAATCCGCGAAGATTAAATATAGGCTCCTCGACACATTGAGTGGGTAAGGCGGTATGATTGCTTTATGGGAAGGGCAGCGAGCTGAGGATAAGGATGGACCAAGGTAATCAACTGTTCACTCTGGCGTTGGGGTTGGTTCCGCCGTGGATGGTGGACGATGTGCGGTTCACGGTGGAGGAAAAGCGCCTGGACCTGCATGTGAACTTCCCAAGGGGTAGTCAGTTTCCCTGTCCGGTCTGCGGCCAGGACTGCCCGGTCTATGACACCCAGGAGAAGGTCTGGCGTCACCTCGACTTCTTCCAGCATGCGGCTTATCTCCATGCCCGCGTACCACGGGTCCATTGCCCGGAACACGGCGTGCATTTGGTATCCGTCCCTTGGGCGCGGGAAGGCTCGGGATTCACGCTGCTCTTTGAGGCTCTAGTCATGGCCATGGTCCGGGAGATGCCCGTGTTGACGGTCTCCCGCCTAGTGCGGGAGACGGACCAGCGACTCTGGCGGGTGCTCGATCATTACGTCGCCAAGGCCCGCGAGGCCGCGGACATGTCAGAGGTCCATTCCGTCGGTATCGATGAGACGAGCAGCCGGCGCGGCCATGATTACATCACCCTGTTTGTGGACCTCGTGGCGAAGCGCCTGCTGTTTGCCACACCCGGCAAGGATGCCGAGACTTTTGCGCAGTTCGCCGAAGATCTGCAGGCCCATGGCGGCAGCGCCGAGGCCATTACGGAGGTCAGCATGGACCTCTCGCCAGCCTTCCAAAAAGGGGCCGCAGAACACCTGCCCAACGCCCAGGTCACCTTCGATCGCTTTCACCTCATGAAGCTCGTCAATGAGGCCGTAGATGCCGTACGCAAGGGGGAAGCCCTCTCCCAACCAGACCTGAAAAAGAGCCGCTGGCTTTGGCTCAAGAACCCGGGAAAGCTCTCCGCCAAGCAAAGCGCCAGGCTCCGGGAGATCCTCAAGAACCAGAACCTCAAGACAGCACAGGCTTATCAGCTTCGCCTGACCTTCCAAGAAATCTTCACCGTCCAGAATCGCCACCAGGGCGCCACCCTGCTCAAGGCCTGGGTGGAAAACGTCAAGGACAGCGGATTACCGCCAATGGTCAAGGTCGCCTACACCGTCATGAATCACTGGGATGGTGTGCTCCGCTGGTTCGAGAGCCAGATCACCAACGGGATTCTGGAAGGCTTCAATAGCCTCCTCCAGTCCGCCAAGGCAAAAGCCCGTGGCTACCGTACCCACAAGAACTTTATCAACATGGCCTACCTGATCCTCGGTAAACTGGATCTCAGGCTACCCACATGAAACATCGAAGAACCTAAATATAACGTCTGCGAAGCCACTGGCGGTAGTATGATGGGAGGCTGTAACATCGTTCAGTCATGTGAAAATAGAGATTTCAGATTGCTCATAGTTTGCGATTACTTCTGGCCCTCTGTTGGTGGCGTTGAGTCGATAGTTGAGCAACTTGCTTTGCAACTTGTTGCTTCCGGAAAGATTGTAGAAGTGGCTACGAGAGCTCTTCCAGAGCGTAATGCTAAAAATTATCGTGGAATTGATATCTTGAGTATTACGGTGAATGAAAACGAAATTCCGTGGAAGAGTTCTGCGGCAAAAGCGCTTCGTTCTATAATTGAAAATAACGATTACTCATCTGTGATTATTATTTCGGATCCCCTTAGTTGGCCGATTTGGTCCCTCAGTAATTTGCACATAGATAATGAAAAAACGAAGATTATTGTTCAGCCGTTAATAAATCGTCAAGGGTTTGAAGTATGGAAGGGTATGGAAGATTTTAAAAAACAATTAGAATCTGTCTTGCGCCGCGCCTCGGCTGTTGTTAGTCTAACAAAAAATGGGATCGAAAACGAATTTCTTTCTGAAATTGGAGTTCTTCCAGTTGTGATTCCGAACGCTACTACCGGCAATGCTAGCACCTTTAATCTTCGGTCCAGATTGGGCATCGATGATGAATTTCCGATTCTCTTGCATGTTGCCAATTTGTGGCCAGTAAAAAATCATCTGGGTCTTCTTGATGTGCTATTCAAAACTGCCGGCAATTGGCATGTGGTGATTATTGGCCATGCTACCGCCGATGTCTCATATGTTGAAAAGGTTAAGTCTGCGATACTGCGAGATCCTAGGGTGCATTGGCTTCCAGACCTTGATGGGGCGGATGTCAGGGCAGCTATGGCGAGTTGTGCTCTTCTCTTAATACCATCTCATGGAGAGGTTTCTCCGGTTGCAATTATAGAGGCTATGAGTCAGGGTTTGCCTTGGCTATCTGTGCCGTATAGTGAGGGCGTCTATGAGTATTCTGGCGGCCGGGTTGCTTTCCTTAATGAATTTCCAGTTCATATCGCGGAGCTTCTTTCTTCAAAAAGTCTGCGAGGAGAGCTATCTAAAGCAGGAAAGAAACAATGGGTTGACGAATTTTCTTGGTCATCAGTTCTTCCGAAGTGGGAAGATTTGTTATTGCATTCATGTACGGACAAATGGAACCCAGTTGTTGGTGTAATTCTACCGTCTAAAAATCGACCTTTACTGCTTCGAGATGCTATACGATCTGTGATCAATCAACTGTACGAAAATTGGATTCTGGTCGTTGTAAACGATGGTGGCGTTGATGTTTCTCAAATTATTCGAGAGTTCTCTGATAATCGTATAACATTGCTACAGCACGATCATAGTTATGGTGCGTCGCAGGCTAGAAATACTGGGCTTCGCACATTGAAGTCTGATATTGTCGTTTTCCTTGATGATGACGATGAGTTTGAGCAGGATTACTTTTCCCATATAATTGATTCTTTGAGGGACGCTGATGTTGTTGTTTCTGGTAGTGTATATATTTATGAAACCATAGATTCTGCTGGCAGAAAGGAGCTATCCCGTGCTTACCCATACGCTGGCATGTCGTTTGACTTTGATAAGTTGCTTGGCGGAAACTATATTCCACTCCCTTCTGTTTCGTATAAGAGTGAAAGCTTTCGTGAGTTTTTCGACGCTGGTCTTGAGGTATATGAGGATTGGGACTTTTTGCTTCGATTGACCCGGGGTAGGACAGTTGTTAATTGCGATGATGTGCTCGTCAAGGTTAGACAAAGAGTAGATAAAAAGGACTCGCTCACTCATGGCTTAGGATTTGTTAAATGGATGAGCTCGTTTGAACAAGTTTGCGCAAAACATCCATCTAATAGCCCGGAAGTTCTACTTCGCAGGGTGCAAACCCAAGTTGAGATTGTCAACACTAGATTTTCTAACTCTACTCCTCACGTGACTTCAAACGAGAGAGCCGAGCGCGCGGGGTTGGACGTCTGCGACAGCCCAGGCGCGCTCATGGTAGATCCGGTGCGTCAGGTCTCGCCGTGGCTGCCCGAGGCGCGTTGGCTACCGGTGGAAAGTGCTTGGGCCAAAGAAATGTTGGCTGCTGAGTCAGTGTCTGGTCAGCAGTCGCCTCGGGTTGCGGCTTCCGTGCTGTTGCATCCGTCTCGCTCTGCGGCGGGTACGATCGCCAGTATTGATGCACAATGGGTGGGCGCTGAACTTTTGCAGATTCAATCCAAGCCGGGTGATGAAAGCTGGCTCGCAGTTCTCAACAAGCATCTCCTTTCCAGCCGGGACGATTGGATTGCTTTGCTGGATACGGGAGACGAGCTTACTCCGGACGCCATCTTTCGCATCCAGCAGGCCATTACCGCACATCCGGAATGGCAGGTCATTTACACGGACGAGGACTCGTTGACTGCCGACGGGCAGCATGTGAATCCCCATTGCAAGCCCGATTTCAATATCGATTACCTGCGTAGCCTGCCGTACATCGGCGGTCTATTGTTGGTCAAAAAGGAACTTTTTGCTGCTTTGGGCGGCTTTGATCCGGCAGCGGATGGCGCCGAGGATTATGATCTTGTGCTCCGCGCCTGGGAGCAGGTGGGAGACGAGGGCATCGGGCACATTCCAGAAGTGTTGTACCACCGGTTGCAGGGGGGGGGTCACTGCAATAAATCCATCGAGGAGATTTTGGCGGCCAGCAAGGGAGCATTGGAACGTCACCTGCAACGTCTGGGGATTGCCGCCGAGGTCCTGCCTGGGCCGTTTCCGCCCTCCACTCGAGTGCGCTATCCCCTGTCGGCGACCCCGCTAGTTTCCATCATCATACCCACGCGCAACCAGGTTGCCATCTTGCAACGCTGTGTGGAATCGATCATCGAAAAGACCCGCTATCCCCACTATGAAATCCTCATCGTCGATAACGACAGCGATGAGGTCGAGGCCCGCAACTATCTGGATTTGCTCAGTGCCCAGGAGGAGAGTCTGGGGGGACGCCTACGCGTCCTGCGTCACCCCGGACCCTTCAATTTTTCGGCAATGAACAATCGCGCCGTTGAGGAGGCTCGCGGCGATCTGATTTTGCTGCTCAACAACGATACCGCCGCCTTGCATGAAGACTGGTTGGAAGAGATGGTCAGCCATGCCCTGCGTCCAGAAGTCGGCATTGTTGGGGCGAAGCTACTCTTTCCTGACGGCAAAATTCAGCACGCTGGCGTGATTCTGGGGATGAAAGGACCTGCGGAGCACCCCTTCATCGGTCAAGCAGCGGAATACCGCGGGTACTTTGGGCGCGCCATGTTGACCCAAGATCTTTCCGCCGTGACCGGTGCCTGTTTGCTCGTCTCCAAGGCGCTCTACCGGGATGTTGGCGGGTTGGACGAAGAGCGTTTTCAGGTCTCCTACAACGATGTCGACCTTTGCCTCAAAGTGCGCGAGCGGGGCAAGAAGATCGTCTTTACCCCCTGGGCCATATTGATGCACGAGGGCTCGGCGAGTCAGCGCGGCGAAGTGGAAAAAAAGCCGAGCCCTGAGAAGGAAAAACGTTTTGCCAGCGAAAAAATGGCTTTTTACCGCAAGTGGCTGCCGCAACTGGCCTTTGATCCGGCGTACAACCGGCATTTGAGCCTCGCCAGTACAGATTTTCTGCTCGAGGATCAGGCCGCCTTGACCTGGGACCCGGACTGGCGTCCCCGCCCGCGCATCCTGGTGCATCCCGCAGATCGAGAGGGCTGCGGCGAGTACCGCATCATCAGCCCCATGCGCGCCTTGCAGCGGGGAGGGCGGGTACAGGGATGGGAGACCATGCGCATCTTCGAGCCCGCCGAGATGAAGCGCTTCGCTCCCGACAGCATCGTCGTGCAGCGGCAGATGGAGTGGCCACAGATCGAGGCCCTAGAACGCCACAAGGCCCTGTCCAAAGCCTTCCGCGTCTTCGAAATCGACGACCTCATCACCAACTTGCCGGTGAAGAGTCTGCACAAGGCACATATTCACAAAGATATCGCCAAGCGCTTTCGCAAAGCGGCGGGTTTGTGCAACCGTCTGGTGGTCGCAACCGAGCCCCTAGCGCAAGCCTACAAGGGTTTCAGCGATGAAGTTCGGGTACAGCCCAACTGCGTCGAGGACGCAATATGGGGTGCTTTGCGCCCGCAGCGGCGCGGCGGGCCAAAGCCGCGGGTAGGCTGGGCGGGGGGCGTGGGGCATACCGGCGATCTGGAGATGATTGCCGATGTGGTCCGTGATCTCGCCAATGAGGTGGAGTGGGTCTTTTTCGGTCTTTGCCCCGATGCCCTGCGCCCTTACGTCCACGAAGTACACGGCGGCGTTCCGCTGCCCCAATATCCCGCCAAATTGGCGAGCCTGGATTTGGACCTTGCCCTGGCGCCTCTGGAAGATAACCCCTTCAATGAGGCGAAGAGTCATCTGCGGCTACTGGAGTACGGAATTCTCGGTTACCCCGTGGTCTGCTCGGATGTCTATCCCTACCAGGGTGATTTTCCGGTAGTACGGGTGAACAACCGTTACCGCGATTGGATGAGGGCCA
This sequence comes from Acidithiobacillus sp. AMEEHan, assembly GCF_030996345.1. Classification (NCBI taxonomy): domain Bacteria; kingdom Pseudomonadati; phylum Pseudomonadota; class Acidithiobacillia; order Acidithiobacillales; family Acidithiobacillaceae; genus Acidithiobacillus; species Acidithiobacillus sp. AMEEHan. The sequence continues at coordinate 23,334 of NZ_CP118747.1, read as the reverse complement.
TCCGCGAAGCGGTCTCGGATCGGCAGGCCCTGGCGGAGATGGGGAACCATCTACGGGAAAAGGTGCGTGCACATTGGCTGCTGGAAAATCACCTGGATGACTGGCTCGCCGCGTGGTTGCCCTGATCCTGCTCTGCTCAGGTGAACCCGCTGTCTTCGTAGAAGTCGTCCGGGGAGAGAGTAACCGATAAACCACTGCAGCGCAGGGAGACGACTTCCTCGCGGTCTAGGATCTGTTCACGCCAGACCTCCCCCTCCCTGCTGAGCAGGCGGAGGTGGACCTTTTCGGAATCTGCCAGCAGATGGCAAAGACCTCGCCGGCCGCGCTACTCAAGATTGCCACGTGCAGCATTCAAGTTTTTCTGCAGCGTGTCGTTAAGGGAATTGTGAGGCGGATCTCACATTGGCATGGATGCCAACTTTATCCCTAAGAAAGGAGTTTTCTCATGGCAATTTCCGGAATCATCAATACCAACGTCTCGGCGTTGAGTACCCTGAACGCCCTCAATGGCACCCAGGGTAGCTTGAATACCTACTTGCAGCAGTTGTCGACGGGCAAGAGCATCAATGGTCCCCAAGACAACCCCGCGGGCTACGCCATTGCCCAGCGCTTTCAAACCCAGATCAACGGGTTGAATCAGGCGGTTTCCAACGGCAATCAGGGTGTTTCCCTGATCCAGACCGCCACTGGCGCCATCCAGAACCAGACGAGCCTGTTGCAGCAGATTCGTACCACGGCGGTGCAGGCGGCCAATGCCTCCAACACCACCTCAGATCGTCAGGCCCTGCAGGGGGTGGTGAGTCAGTTGCTGGCGCAGGTACAGACCATCGCCACTCAGACCCAGTTCAACGGCCAGAATATCCTCGACGGCACCTTTGCCGGCGCGGCTTTTCAGGTGGGTGCCAACAGCAACCAGATCATCAACGTGGCGGTAGGTAATACCCAGACCAACGCGATGGGTAATTATGCTACCTCGTTAACAAACCAAACTGGTGGGGCCTATTCCACAAGCAGCGGCGCATTCATCAACGGTGGTTACGCTGCGGGTGGAGCATTTACGATTAGTTCGGGCGCTGCAGGTGCAGGTGGTGCTGGTAATTTTGCAACGAACACTCTCGGAGTTTCGGGTTCGGTTGGATCTGCGGAGGTCAAAGTTTCCAGCGCGTCGGAGTCTGCTTATAGTTTGGCGCAGAGTGTAAATGCGGTTTCTGCACAAACCGGTGTTTCGGCACAGGCGTACACGAGTGTAGCGTTCCAAGTGACGGCAACGGGTAGTATCAGTTTTTCCTTGAGCAATGGCTCGAGCGGTTCGCCAACAAACTCGGTCAATATCGCGGCGACCATCAGCAGTGGTTCTGGTGGAAGCTTGGATCTCAGTTCGATTGTTACCGCCATCAATAATCAGGCAGCGATTACAGGGGTTTCGGCCAGTACACAAACGGTAAGTGGTACCCAGGAGCTGGTTTTGACCCAAAGCCAAGGTAGAAACATTGTGATCCAGGCGGGAACTGGTTCGGCGACATCGGGTATGTCATCCGGATCCACAGCCAAATTGCAGGCCGTTAACAATTCGGGTTCGTCCGTAACATCCGTCGGCGGTGTCTTGTATTCCGGATCTGGCGGAATGGTTATCCAGGGCGCCGTGCAGTTTGAATCGGCGTCTTCCTATGCCATTGGTAATGCCAGTGGCATCGGTTTCAGTTCTCAGGCGGCTACCCTCAGCGGATCCGCCATCTCGAATATCAATGTCAGCACGGCGGCGGGAGCGCAGCAGGCCATTGGCATCATCGATCAGGCGATCAACTATCTGAACCAGCAGAATGGTGCCCTGGGTGCAATTCAGAATCGGGTACAGGCATCGGTCAGCAACGACCAAACGACGGCGACCAACCTGCAGTCGGCGCAGTCGGTGGTGCAGGATGCGAACATCGCTCAGGCGACGTCGCAGTTGACCAAGTACCAGATCCTGCAGCAGGCGGGTATCTCGACCTTGGCGCAGGAAAACTCCTTGCAGCAGAGCTACCTCAAGCTTTTGCCGTAAGGAAATCTGCTTCTTCCTCCCAGGGACGCCTGGGAGGAATTTTGCCAGTGAGGTTACACCATGGAAACTTCATCTATTTCTGCAGTGACTGCTGCGAAACCATCAGCCAGCAATGGCGTAAGCCCGGTGCTTGATATGCCAACGGTGCCAAACTCTGCGGGGCAGGCAAATCCCTCGTCTAGCACCCCAGCGGCGGATAAAAAGGCCGGACAAGTGCAGCAGGCAGTGCAGAAATTGCAGGAGAAAGTGGCAACTACCCAGCCCTCGATCACCCTGGAGGCTGGCTTGGACCCCAACGGTGAGCATCCGAATCAGGTGCTGATTCAATTGAGCGATAAAATGACCAAGCAGGTGTTTTTTTCCTATTACGTGCCGGCAGAGCAGGTCGCCAAGGCGGCGGAGTCGGAAAATCCTGTTGGCTTGTTATTACAGAATAAGGCGTAAGGAGAGCTTTATGTCTACATCTCTTTCTGGTTTGGTAAGTGGCATCGATGTACAAAGCCTGATTACCAACCTGAGTGCTGCTTATCAGGCTCCCATTACCCTGCTACAGACCCAGGAACAAACGCAACAGACCACCCTCAGTGCTTGGGGCACGCTACAGAGCAGCCTGTCGAGCTTGCAGAGCGCTCTGGGCTCCTTGCAAAACATTGGCAGTACCAATAACCGCAGCGCCACGGTGGCGAACAGCTCCTTGGCCTCGGCGACGGCTTCGGCCAACGCTCAGCAGGGTAGCTATAACCTCAGCAATATCGTCCTTGCGCAGGCGCAAAGCGTTTATTCCAGCGCTTTTTCCAGCGTCAGCAGTGGCATCGGTACAGGAACCATACAAATTCAGGTGGGCAGCGGTGCAGTGCAGAACGTTGCCATCAATAGCAGCAATGACACGTTGGACGGCATTGCCCAGGCGATCAACCAGGCCAATTTAGGGGTAAATGCAGGGGTGGTCTACGATGGAACCGGCTATCGCCTTACCCTGACTGGACAGAATACCGGCGTCAATCAGTCTTTTTCGGTGACGGTCAGTGGTGCTACCGGTAGTCTTTCCAGCCTGAGTTACAGTTCCGGTAGTTCCGGCGGTATGACTCTGAGCCAGGCAGCACAGAATGCGGCTGTCGATATCAATGGTCTGCCCGTCACCAGTAGTACGAATACGATCTCTGGGGCAATCCCAGGGGTAACCCTGAATTTGTTGCAGGCCAGCAGTGGTAGCACTTCCTTGCAAATCAGCGCGAGCAATACGGGTTTTGTGACGGCAGTACAGAGTTTTGTCAGTGCGTTCAACAAGACCATGGGGACCATCAACCAGCTCACGGCCTACAACGCCCAGGCGGGTTCTGGTGGTCCGCTTCTTGGCAATGCAGCAGTCAATGGCCTGCGTACGCAGCTGTTGAATCTGGTGTCCAATCCTGCGGTGGGGCTCAGCTCTGGCGCGTCCTACAACTCTTTGGGTTCGGTGGGCTTGGGCTTGACCAGCAGTGGGACCATCAGCCTGAACACTGGCACCCTGCAGACTGCGCTGAGCGCAGACTATCAGGACGTGGTTGGCCTTTTTGGTCAGAATGGCCAGACCAGCAGTAGTTACGTGCAATTCTCGGGGGCTAGTTCTGCCACCCAGGCAGGTACCTACGCCATTAATGTCTCTCAGGCTGCTACCCAGGCGACGATCACGGCGGCCTCGCCGTTCCCCAGCAGCGGACTGACCCAGAGCGAGAGTTTGACCTTTGCTTCGGGTTCGCAGTCGGTGGTGGTTTCCTTGGCCTCTGGCAGTAGTCTGGCGGCGGTGGTGAATACCATCAACGCTACTCTGCAGCAGGGGGGCATGACAGGTGTCGAGGCCGTCAACGACAACGGCACCCTGGAATTACAGTCCACCGCCTATGGCAGTGCGCAAAGCTTTTCTGTGATATCCAATGTTGCCAGTGGCGGCACGGGAATTGGTACGAGTACCTTGGCAGCCTCGGGTACAGACGTGCAGGGAACAGTCAATGGTCAGGCGACGAGTGGTGTCGGGCAGTTGATGACCGTGACCGGTCCCGGTAATGCCTTGGGTTTGCAGCTCAATGTGCTCGGCAGTAACACCGGTTCCCTGGGGACAGTATCCCTCAGTCAGGGGCTCTATCAGCAGATGAATAGCCTGCTGAGTCAGGCCCTCAATACGCAGAATGGCTTTATTGTGGCGGCACAGAACGGTATCAACTCGACGATCAGCGGTTTGAACGCCCAGATTGCGACCCTCCAGCAGTCGGCAAGCAACCAAACCGCCTTGCTGACCCAACAGTTTGCTGCCATGCAGTCGCAACTCTCCACGCTGCAATCTACTAGTCAGTATCTCAATGCCTTCTACAACAGCGGTACTTTCAGTTCCTCCAGCAGTAGTTCTTCTTCCTGAACATCGAGGGGTTAGCGTATGGCAGCGGTAATGAACGCAGTACAGGCCTACCGACAGGTAGGCCAACAGGGGATCTCCTCCGACCGTCTGGTCCTGATGGGCTTGGAAGGGATTCTCGAATATCTGCGGCGCGCCGATCTGGCGATTCGCGAAAGTCGAATTGCGGACAAGGCGGAAGCCATGGACAAGGCCTATCAATTGACGGCACATCTGCTGGCAAGCGTGGATCATGAGCGAGGTGGGGAAATCGCTGCCAATCTGGAAAATTTGTATCGATTCGTCCTGGAGAAATTGGCTCTGGCGAACATTTTTGACGACCTCGATACCTTGGCCAGTTGCCGACCCATACTCGAAGACCTGCGGGACGGCTGGCGAGGTTTGCTCGAACGCGGCTGAGGCACTATCCTCTCTCCAAAATGGAGAGAGAAACGTGGATGGACCTGGGGTAGCCATAACCGCCAAACTGCCAGTTGCGATTCGTTCGTGGTCGGGCCAGGAAGAAGAATTTGCGGACTTCATGGGTGATAACCGCGTTTTGTTGCGCGCCCTACTGATTTGGGAGGAAGAAGGTGGCAACGCCGACGAAGACGAGCGCTCGGCTCTAACCCATCTGCAAATCAAGACCGATCTGTTACTCACCCTGCTTAGCGCCGGAATCCGCGCGCAAGAACCACTTCCGGCTGCACATCCTTGCGAACTGCGTGGCGATTCGCTGCAAATCACCCTGGACGACGATTGGCAACCGCTCGATTTTCCGTTGCAGGCAGCAATTTACTTGCATCCGCGCCTGGCCATGCCGCTGCGGCTGCCCGGCGCGGGCTTCGAACAGGTGCTTACGGATTCTGTGCAGCGGCTCTGGCGCTTCCCATTTCGCCTGAGTCCTGGCGTGCAGGAAATGCTGGATCGACTAATCTTCCGTCATCATCGGCGTGAGGTTGCCAGATTGCGCGAAAGCATGATGGATCACAAAACGAGAAAGGAATGATGGAAAGCCTTGTCGAAACCACTGCGCCGCAGAACCCCGCCGATCGCCGTGCCTTGTCGCGAGAAAGCTGTGGACTGGTTGGGCGTAGCGAGGTCTTGCGCAATGTGACCCGGCTCTTGGGGAAGGTCGCCGCGACGGACAGCACGGTGTTGATCCTGGGAGAGTCCGGGACGGGCAAGGAGGTGATTGCCCAATGCTTGCACCGGCACTCGACCCGCGCCGCTGGCCCCTTTGTGGCAATCAATTGCGGTGCGATTCCCGCCGAGTTGATGGAAAGTGAGCTCTTTGGACATGAAAAAGGGGCGTTTACCGGCGCCCTGTTGACGCGTAAGGGGCGTTTTGAGCTGGCGGAGGGCGGCACGCTCTTTCTCGATGAAGTAGCGGAAATGACTCCGTCAATGCAGGTGAAATTGCTGCGCGTTCTGCAAGAGCACCAATACGAGCGGGTAGGTGGCAGCAAGCCGCGGGATGCCGATGTGCGCATCATCGCTGCGACGCACCGCGACCTGGAGGCGCGCATTCGCGACGGCTTGTTTCGCGAGGATCTCTATTACCGTCTGAATATCTTTCCCGTAGAATTGCCACCTCTGCGTCAGCGTGGCGACGATCTTTTTTTGCTGCTGGAGCATTTTTTGATGCAGCGGCAGGAAGATGGTTTTGCGCCTTTTCGCCTGTCTGCCGAAGTGAAGCAGGTCCTACTCGAGCATTGTTGGCCAGGGAATGTGCGGGAGCTACGGAATCTGGTGGAACGACTGAGCATTCTCCGCGCTGGGGAGGAGGTGCGGCTGTCCGATTTGCCGCAACACATTTGGCAGAGCGCAAAGAACGCCAAATCGGAAAGCGACGCTTTGCGGACGATTTGGGCGATGGAGCCGGATGCAGCGTTGCCGGTCGCGGAGCTTGGCGAGCTTGGACATCGTTTGCCCGACGGCCCTTTTGATCTCAAGAATTATCTGGAGGAGATCGAACGGAACCTGATCTTGCAGGCCCTGGATCTCTGTGACCAAGTGGTGGCGCGTGCCGCCGAACGACTGGGGCTGCGGCGCACGACTTTGGTGGAGAAGCTGCGCAAATATGCCATACAGCCCGGCAGGGAGTAACGCCTCGGTGCCTGGCCATCCGGATCCCCAAGACGCCGCTCGCCTGCTCGAGGCCTTTGAACTCTTCAACAACGCCTCGCGCGAGTTGAGCGATGCGTATGGCACCTTGCAGGCCGAGGTGCATCGGCTCAACGGGGAGTTGGCCGCCGCCAATCAGCGTCTGCGCGAAGAGCTGCAGGCAAAGGAGACCTTGGGCCAGCGCCTGGCAATGCTGCTGGAGATGTTGCCGGGCGCGGTATTGCTGCTTGATCCCCGCGGGCGGATTTTGCAGATGAACCCCGCCGCGGAGCGACTGCTGGAGACTCGGGAGCTCGGCTGGATCTGGCCGGAATTGCCCGGATTAGCGATTCAGGAGGGGGGCGCGGAATGTTTGCTATCGGCCGGGGGCGCGCGCCGACGTCTGGCCATCGCCGTAACCCCGCTGGCCGGGGAGGGGGGGAAGATTCTGCTCTTGCAGGATGTCACCGCGGCACGTGCGCGCGAAGCCGCCAGTCAGCGACGCGAGCGTCTGGCAGCCTTGGGGGAGACGATGGCGGGCCTTGCGCACCAACTGCGTACGCCGCTAGCGACGGCACTGCTCGCGGTCGGCCAGTTGCGGCCGGAGCGAGATGCCGAACATTTTGCGCGCCAGCAGCAACGAGCATTGGATCGATTGCGACATTTGCAGGGGGTCATCGACGCCATGCTGCAGTTTTTGCGCGGCAGCATGCCCGCCGAGGACAGCACTGCGCGCCTGGAGGAGATTGACGCAGGATTGGTGCGGGTATTCGCGCCCTTGTTTCGTCAAAAAAGTGTCAATCTCGATCTCCAGCTGGGAGAGAATGACTGGATTTTGACGGGCAGCGCGGATGTATGGGTCAGCGTCATCGGCAATCTCCTGCAGAATGCCCTGCACTTTGCTCCCGTCTCGAGCACGGTGTATGCCCTCGGCGCGCGCAGCGGCAATTCCTGGATTCTGCGAGTGATGGATTCCGGGCCCGGGGTACCCGAGGCCGAACGCGAGCGGATTTTCCAACCCTTTGTCAGTGGCCGTCGGGAGGGAACCGGGCTGGGTCTGAGTATTGCGCGCAATTTCGTCACAGGTCTGGGGGGGGATCTCCATGTTGAGGACAATCGACCCGGTGCCTGCTTTGTACTGCGCGTGCCTTTCGCAGCGCTCCCCGATCCGTTGGCTAGTCGGTCGAAGTCCTGATGAACGACAAGCGCATGGCATTCCGCATTCTGTTGGTCGAGGATGACCCGGATTTCGCCGAGGTATTACAGGAGGCTCTGAGCGATCTCGGGTATCGCATTCGTCACGCCAGCGATGGCGAGGCGGCCCTGGCGCAGTTGGTAAATTTCCCCGCCGATCTCATCCTCAGTGACGTGCAGATGCCGCGGCTGGATGGCTATGCTCTCCTGGCGGCCCTGCGTGAGCGTCGCCAGGCCCCGCCCGTGCTGATGATGACCGCCTGGGGAACGATCGAAGAGGCGGTGCGCGCTTTGCAGGGCGGGGCGGTGGACTATCTGGTAAAGCCTTTTGAAATCGAGAGCTTGGAGGCAAAGCTAGAAAAGCATCTGCTGCCCCGCGCCGGTGCCGATGACCATTTGATTGCCGAGGCACCCAGTATGCGGCGCTGCCTGGAGCGTGCAGCAAAAGTCGCGCAGAGTGACGCCACTGTGTTACTCAGTGGTGAGAGCGGTGTGGGGAAAGAGGTTTTGGCGCGCTATCTTCATCAGCACAGTGCCCGTGCCAAAGGCCCCTTCGTTGCTGTGAATTGTGCTGCCATCCCCGAAACCCTGTTGGAGGCGACACTCTTTGGCCACGAGAAAGGTGCCTTCACCGGCGCCACGCAGGCGAGTGCGGGAAAATTCGAGCAGGCCCAGAACGGCACTCTGTTGCTCGACGAGGTGACGGAAATGCCCCTCGTCCTGCAGGCCAAGCTGCTGCGAGTCTTGCAGGAGCGGGAGCTGGAACGGGTCGGCGGGCAGCGCACGATCTCCCTGGATATCCGGGTGCTTGCCACCAGCAATCGCGATCTCGGGGAGGCAGTCAAAAGCGGCGGGTTCCGTGCCGATCTCTATTACCGGTTGCAGGTGGTTCCGCTGCAGATTCCCCCTTTGCGCGAGCGGCGCGAGGATATCCTCCCGCTCGCTCGGTATCTCCTGGGGCAAGCGGCAGTGACCCTCGGTCTACGCGCGCGGACGCTGTCGCCGGCAGCAGAACAGGCGCTGCTCGCGCATGACTGGCCGGGCAACGTGCGCGAGCTACAAAATGCCCTGCACCGCGCCCTGATTCTGGCGGACGGTGACGAAATACAGACGCGGGACCTGGATCTGCCGGGCGAGATGGCAGAAAACGGGGTGGCGATGGAGGAGCCGTTGTCTGTTGCAGAATTGGCATTGGGGGAGCAAAAGGGGCACTATGAGCGGGAGTTGATTGCCGATGCTCTGGCAAAAACCGGAGGATCGCGTGGCGAAGCGGCGCGTTTGTTGGGAATCAGTGCGCGTACCCTGCGCCACAAATTGCAGCGCTTGCGGGAGGCTGGTTTCGACCTTGGATAGTTTGGCCTGGATATTGCTTCATTTTGGGAAAGCATTCCCAGGAAGGATATGGTCATGAGCAGTGTAGATTCGCTGGATGGTTTGCTGAGCCAGCTGCGTGCCCTGAGCGAGCAGGCGCAGGGTCTGAAAAACAACACTCCGAACAGCGGTGGAGTAGGAGAATTTGCCAACACGCTCAAACAGATGGTGGATGGCGTAAATGCCCAACAGGAATCCGCCAACCAGCTGCAAAACCAGTTTGCCACTGGCGATCCGCAGGTAAGCCTGAGTCAGGTGATGGTTGCCTCCCAGAAGGCCGATCTTTCTTTTCAGACCATGCTCCAGGTACGCAACAAGCTCGTTTCTGCCTACCAGGACATCATGAATATTTCCGCCTGAGCGCGCAGGGTTGATGCCCCATGGCCGAAGAAGCCCTGAATCCGTCTGCCGCACGTTTGGATCTGCGCCAGTGGCAACAACGCTGGCAGGAGATGCCAGCCAATCGCCGGTTCGCCTTCCTGGTGGTGCTTGCCGCTGTCGTTGCCGTGCTCCTCGTCGTGGCGCTGTGGCATGGCTCTGGCAACTATCAGGTCCTCTATGCCGGGCTTTCCGATCGCGACGGTGGTCAGGTCATCGCGCAATTGCAGAAATTGAATGTTCCCTTTCGCATTACCGATGGGGGTACGGTCATTACCGTCCCCAGTGATGTGGTGTACAGCACGCGGATGAAGCTGGCGGCAGAGGGCTTGCCGCACGGCGATGCGGTAGGTTTTGAACTGCTCGATCATGAACCCATGGGTACCAGTGATTTTGTCGAGCATGTCAATTATCAGCGTGCCCTGGAGGGTTCGCTGGAGCGAACCATCTCCTCGCTCGGAGAAGTCGAGCACGCGCGTGTGCAACTGGCAATTCCCAAACCGTCGGTCTTTCTGGATCAGGAGCAGAAGCCGACCGCATCGGTCATGCTCACGATGTACCCCGGACGGCAACTTTCTGCCGGTCAGGTGGCGGGGATCGTCCACCTGGTTGCGGCCAGCGTGCCGGGTCTCGAGGACAAAAATGTCACAGTAGTCGATCAACACGGCAACCTGTTGAGTAGCAACGCCAACCAGTCCCTGGGTCTGCAACCGGCACAGTTTGCCTACCAGCAGGCAGTCGACGCGCAATATCAAAAGCGCATCGAGGCGATCATTTCCCCAATTGTCGGGAGTAGCGGAGTGCATGTTGCGGTATCGGCAGCCATCGACTTTGCCAAAAGCGAGAGCAGCTCGGTCACCTATGGTAAGAATCAGGTACTCAGCCAGCAGACGCACAGCAGTAGCAGTAACGGTGGTGAAGGGCCATACGGTGTGCCGGGCGCGCTCTCCAATCAACCACCGGGAGTGGCCATTGCGCCCCTCACCGCGCCGGTGGTTTCTACGCTCTCCCCGGCGGGACTGATCGCGCTGGCTCCCACGCTGAAGAGCTTGGCGCCCACCCAGAGCAGCAACGACACGACGACCAATTACGATGTCGATAAAACCATCGTCCATACCGTCAGCCCGGTCGGCAGCGTCAAGCGGGTTTCCGTCGCGGTATTGATCGATGAAAAGCCACTGCCGGGCGGTGATGGAAAGCAGTTTTCTGCCCTCGCGCCAGCGCAGATCCAACAGATTCAGCAATTGGTGGAGGAAGCCATCGGCTATGATGCCAAGCGTGGTGACTCCGTGAAAGTCGTGCAGATGCCTTTTGCCGGCAGTCAGATGAACGCCGCTCTGCCGTGGTGGCAGCAGTCCTGGTTCCTCAGCCTGGCCCACGGTGCCTTGCGCTATCTGGCCATCCTTCTGCTAGCCTTCCTGCTGTTCCTGGGGCTCATCAAGCCGGTCTTGCGGATGCTGCGTGACCGACAGGAACGAGCGCAGAGTGCGGCGCTGGCAGCGGCGCGGGGAGAGCAGGAACGGCAAGACCAGCAGCGCGCAACGGCAGGGGCCCAAGGGGGACGTGTCTGGGCTGGGGAAGAGGGAGAAGTCGAGCTTCCGGCGGATCCGCTCAAGGCAGATCTGTACGTGGCAAGGCAACTGGTGATGCAGGATCCGGCCCGGGCTGCCCAGGTCGTCAAGGAATGGTTGAACGGTGAGCAGCGAAGCTGATCTGAATGGCATCGAACGCAGCGCCATTCTTCTGCTCAGTCTGGGCGAGGATGAAGCTGCCGAAGTGATGCGGCACCTCGGCCCGCGCGAGGTACAGAAGCTTGGTGCGATGATGGCAAAAATGGCGCAGGTGAGCACCGATCAGGCACGCACGGTACTCTCGGATTTTCGCGCCCGCCTCGAACATCAGACATCCTTGGGGATCGGCAGCGATCAATACATTCGTGGCATGCTCACCAAGGCCCTGGGTGACAAGGCGGGATCACTCATCGACCGCATCCTGCATGGTGGCGAGGCCAATGGTCTGGAAAACCTGAAATGGATGGACGCCCGTTCCGTGGCCGATCTGATCAAACTGGAACATCCCCAGGTACTCGCCATGATCCTCGCCTATATGGAGCCCGAGCAGGCGAGTGAGGTGATTCACTTCTTGCCGGAGCGCACGGTTGGCGAGGCGATGATGCGTCTTGCCAGCCTGGAAACCGTGCAGCCCGGAGCGATCCGGGAGCTCAACGAGATCCTGGAGGAGCAGATTTCCGGCGATTCCCAATCTCTGCAAGTCGCGACCTTGGGTGGACCCAAGGCAGCGGCGGAGATTCTCAACCGGCTGGAAACCAGTCGCTCCGGCAGCATTCTCGATCAGATTCGTGAATCCGAGCCCGAACTGGCGGAAAAGGTACAGGAAAAGATGTTTGTCTTTGACGACCTCGCCAAGCTCGATGACCGCAGCCTACAGACCCTGCTGCGCGAGGTGCCATCCGATGGCCTCGTCGTTGCCCTGAAGGGGGCTCCGGGTCCGCTACGCGAGAGCTTTTTCGCCAACATGTCCAAGCGTGCCGCGGAAATGTTGCGGGACGACCTGGAAGCCAAGGGGCCAGTGCGCCTGAGCGAGGTGGAGGCCGCGCAAAAGGCCATCCTGCAAGTGGCCCAGCGTCTCGATGCTGCCGGCCAGATCAACCTGAGTGGCGGTGGTGAGGAGATGCTGTAAATGGCTGCCTCCGACACCGACGTCATCCAGCGTGAGAACATAGCGAATTTGCGTGCCTGGCGTATGCCGCAAATGCCGGGTATCGCCACGGCGACGAGGGCACCGGAGGTAGAAGAAAACCCTCCGGCAGAGGAGGCGGGCGAGGAAGTCGAGCTGCAAGACTTGCGGCCGCCGACGGCAGAAGCCCTGCAACAGTTGGTTGCGCAGGCGGAAGAGGAGGGGCGGCAGCGCGGGCGGAAAGAGGGCTACGCCGCTGGCCGCGACGAGGGTCTGCAGGCGGCCAGAAAGGATATCGAAACCTTTCGGCGGCTTGTAGAGCAATTGGCCGCGCCGGTTGCGCAGCTCAACGACCGCGTGGAACAGGCCCTCCTCGCCCTGGCTTTGGAACTGGCAAGGCAGGTGATCCGCCAGGAGCTGCAGACGCATCCGGAGCAAATTCTGCCATTGCTGCGGGAGGCGCTGGCCACGGTGCCAATCGCCAGCGGAGCAACGGTCGTCCGCTTGCATCCACAGGATTGTGCGCTGGTTGAAGAGCGGTTGCCTGAGCTGCTCGATGCGGGAGTTACTCCGGTGCCAGACGAGGCACTGGAATCTGGTTCGCTGGTCGTGCAGGTGGGCCTGGACACGGATTCCCTGCGTCCCGATCGTCGCTGGCGGGAGCGTTCCGAAACGCCTGCCACGGAGCTCGACCTGCGCCTGGCGACGCGTTGGCGTCAAGTATTGGACACGCTGTTTGCCGGACCGAGGCCTGAGGATGGTGTTAACGTTACAATAAAGTATCATCCCAAACAATATAGTTTCATCCCCAACAATAAAGTCTCATTCTCGACAATAGAGTATCATCCTGATCTTGCGCTCCAGAGCTAGTGGAGTATGCTTGTTCAATAAGCGGCTAGGAGAGGATGCCTTGGCTCGCCAACGCTACGATATCGACGAAGACCGGATCGCGCGCTTCCAAAAGGAGGGGCGTGGAAGGGGCGTGGCGCAGATTACCTCCCATGGCTTACCACGCGAGACGTACCATCCCAAGGGCGGTGCCACCGCATCAAGGGGAACAAGACTGGGCGCGTGCATCACCTCCTCTCGGATATTGAGCGTAATACTTTTTACTTGTTTGATTGGGCAGATATTGTCACGGATATCCGTGAACAATTTCCATTAGATCGCAATATCACTCGTCGTATTGCAGGAGATCTTGGGATTCCCCACCCTCGCATTGCTCACAGCTCCGCTCCTTTAGTCATGACCACGGATTTCCTAGTGGATGTTTATGTTGGCGGACGGCTAATACAGCTGGCGCGAGCAGTCAAGCCGGCAGACGAATTGGAAAAGCCACGTGTGATTGAAAAACTGGAGATGGAACGCCGTTACTGGGAGCTACAAGGTGTGGACTGGGGAATCATCACCGAGCGGGATATCCCTGAGGCGATGGTACGCAATATTGTCTGGGTTCATAGTTATGCCGAAATTGACCAGATCAAACAACCCTACGAAGGCTACTTTTCGGAGAAGGCGAGGCTAGTATTTCAAGAACTTCCGTCACATCCCGGGCCTACCCTCCGGCAGTTCTGCGCTGACATGGATCTCCGGTTTTCCATGTCTGCTGGTGATTGCCTACTTCTAGTCCGACACATGTTGGCTAAAAAGATGATCGTCTGTCCAATGGATCGGCCCATAGACGATTCCACGCCGTTGCATCAATTCCGATTGTCTCAGCGTGAGTCCATGAGGGCCAGCGGATGAGAGAACTTGCGGTTTGCCAATTGCTGGAATACCCCGAGGAAGGGAGGATCGAACGAGTTCTATGGATCGACCCCGCAATGAGCGGCCTCTACAGCATCGATATTCAGGCGTCTACTGCCATGCCCCTTTTCCGGGAGGCAGAGGAAATAGAGCGGATGCGCGAGACGGGGGAATGGCGCCTCACCGATCCCGACCCCTGGTTGGCATTCGTGGCAGACGAGGCCATCCCCGAGATCTACCGGCTAAAGAGGGACCGGGCGTGGACGATGATACGTCCTCTAATTCTTGACCAGCCAGCCATCTTCCAGCCTCGCCTTAGAAGTCGGGCGGTTCAGGCCGTGATGGCGGAGACGGGGGCTACTAAACAGACAATCTACCGCTTGCTACGACGATACTGGCAGCGCGGCATGACACCGAATGCGCTGCTCCCCGACTATGATCGATGTGGGGGACGAGGCAAGGAGAGGGCTTCCTCAGGAAAGAAGCGGGGAAGGCCCGCCGATAGGGACGATTTGGGCGTCAACGTCACGCCAGAAATGCGGCAATTATTTCGCTCGGTTGTCACCAAAAAATTTGCAAAAAATGCACAAATGGATCTGCGAGTAGCCTATGACGAACTGATCGCAAGTGCTTTTTCCGATCAGGCGATCAATGAGCAGACCGGGCGGCAGGAACTGGTCCCACGCAAAGATGCGCCAACCTTCAGGCAGTTCTGCTATTGGTCCGAAAAAGACAACGATCTTTTTCGAGTCGATCGCATCCGTCGCACGCCGCGCGTCTACGATAAGGACCGACGCGCCATATTGGGATCATCGACGGCAGAAACAGTCGGTCCCGCTTCTCGTTTCCAAATCGATGCGACAATTGCAGATGTCTATTTGGTGTCGCGATATGACCGTGCGAAGATCGTCGGGCGCCCGGTATTGTATATCGTCATCGACGTCTTTAGTCGCATGATTACGGGAGTGTATGTTGGATTTGAAGGACCTTCCTGGGTTGGTGCGATGATGGCGCTGGCCAATACTGCCACGGAAAAAGTGGGGTATTGCCGCCAGTTTGGCGTCGAGATAGGTGAGGCAGACTGGCCGTGTCAAGCTCTTCCCGATGCGCTACTTGGTGATCGAGGTGAAGTCGCCGGCAGTGCTGTTGAGACGTTGATCAATAACTTTCAAGTGCGCGTCGAAACCGCAGCACCCTACCGTGCGGACTGGAAGGGTATTGTTGAACAGCGGTTTCGACTGATTCCTGCCCGTTTTAAGGCCTACGTTGCAGGCTATGTTGCCACCGATTTCCGGGAACGTGGCGCCAAAGACTATCGTCTGGATGCAACGCTGGATATCGACCAATTTACTCGTATCATCCTGTACTGCATTCTCTACTATAACAATCAGCACGTCTTGAAGGATTATGAGAAGACCCCGGACATGATTGCGGACGGAGTTCAGGCGATACCCTCCGAGCTATGGGATTGGGGGATTGCACACCGAAGTGGTAGCCTGCGTGTCTTCCCACCAGAGTTGGTTCGACTGAGCCTGTTGCCGAACGCTGAGGCGATGGTAACGGCCACTGGAATTCGCTATGCCGATTGCTTCTACACTTGCCAGAAAGCGATAGAGGACCACTGGTTTGAACGCGCCCGGCAAAGAGGGCGCTGGAAGGTGAAAATTTCCTACGAACCGCGCTGCATGGATGTGATATACCTTCACGATGATCTGAGGCAAGGGAAATTCATCTCCTGCACTCTGACAGAAAAGAGCCGCCATCATCTGGGCCGAACTCTGTGGGAGATAGATCAAATACGTCAGGAAGAGCGCCGCGCAGGACGCAATAACGAGCAACATGTTCAGCGCGGGCGTATCAACTTGATTGAGACAATAAAAAATGTCATGCAGGAGGCCCAGATCATGCAGACGAACGCGCCCAATTCTTACAGTAGCAATCGCCAGAGAACGGGTAGCATTCGCGAAAACCGTCGCCGGGAAAAACGGGATAATCAGGAGCGAGAAGCCTTCCAAACCAAGCGGCGCAGGGAGGATGCCAAGATAAAGGGGGAGATCCTCCACTTCCCCACGGGAAAAATGGAGGACGACTACCGTCTACCGGACATTGCGGAGATTCTTCGTAGGCAAAATGAAGAACAGGGTGATGACGATGCGGGATGACATGACCACCCTTGCTGAATACAGCGAAAACCCGTTCATCGCAAAGTTGCCGCCCGTCTTGTCCGTGAATGAGGCATTGCGGGCTATGGCAGGGCCACCAAAATTCAGTGAAAAAGAGCGTGGCTATCCTGCCCATCTGCGGGCACATTGCGTCCTGCGACTGAAGAACTATTTCGAGCCGCTCGAGAACCATCTGCAATTGGAAGCGAAGTTCGGCATGCTTCTTCGCCAAGGGTACCTTAGTCGCAATCCCAACACTAACGACTACATTCACCGCCTGCAGGAGGGCTACGAGCGAGTAATTGGGAAGGATCTTGCCGCTGTCCGGCGCCCAATCCGCTCTACGGCGAGTAGCTTTGCCCTGATCGGTTGCTCCGGCATCGGCAAGAGCTACGGCATGGGCAGGGTCCTGGAGCTCTACCCGCAGGTCATCCACCATGTCCACCCTTTCAGTCTTGACCAAGTGGTTTGGCTGAAGCTGGATAGCCCCTACAAAGGATCGCCTAAACAACTTTGCATTAGCTTTTTTCAGGCGATAGACAATTTGTTGGGCACCCGGTACCGCGCCCGGTATGGGGCCAGTCGGAGCTCTCTTGATGAAATGATGGTCCAAATGGCGCAAATCGCCAACCTGCACGCCCTCGGTGTACTCATCGTCGACGAGATTCAGCATATTAGGGAGGCCCCGGGCACTGGAGCCGACGCCTTATTGAATTTTCTTGTGACATTGGTGAACACCATCGGCATCCCGGTAATTGTCATTGGTACGCTGGGAGCGTTGCCGTTGTTGCAGGGAGATTTCCGCCAGGCGCGTCGGGCCAGTGGCTTAGGAAGTTTGGTCTGGGAACGCATGGAACAAGGTCCGACCTGGAACTATTTCGTCGACCGCATATGGAAATACCAGTGGACGCGAGAGTTGTCCCCGCTGACCGACGAGATTCGTCAGGTGCTTTATGACGAAAGTCAAGGAATTATTGATGTGTTGGTCAATCTTTTCATGATGGCACAACTGCGTGCCATACAGCTGGGAGCGCTGCGAGACAGACCGGAGTGTATTGACCCTGGTCTTCTGCGTCAGGTTGCGCGTGAGCACTTACGACTCATCCACCCCATGATTGACGCCTTAAAGCGGGATGATCGGGAGGCAATCGCAAAATATGACGATATACGCCCATTGCATGACCATGCTGCACAAGTCTTTGGGGACTCGCTTGCGCGCTTATCGGGGCCTTCTTTTGAGAAGGCCCCTGCCCCCGAGAGGTTGGCGATTGGCGAGGATGCAAGCGAGAACCAAGTTGTAGCGGCGATCTTGCGCGCTTTGGGAGACTTGGGAGTGGCGCCGGACCTTGCAAAGGTTCTATTGACAGAGGTCCGTGCCGAAAATCCGGGGCTATCCGCCCTGGATCTCGTGGCAAACATCGCCGCGATGCTGCAAGGACGAGGGCCCGTGCGTCCAAGCGCCAAAGTAGGTCGGAAGAAAGTACGAACGTCCATAGCTGGGGCAAAAGCGTTGTCTGACGCGAATGACCTCAGGTCAGTTGTCACCGCTGGGAAAAAAGATGGGCTGTCTGCTTACGATTCACTGAAAGGTGTTGGAGTGATTAAACCGCCTCTGAATGACCTTGCTGGATGAAGGTCGTCAATGCTTGCCTACTTTCCCAGAGTGTATCCGGATGAACTGCTTTACAGCGTGCTTGCGCGATACCACCGGCATACGTGTTCTCAAAGTCCAAAGCAGACCATTCAGGATTTGTTCGGTGCCACGGGCGTGAAGGCGAATGTTGCGCTACAAAGCCGGATAGCGGCTCTCTGTCAAAACATACCAGCTGATCGTGGACTTGATCCTGAAAAACTGATCAAAGAAACTACGCTCCTCCCTTATTATGTAGCTTTTGCCACGGAAGAGGTGACCAAATTTGCCATTTCCCAGTTAACCGACGGCCATGCGGAATCGGTTTTCGCGCGACTTGGCATTGCAGCGAGCGTGATCTCGGCGCCAGATAGTCTGCGATATTGCCCAGTTTGTCTGAGTGAGATGCAGAGACAATACGGAGAGTGGTACTGGAGGCGTAGCCATCAACTTCCCGGTGTTCTGTTATGCCCAGACCACAAGGTTTTTTTGGTTGATAGTAGCATGGTCCCCAACGGAGAGAATCAACATGCATTTATTGCGTGCTCTCTACAAAACTGCAAACTTCTAGCGTTGGCCAAGAGTTGGGAATGCGAGCCGCAGGGGATGACGTTGTTGCAAGATATCGCTGATCGCAGCGCGTCCCTTTTGGCTGCTGCGTTGAAGCATGAAGAATGTCGTGATTGGGGGGTATATTACCTCGCCGCGGTTCGCAACCGAGGTTTCGCGAAAGGAAAGCAGAGAGTAGATCAAGCGTCCTTTCGGGAAGCTTTCTCTCGTTTTTTTGCGCCGATTGCCAATGTGGTTCCACAAGCGTTCAATGGGGACTGGCCTGTGGCCATGGTCCGGAAGCACCGTAAGGCATTTCATCCACTACAACACATCTTGCTGCAAATGTTCCTTGACCGATATCCAGTTATTGTGAAGCCTGCAGATCCTTCATTTGAAGAGGGTCCATGGGAGTGCCTCAATCATTTGGCAGAGCACTTTGGGCGCAAAGTCGTTGAATCGTTGACTGTGCGCCGGGAGATGGATAGGTTTGTTGGACGGTTTTCGTGTGCGTGCGGTTGCAGTTACACGCGAGTGGCGGGGTCCTCGATTCCACCACATATCGGGTTCTTCGATGTTTCATGTGGGTAGCCTGAGATCCAGTTTACCGAGGATCAGGTAGGCCATGTTGATAAAGTTCTTGTGGGTACGGTAGCCACGGGCTTTTGCCTTGGCGGACTGGAGGAGGCTATTGAAGCCTTCCAGAATCCCGTTGGTGATCTGGCTCTCGAACCAGCGGAGCACACCATCCCAGTGATTCATGACGGTGTAGGCGACCTTGACCATTGGCGGTAATCCGCTGTCCTTGACGTTTTCCACCCAGGCCTTGAGCAGGGTGGCGCCCTGGTGGCGATTCTGGACGGTGAAGATTTCTTGGAAGGTCAGGCGAAGCTGATAAGCCTGTGCTGTCTTGAGGTTCTGGTTCTTGAGGATCTCCCGGAGCCTGGCGCTTTGCTTGGCGGAGAGCTTTCCCGGGTTCTTGAGCCAAAGCCAGCGGCTCTTTTTCAGGTCTGGTTGGGAGAGGGCTTCCCCCTTGCGTACGGCATCTACGGCCTCATTGACGAGCTTCATGAGGTGAAAGCGATCGAAGGTGACCTGGGCGTTGGGCAGGTGTTCTGCGGCCCCTTTTTGGAAGGCTGGCGAGAGGTCCATGCTGACCTCCGTAATGGCCTCGGCGCTGCCGCCATGGGCCTGCAGATCTTCGGCGAACTGCGCAAAAGTCTCGGCATCCTTGCCGGGTGTGGCAAACAGCAGGCGCTTCGCCACGAGGTCCACAAACAGGGTGATGTAATCATGGCCGCGCCGGCTGCTCGTCTCATCGATACCGACGGAATGGACCTCTGACATGTCCGCGGCCTCGCGGGCCTTGGCGACGTAATGATCGAGCACCCGCCAGAGTCGCTGGTCCGTCTCCCGCACTAGGCGGGAGACCGTCAACACGGGCATCTCCCGGACCATGGCCATGACTAGAGCCTCAAAGAGCAGCGTGAATCCCGAGCCTTCCCGCGCCCAAGGGACGGATACCAAATGCACGCCGTGTTCCGGGCAATGGACCCGTGGTACGCGGGCATGGAGATAAGCCGCATGCTGGAAGAAGTCGAGGTGACGCCAGACCTTCTCCTGGGTGTCATAGACCGGGCAGTCCTGGCCGCAGACCGGACAGGGAAACTGACTACCCCTTGGGAAGTTCACATGCAGGTCCAGGCGCTTTTCCTCCACCGTGAACCGCACATCGTCCACCATCCACGGCGGAACCAACCCCAACGCCAGAGTGAACAGTTGATTACCTTGGTCCATCCTTATCCTCAGCTCGCTGCCCTTCCCATAAAGCAATCATACCGCCTTACCCACTCAATGTGTCGAGGAGCCACATATCGTCGATTATGGCCCCCTTTTGGATGTGAGGCTGAAACAGAGAGTGCGGGAAGGGCTTGGCCTTAGATCGATCGCACGTGATCTCGGCGTTGACACTGGAACAGTGCGATTGCGGGCGAGCAAGCTTGGTTTGCCTGTACCCTGGAAGGCATTATCCGGACGAAATGTTAGCCAGCGCCCGCTGGAACGGGATTCGATGAGAGAACATTGGCTAGATATCCAGCGTAATCGCCCGGCGTTGTCACGTCATCAACTCGCTCGTTTATGCCCCAGGGAACATGCTTGGCTCTATCGAAACGATAGAGAATGGCTGATTGAACATTCGCCTGCACCGAAACATGGGAAATGGCTGGATCAACGAGTAGATTGGAAGGCGTTTGATCGTCACATGGCAATCCAATTGCGTAAGGCTGCTAAGGATATACACCAGCAGGTTCCGCCGCGACGGGTTACCCAGACAGCCTTAGTGCGCACGCTGGAGCATTCCCAGCGCCTCTTTAAGTCCCGTTCAAAATTGCCTGAAAGCGTCAGGACCCTCGATGAACTGGTAGAAACAGTTGAGGATTTTCGCTTACGTCGCATTACCTGGGCAGTAGCCGAACTGAACCGGCAAGCTTTGGAGGTGCGCGCTTGGCGCGTTCGTCGCCTCGCGGGGTTGCCCCCAAAGGCCTCAGATCGGGTGGAAGCGGCGCTGACGGCACTGGTTGAACACCCCCAGCCCATCGCGGGTGCTGCATCGTGATTAGAATAAAAGAGTTTTGCGATGTGTCTGAGGTTCTTCAACTTTATTGGTTGGCCGGGCTTCAGAAAAACGCCAAGAATGATTGGCTATTAAATGTCGTAACGCGAGGCGAGTCTTCGGGGGGCTTTGTCATGTGGAAACTCCCGATTGGCCTATTCCCAGTACTCGCACTCGGCTACACATTTCATGACGGTCAGTTAGATAAAATCACCTATGGCGAGTATGCGGATGTGATAATTCCAAACTTGGCAGAAGGACAGGAAACGGATTCATCCGCCATCCCTGCTGAGTTATACCCATTTTACGGATGGTCATCCGGGGTGCAGCGATTGTTTCGTTACGAAGTGGGCCGGGTAGAGTATCTGATCCCGGCAATGGAGCTGATCCGCAGCCTCTTTCTACATAATAAAACGCTTGCAAACTATATCATGCAACCTGGTGGTATCATGACACTCTACAGACCGATTATGCCAGGGTATAGCTCTCGATTGCAGCTAGACTTTACGCAGAAAATGCCAGTCAGGTCCCTGAAAAGACCGTTTTTGCTGGAATTTGCATGGCTGGCTGTGGACCCTGAGGGGAGGCGGTCTTGGGACAGCGTTTATGAGCGATCAGTCAATCAACGATTCATGACATTTGATCCTCCGGAGTTACGCAACTGCAAGATCAAGTTTCGTGGCGTTCGTGAGAAAAATCGTTGGTTGATCATGGAGATAATCGAGATAGCAGGGAAGAACGTTCCTTGTGATATTTTGTATTATTCACATCCATCACTGAAAACAGATGTATCTGTCCAGATGCCAAGAGGCGAGTTAATCACGCGGAAGAAGCGCGGTGTATCCTCGGAAGATAGTCCTTTCACGGTGGATATAGAGAGTTCTGGAAGCAAGACGGATGTGAATCAGCCAGCGCTGCAACTAATGACAAGGTCCAGTATTTTCGAGCGAGAAGTAGAAGTGTTCGTAGTAAAAAATGGAAATCGGATTCGTTATCGAAAGGTTGGAGATTTGGCTGGTATTGGGGGATTTAATGAAAATATAAATGTTAACGTTCGCAGTGGTGTGGCAAAAATCCCCCCGAAGAAGGTCAGTGTTGCGCCTGAGTCGCAGTTTGATAATTTGGCCCCTTTAGAATTTCAGTTGCTTACAATCGAGAGCAAAGAGAGTTCTGAAGATTTGATGAGGCTAATGCAGGTCATAAGAGAAATGGCAAATAGGCTTGTCAAAGTGGATGTTTTGATGGCGCTCTGCCGCCTGCCTGTTGGTCGATCGTTCTCTATGATTGGAAACCGCCAGAGATTATGTCTAGTAGCAGTATTATTTCAGAAGGGCAGTCATCCTATTGTCTTATTGGACGTGGAACACAGAAAAAATACAGCGCTATCTACCCTCCTTATTAGGTACAAAGGCGAATTATCACTTCAGGATATTGAGGGACACGTTTTGGCTCTTTTGGGTGGAGTTGATCGTCGTGGTGGACATTGGGATTTAGCGGTAAAACCTCCTTGTCCTGCCGATTATGAGCCTTTACGAAAAGTGATGAGGCCCGTGCTGGCGCGCCGAACAAGAGAGGCGGAAAACTATTTCTGGGCAGAAAAACTTAAACTGATGATCTTTGGGCGGTTGTGAGTTGTTTGAGCGAGTCAGTCCATATGAGCGGAAATAATGTTTGCTTAGAGAATCTCTGAGCTAGCGCGAAAATCGGCATGATTCTGGGTGGCCTTGTTGCGCGGGGTAGGACGATGAAGTCTCAATATTGGTGTGGATACATGGCGAAGCAAACCCTCTACGACAAGCTTTGGGAGCAGCATGTGGTGCTGCGCGAGGAGGATGCGGAGGTCGCGTTCGGCAATAAGTCGATTAAGTGAGATGATGGAAGCGCCACTCGCTTCCACGAATGCGACGTCATGAGCGGCAAACAGTGCTCGTTCGGCAGCCTTCTATGGAGAATGTGCTCGCCAGAACATCTCGCACGTGATTATTCAGCCTTGGCCACGCGTTTGCGTGAAGGTTTCCCGATGAAGTTCGACCGCACGAATACAGCCTGCCGGGGCCTTCACTGGCATGCGCGGATCCGATCTTCCATGCTGCCAGAAGCCGTGCGATGGCCGGCAACAAGAAATCCCCGCCACCAAACGACGGCTCTAGGAGCTTGAGTTTGTGCAGCGGACGGTTGGCCTCATAGCCACTAAGATCGAGAAGAAAATCGACGATTTCGCGGCGCGTAAAGATGGCGCCGCGCGCCTCGATGCCGGCGTCGGTTGCGAGGATTTCGACTGCCTACGCTACCGGGTAATGTCGCTGCAAGGACGACTGCCGGGCGGCGAGTCCTCCGCTGCTCGCCTGGAGCGAAGCGAGGGCGAGTAGTCCCTGGTAGATGCAACGGTGTACTGTATCCGCCGAAACGACCGCGAGAGCTGGGAGTGCAGGCGCGTGCAGTGCCGCATGGTTGCCGTCAAGTCAGTTGGGAGACGAG